>JBKQHH010000040.1:0-8839 GCA_052148875.1 Solirubrobacteraceae bacterium
GTCTTGGTGTCGCACGAGAGCCGGCTGCCGACCTGCTCGTAGGAGTAGCCGTCCAGGTAGAGCGAGAGCACACGGCTCTCGAGCTCGGACAGCGCGGTCGACAGGCATCCCACGAGCGAGCGCAGCTCCTCCGAGGAGATCACCTGGTTGACCGGATCCTGCACGCTCGGGCCGGGCAGCATCTGGTCGAGCGTAGGCACGTCGTCGCCCGTGCCCGCGGGGGTCGATGAGAACGACACGTACTGGTTCAACGGCGTGTGCTTGTTGCGCGTCGCGGTCTTCACGGCGGTGATGATCTGCCGCGTGATGCACAGCTCGGCGAAGTTGCGGAAGCTCGACTCGCGGTCCGTGCGGAAGTCGCGAATCGCCTTGTACAGACCGACGAGGCCCTCCTGGATGAGATCTTCGGAGTCGCCGCCCGCCAGGAAGTACGAGGAGGCCTTCAGGCGCACGAATCCGTGGTAGCGCCTGACAAGACGGTCGTAGGCATTGCGATCGCCGCGCTTCGCCAGGGCGATCAGGAACACATCCTCGACCTTAGGTTCAGAGTTAGAGTTGTGAGAGATTCTTGCCACGAGCAGATCCTTTCTTCGGCGACCGCCTCCCTGGCGGCCCCAAACGTGCTCAGTGGCGCACTCCTCCCCTGGCGCCAAAGCTATGTAAATGCGCTTTACCTGGGCTTTTCTCAACCTTAGGTTCAGCGTTATGTCGGCGGAGCCTTACACAGTTATGGAACCTTGTCAAGACCCCGAGCGGCGACTCTGCAAGATCTCGTACAGAATCGCCGCCGCCGCCGCGCTGACGCCGAGCGACTCGATCCTCCCGAGCAGCGGCAGCGCGATCAGCTGATCGCACGCCCTGGCCACCCGCGGGCGCAGGCCGGCGCCCTCGCTGCCGAGCACCAGGACCACGCCTGAGCCGCCGTAGTCGGGTGCGTCGTAGGGGACGGGCGCGGGGACCGGCGTACGCTCTCCCGACCGATCGGAGCTCGGCTGGCTGTCGGCGCTGGCGCCGTAGCACCAGCACCCGGCCCTGCGCGCGTCGGCGAGGAAGTCGGCGAGGTTGCGCACGCGCGCGACCGGCAGGTGCTCGACGGCTCCGGCCGAGGCCTTGCACACGGCGGCCGTCACCTCGGCGGCGCGGCGCTCGGGGATGATCACGCCGGCCGCGCCCGCGCACTCGGCGGTGCGGCAGATCGAGCCGAGGTTCTGCGGGTCCTGGACCTGGTCGAGCACCACCAGCAGGGGATCCTCGCCCGCCAGCAGCTCCTCGGCGCTCGCGTAGTGGTATGGCCCGGCATCCGCGCACAGGCCCTGGTGCGCGTCCGAGCCGCAGCGTCGCTCGATCTCCTCGGCGGCGACCGTGCGGACCGGCACGCCCGCCAGCCACGGCTCGCGCGCGGCGCCCGCCGTCGCCCACACCTCCCCCACGCTGCCCGCCCGCCGCCCGCGCAGCGCCTCCCTGACGGGGTTGCGGCCGTAGAGGATCACAGCGGGATCAGGTCAAAGCCGCCCGGGCCGTCGCGGACCTCCCAGCCCAGCGCCGCGATCTCGTCGCGCAGCCGATCGGCCGCCGCGAAGTCGCGCTCGCCGCGGGCGTGCTCGCGGCGCTCGGCCAGCTCGCGGACCTGCTCGGGCGCCTGCTCGGCCGCGGCGAGCAGGGACTCGAGCCCGATCACGCCGAGCATCTCGCGCAGGTGGGCGTCGCCCGCCGAGTCCCGTGCGGAGCCGGTCGCCTCGCCGATCCACTCGTTGAGCACGGCGACGGCCTCGGCGGTGTTGAAGTCGCGCGCGAGCGCGTCGA
The DNA here is from genome assembly GCA_052148875.1 of Solirubrobacteraceae bacterium. Taxonomy (GTDB): domain Bacteria; phylum Actinomycetota; class Thermoleophilia; order Solirubrobacterales; family Solirubrobacteraceae; genus Palsa-744. Next base: position 1,804 of record JBKQHH010000040.1, read on the forward strand.
AGAACCTGTCGCGCAGCCGCTCCAGCTCGGGCGGCGAATCGCCGCGGGAGAGTCGCCGCCCGGCCTCGCGGATGCGCTTGACGTTGGCCTGCGCCTGCTCCAGCGCGGCCTGGGAGAACGCGAGCGGATGGCGATAGTGGCCGGAGATCAGATACATGACCACCGCCTCGGCGCCGTATTGGTCGAGCACCTCGTGCAGCAGCGCGATGTTGCCAACCGACTTGGCCATCTTCTCGCCGGTGAACTGGATCATCCCGTTGTGCATCCACAGCTTCGCCAGCTCCTCGCCGCGGGCGGCGCGCGTCTGCGCGGCCTCGTTCTCGTGGTGGGGAAAGATCAGGTCGGAGCCGCCGCCGTGGATGTCGAAGCCGACGCCCAGGAACCGCTCGGCCATCGCCGAGCACTCGATGTGCCAGCCCGGCCGGCCCACGCCCCAGGGCGCCTCCCAGCAGGTGTCCTCGCCCGGCTTGTGCGCCTTCCACAGCGCGAAGTCGAGCGGGTCCTCCTTGCGTGCCACCAGGGGGTCGGACGCGGCGTCTTCGCCCTGATCCATGTTCTCGAGCTGCCGGTGCGAGAGCGTGCCGTAGCCACTATCCGAGCGCACACGGAAGTACACGTCGCCGTCCACCGCGTACGCGTGCCCGCCGACGATCAGCGTCTGGATGTACTCGACGATCGGGCCGATCGTCTCCGATGCGAGCGGCTCGTGGTCGGGGCGCCCCAGTCCCAGCCCGTCGGTGTCGGCGCGGTAGTGCTCGGTCATCTCGGCCGCCAGCTCGGCGCTCGGCCGCGGGTGGGCGGGATTCGATCGACGCGCGGCATCGTAGATCTTGTCGTTGACGTCGGTGACGTTCACCACCAGGTCGACGTCGTAGCCCTCGTGTTCGAGGAAGCGCTTGAGCAGGCTGAAGACGACGAACGGACGCGCGTTGCCGATGTGGATGCGACTGTAGACGGTCGGCCCGCACGCGTAGATCCCGACGCGCCCGGGGTCGCGCGGACGCAGCGGCAGGAGCTCGCCGCTGAGCGTGTCGTGCAGAACGATCTCGCGCATCGCCGCGCAACCCTAGCGGGAGACGTCGGCCGCGGCGCTCGCCTGACCGCGCGCTCAGGCCCGCTCGTCGCCCGGAAGCGCCGCGACGATCTCCGCCGCGATCCGCTGCGCGGCTTTGCTCAGAGCACCGGCTCGAGCCGCTGCTCCGCGATGAGCGCGAGCGCGTGGCGCCCGGCCGGGTGCTCGCGCGCGCGCTCGACGAGCGCGGCCGTCTGAGGCGCCAGGACGTCGGGCTGTGGCAGAGGCACGCCGTATATCGGTGGCACGAGAACGGACGCGGACAGCGCCGCGAAGGTCAGGTCGGCCGCACCGAATCGCTCGCCGCACAAATACGGACGGCCGTCTGCGAGGAGCTCCGCCACGTAGTCGAACTCGCGCCAGACCGCAGCCTCGTCTTCGATCTCGATCCCCGGACGGATATCGAGCGCGCGCCGAACGAAGCGAACGATCAGCGGCCATCCGTAGCGGATCGCGCGGTCCTCCCACACGGGCACGCCCTCGTTGTTGAAACTCAGGGCAAGCTTGCGCTGGGCGAGCATGTGGACGTACATCAGCCGCCGTCCCTTCGGCCCGAGCTCCTCGTCGAAACGCCTGCACAGGCGCTCGACCTCGCGGCGCGCCTCGGACTCCTCGGGAAACAGCCGATGCTCCGCGGGCGTGCGCTGATCGACCCACGCGAGAATCTCCTGCGACTCGCCGATCGCGCCGTCGGGCGTCACGAGCACGGGAACGGTGACCCCGCCACCGGCGCGCCTCGCGGCGAGCTGATGGATGCCCTGGACATGGCGCTCCTCGCGATAGGGCATTTCCACCCGATCGAGAGCCCACCGCGCCTTTTCGCAGTAGTGACTGATCGGGATCGTGATGAGCCGCAGCGTGTCCATCTCAATACACGAACGCGGACAGCGCATGCGCGATGTCCGCGGCCGGCAGGGGACCGAACCGCAGGGTCCATGACCCATCGAGCTCCTGGCGGAACGTGTGCGGCACTCCATCGCGTTCCAGCTCCGTCTGGTGCTGGCGCGCGCGCTGATAGCCGGAGGCGCCATGGAACGTCGCGTCGAGCCCATACCGACCGTCGTCCACGGGCCAGATCGTGAGCCGGTCGGGCACCGGGCCTGCCCGGCTCGGCAGCAGTGCGCCCGAGCTCACCCCGATCGCGTCGGCTGATGCTCGCGTGCCCAGCGCACGATGTTGCCCGACCCGGTGACCACCTCGCCCCCGTCGATGACCAGAATCGGCACCGATCGCTGTCCGCTCAACCGCTCGATCTCCGCGCGGTCACGCGCCCGCGACGGCCACGTCCACAGCTTCAGCGAGCCGCCCTTCACCTTCTGCCACTCGTAGGCATGACCCGCGTCGTCAAGCGCCTTCGCGGCCTTGCCGCACGGGTGCACGATCGCAGCCGACTTACCCGCATCACAGGTATACAGAACCACGTGCCCACGCTATCGCAAAGACGCCGCGTGTCTCCCTAGCGCTCGGCGCCACCGCAGCCGCGAGCCCAGATATCAGCCAGCGCGGCGCAGCCCGGCGATAGCGAGCGCCGCAACGCCCTCGCCGCGACCGACGAACCCCATGCGCTCGCCGGTGCTGGCCTTGACGTTCACGCGCGCGAGCTCCAGGCCGAGCACCTCGGCCAGCCGCGCGCGGATCGCGTGCCGGTGCGGCGCGAGCTTCGGCTGCTCCATCACCACCGTGCAGTCCACGTTCTCTATCTCGAGGCCCTCGGCGAGCACGCTCTGCACGACGCTCGCGAGCAGCTGCATCGAGTCGGCGTCGCGCCAGCGCTCGTCGGTGTCGGGGAAGCGCTCGCCGATGTCGCCCAGGCCGGCGGCGCCGAGCAGCGCGTCGATCACGGCGTGCGCGAGCACGTCGGCGTCGGAGTGGCCGTCCAGCCCGCGCTCGTAGGGGACGTGCACCCCGCCGATCACGAGCTTGCGCCCGCTGGCGAGGCGGTGCGAGTCGAACCCGATCCCGGCGAGCGTCATCGCCGCGGCATCTCCGCCGAGGAGCTCGTGGCGCCGATCGGCTCGAGACGGCGCTCACGCCCCTCGAACACGCACAGCTCGCGCACGCCAACGGCGTCGAGCAGCTCGAGCGCGCGCTCGTAGTCGGCGCCGACGTCCTCGGGGCGGTGGGCGTCGCTGGAGAGCGCCACCGGCACGCCCGCGTCCACGCACATCTCCAGGAACGCGCGCGCCGGGTACAGCTCGCCTGTGGGCTTCCTCAACCCCGCGGTCGACACCTCCACGGCGATGCCGGCTTCGGCGATCCCCTCGACGGCGGGCTCGTAGTAGCGGCGCAGATCGCCTTCCGGGCGCCGCCCGGCGCCGGCGCCGGCGCCAGTGGGCGGGCTCCAATACTTCACGAGGTCGGGGTGCGCGGCGATGTCGAACAGGCCGCTGCGCGCGGCCTCGCCGATCTCCTGGAAGTAGCGCGCCCAGATCTCCTCGACGCTGCGCGGGTGGGTGGGATTCGAATCCCACACGCTGTAGTCGTCCATGTCGACGGCGCCGTCGCGCATGAAGTGCACGGAGCCGACGACGTAGTCGAAGTCGCGCGCGTCCAGCAGGTTGGCGATGCGGTCCTCGGCGCCCGGGACGAAGTCCGCCTCGATGCCCAGCCGCAGGTCGGTGTGCTCGCGCACGAACGCGCAGTACTCGTCGATGTCGTCGTGCGCGTAGGCCTCCCAGAAGGGGTGTCGCCAGACCTCGAGCGCCTGCACGAAGCGATACACGTGTTCCGAGACCCCCAGCTCGGCGATCCCCCGCTCCTGCGCGGCGGCGCGATAGCGCTCGACGTTCGCCGGCGTGTGGTAGTCGGCGACGCTCGCGTCGTGGCCGTCGGGCCGCAGATGGAGGTGGTAGTCGGTGAGCACGTGGACGGCTGCGATTCAAGCAGGATTCAGGAGGACGCCCCCGCATCCCCGCCCGCCGCGGCGCGCGCGGCGAGCAGGAGCTCGGCCACCCGCAGGTCCATGGGCGTGGTCACCTTGAGGTTCTCATCGCTGCCCCGCACGACGATCACCTTCCCGCCGGCGCGCTCGATCAGCCACGCGTCGTCGGTCGCGCGCGCGAGCTCCTCCACGGGGACGTCCAGCGCCCGTTCGAGCGCCCCGCGGCGGAACGCCTGGGGTGTCTGCACCGCCCACAGCTCGCTGCGGTCGAGCGTCTCGCGCACGGCGTCCTGACGATCCACGCGCTTGACGGTGTCGGTGACCGGCAGCGCGGCGATCGCCGCGTCGGCGTCCGGATCGCGCGCGAGCGCCGCGATCACCGACTCGGCCAGCGCGGCGGTCAGCAGCGGGCGGGCGGCGTCGTGGACGAGCACGAGGTCCAGCTGCCCTCCCTGCCGCGACCCCTCCCCCGCCGCGGCTAGCGCGCGGCGCACGGAGTCCGAACGCGACGCTCCACCCTCCACAGCGCTGACGCCGTGCGCGGCCCTCGCGCCGGGCGGCAGCTCGGCTCCCGGGGGCAGCGCGACGACGATCCGCTCGATACCGGCCGCCTCCAGCAGCGCGTCGATGCTCCACTGCACCAGCGGGCGCCCGGCGAGCTCGACGAGCGCCTTCGGCCGGCCGGCTCCGAGGCGCTCGCCGCTGCCTGCGGCCACGATCAGCGCGACGGTCATCGCCTGGGGCGCTCGCGCACGCGGCAATTGGTGCTGCCGCGTGCGCGAAAGCCTCGCTACTTGGCTCCGGCGGCCGCCATCTGGTGGTTGGCCGAGTCTTCGAGCAGCTCGTCGAGGTAGCTCTCGGCCTCCTCCTCGTCCTTGTCGAGCGCGTACATCAGCTCCGAGGCGAGGATCTTCTTGGTGCGCGTGAACATCTGCTTCTCGCCGGTCGACAGGCCCTTCTCGCTCTCACGCAGCGAGAGGTTGCGCACCACCTCGGCCAGCTCGTAGATGTCGCCCGTCTTGATCTTGTCGCGGTTGTGCTTGAACCGGCGGTTCCAGTTCTTCGGCATCTCCGAGACTTCGTCGCGCAGGACGTCCAGCACCTTCTTGACCGTTTCCTCGTCGATGACCCTGCGCAGGCCGGCGAGGGCCGCGTTCTCGGTGGGAACTCGCACGGTCATGTCGTTGTGGAGGATCTTGATCGTGAGGTACTCGCGCCGTTCGCCGAGGATCTCCATCTCCTCCTTCTTGAGCACCTTGCCGGCGCCGTGATGGGGATAGACGACATGATCTCCGAGCTCGAACTCGATGTACTCGACTTCGCGGGTGACCTCGAGCTCCTCCGTGAGCGTTGCTTCTTCAGTGACTTGTACGGGAATGGTGTCCTCCTTCGTTGCGAGCGACCGATGGGTCTGCCCTTGATTCAAGTCTGCAGGTAGCGGTCCACGAGATTGAGCTCCTGCAGCCTGCGCAGGCCCTCGCGGATGTCCTTCGCCCTGATCTCCCCCACGCCCTCGACCGCCTCGAGCTCAGCGTCGCCGGCGGCCAGCAGCTCGTCCAGGCCGCCGAACTCGGCCACGATCTGTGCGACCACCAGCTTGGGCAGCCGGGGGATGCGCCCGAGCACGCGGTAGCCGCGCGGCGAGACGGGGTAGTCGAGGGTGTTCAGCTTGCGGTCGTAGCCGAGCAGCTCGGCCAGCCGCCCGAAGTCGAGCAGATCCTGGTGGGCGAGCCGCCCGATCTCCTCGAGCGCCGCCGCGAACGCCTCGTCCGAGTAGCTCGACAGGTAGTCCCGCACCAGCGCCGACTTCTCGGCCGCGGCGCCGACCATCGTCTCCTCCAGCTGCATCTCGATCAGCCGCCCCTCGCTGCCCAGCTCGACGATGTAGCGCTCGATCTCGACCGCCATCCGCGTCACCAGCTCGGAGCGCTGGAGCACCGTGAGCACGTCGTGCAGCGTCGCGCCGCCCTCGAACTCCAGCGCCGTCAGGCGCGTGGAGACCTGGTCCAGGCGGGTGCGGAACTTGTCGAGCGTCGCCAGCGCCTGGTTGCCCTTGGCGAGCACGACCGGTATGTCCTCGAGGATGTACTTCACCCCGTCCACGTACACCGACACGACCTCACGGCGCTGCGAGATGGCGATCACGAGCGCGTCGGTCTGCTTGGACACGCGCTCGGCGGTCCGGTGCCTGGTGCCCGTCTCGTGCGAGAGGATCGTCGGATCGGGCATCAGCTGGACGTTCGCCATCGTGATCTTCGTGGCGTTAGCGTTGAGGATGATCGCGCCGTCCATCTTCGCGATCTGGTAGAGGAACGCGGGGGTGTAGTCGATCTCGAGCTTGATGCCGCCGGAGTTCAGGAAGCTGAGGTCTTCGGGCTCGCCGATCACGATCAGACCGCCCGTGCGCGCGTGCAGGATGCTCTCGATCCCCTCCCGCAGCGCGGTCCCCGGCGCGATCATCTCCAGCGCCCTCATCAGCCCCGGATCCGGTCGTACCTCGTTATCTAGGTCTTCGCCGGATCGTGGAGCCACGATCTACGATTCTAGGGCAATCAGCGATCCTTCAGCAGCTCGTACACTGCGCACACACCCCTGCGGCGGCTGTCTGAACCGCCGCATCGGACGAGCGCGAGCGCTCAGCTCGAGCGCGCGGCGGGGTCCGGAGCGGGACGCAGCGCGCGCTCCCCGGCGGGCGCCCTTCGATCCTCGACGCGAGCGAGCGCGGGCCCGGCCGGTTCGGGGACGGTGCGCGGCCGACCGCCCGACGGCCCCGCCGGCAGCGCCGCCGCGAGCGCCGCGCGCAAGGTCGGCGCCTCGCACGCCGAGCGCCCGCTGCCCGCCGGCGCGATCACGTCGTGCAGGCCGTGCTTGGCCGCCTCCTGGAGGCGACGCTCGGGGTGGCCGACCCAGCGCAGCTCGCCGGTGAGGCCGAGCTCGCCGAAGCACGCTCTCGGCGAGCCGCTGACCGATACCCCCCGGCTGGCGCGCGCGACCGCCAGCGCGGCCGCCCGATCGCAGCCGGGCTCGTCCCCGCGCACGCCTCCGACGACGGTCACGAACACGTCGCGGGGTGGTGGTCGGAA
>JBKQHH010000041.1:0-4201 GCA_052148875.1 Solirubrobacteraceae bacterium
GCAGCTTGGTGGGGGGGACGGTCGCGGCTTCGGGCGGCGCGTCGGTGACTGGCGCGAGCTGGTCCTACAAGACGGCGCATCTGAGCGACGGCACGTACACGGCGCAGGCCGAACAGTCCGACGCCGCAGGCAACATCGGCAAGAGCGCCGCGGTGACGTTCACCGTCGACACGACCCCGCCCGCGGTGACGATCAACGCCCTCGCATCTCCGACCAACGACGCCACCCCGACGCTCACGGGGGTCGCGGGCACGGTCACGGGGGACCGGCCCAGCGTGACCGTCACGATCTACGAAGGCTCGTCGGTGAGCGGGAAAGTCGTGGCGACGGGCAGCGCAACGGTGAGCGGCGCGACGTGGTCGTACAAGGCGGCGACACTGGCGGACATGAAGTACACGGCGCAGGCCACCCAGAGCGATGAAGCCGGCAACGTGGGCAAGAGCGCGGAAGCCAAGTTCACCGTCGACACCACTCCGCCGGTCGTCTCGATCAACACCCCCGCCAAACCGCTGAACACGTCCGAACCGACGCTGACGGGCGACGCGGGGCAGGCCGAAGGGGACGATACGAGTGTCACCGTCACGATCTACGAAGGCTCGTCGGTGGCTGGCAAGCCCGTGACCTCGGCGAACGTCTCCGTGAGCGCCGGGACCTGGTCGTACAAGGCGCCGCACCTGGTGGATGGAACCTACACGGCGCAGGCGGCCCAGAGCGACGATGCGGGCAACGTCGGCACCAGCGCGCCGGTGACGTTCAAGACGCCGCCGGCCGTCTCCGTGACCTCGCCGGCTGAGGGGATCAGCCTGAATCTCTCGCGGCCTACCTTCAGCGGTACAGCGGGCGACGTGAGCGGAGATGAATCGACGGTCACGCTGAGGATCTACAAGGGCGCATCGACGTCGGGAGCGCTTGCCGAAAAAGTCGTGGCCAAGTCCGAAGGCGGCCACTGGACGGTCACAGGTGCCCCGCTCGACAACGGCGAATACACGGTCCAGGCCGAACAGACCGACAATACCGGCAACGTCGCCACCAGCGCGCCGATTACGTTCGAAATCGAGGCGACGGTACGACTCGACGAATCGGTGTTCACAGAACGAGAAGAAGGCAGGCTGTTCACCGGTCCGACACCGAAGTTCAGCGGTACCGCCGGGACCGCGGCCGAAGACGAGGCGGTGTTCGTCACCGTCTACATGGGCGAAGGCGACACCGGGAAAGTCGTTGCGGGCACTCCCGTCGAAGGCATCCGCAGTCCTTCGGGGGCCTGGACGGTCGGACCGTTGCCAGCCCTCGCGGACGGAACGTACACGGTGCGCGCCGAACAGAAAGAGGGTCACGCCACCAACGTCGAAGAAAGAACCTTCACCGTGGACGCCGACGCGCCGAAGGTCACGCTGACCTCCCCGGCCACCGGCAGCACGGCGGCCGCGACCTCGCAGACTGTCGCCGGGGCCGCCGGCACCGAAGCGGGCGATCTCGAAACGGTCGCAGTGCATCTCTACGCGGGCTCGACGGCCACTGGGACCCCCGTCCAGACGATCAGCGCCCAGCAGTCGAAAGGAAGCTGGTCAGCGACCTTCGGCGGCCTCAGCCCCGGCACATACACCGCCGAGGCCGAACAGAGCGATGACGTCGGCAACGTCGGCCACAGCGAAGCGGTGACGTTCACGCTCACCGCGCCGCCGGTAGCCGCGCCAGCCACCCAGCCCTCACCGCCGGTGGCGTCGTTCCGGTGGGTGCCGTCCGCGCCGCATCCCGGCGAACCTGTGACGCTGATCTCGACGTCGACGGACCCGAGCAGCCCGATCACGGGCTTCGCGTGGGCGCCGTCCGGCAACGAAGTGTTCGCCCCCGGCGAATCGGCGCTCACCACCTCCTTCAGCACGGCGGGAGCACACCTCGTGCAACTGCGCGTGACAGACGCGAACGGCCTGTCGAGCGTCGCCGCCGAGACGATCGCGGTGAGCACGCGAGCGCCGACGCTCATACAGCCCTTCCCGATCGTCCACATGGCCGGCTCGTACGACGCCGCGGGCGTCAAGATCAGCCTGCTCACCGTGCAGGCGCCGGTGGGGGCGACGGTTACGGTGAAATGTCGCGGGAGAGGTTGCCCGACGAAGTCTGAGAGCATGGCCGTGGCGTCGGGGCCGAAGAGCAAGGCGGGGACGATCCTGATCACCCTCAAGCGCTTCGAGCGTCCGCTGCGTGCGGGCGTGATCCTGGAGATCGAGGTCTCAGACCACGAAGAGATCGGCAAGTTCACGAAGTTCGTGATCCATCACGACAAGCCGCCCACGCGCCAGGACCTGTGCCTGAACCCGGCGGGGACCGCGCCGATCCTGTGTCCGTCATGAACACCGTTCGCGTCTCGAGACCTGGGCTGGACGTCGGCAGGGGATCCGCGGGCGTGTATGTGCGCATGCTCTTGATCAGCGCGCTCCTGTCCGCGGCGGTGTTCGCGGCCAGCTTCGCGATCGGACGCCACGAGCGGCCGGCGGGCGCTCCCTCCGAACAGCTGCCGAGCCTGCCTGCCGCCGCCGCGGGCCCCGCGATTCCGGCTCGCCTGGGCAGCGCTCCCACGATCGTCGGCGAAGCGCCCGCCGTGACGATCGCTCCCGCCCACGCGACGTCCGCACCGGCCGCGGCGACCGTCACGCCGGCTCCGGTCTCACGCCCCTCCTCCGCGTCCGCGGCGCCCACCGCCTCGCAGGCTCCCGCCGCGCAGACGCCCGCGGCGCGGGCGCCGACCAAGCCGGCCGCCACCACGACGCCTGCGAGCCCGCGCCAGAATTCCTCCACGGGCGGGACGTCGCCGGCCGCCGGTGGCGGATCGTCAGGCGGCTCGGGCGGCGCCGCCAAGCCGCAATCGAGCGGCAGCACCCCGTTCGACAGCTCGGGCTGAGCGGTGTCCAGCTCGCGACGCATCGTGCCGCCCGTCGTGGTGCCGGTTCTCGTGGTGGTCGCGATCGTCGGCTACCTGATGGGCATCCACCGCACGTCCGGCGCGCCTGCGGCCTCGTCCTCGGCGGGGCCCGCGCAGGAGACGCGGATCGCCTCCGGATCGAGCGTGCTGCTCGAATATCCGACCGGCTGGCAGCCGGTGGGCGCGCCCACCGCGATCCCCGGCCTGTCGATCGCCCAGCCGCTGCTGCTGGCTCCGGGCGGCCACGCCGATCACGCGGGCCTGCTCAGCGGGCAGCTTCCCGCCGGCGGCTCGAGTCCGCTGCCCGCATCGTTCCTGGTGCTCGTGCGCGGGATTCCCCATACAGAAGTGGTGACCCTCGACAATCTGCAGGCGTACAGCTACAGCGGCCTGAGCGGCTATGACCGCACACTGGACGTGTATGTGATCCCGACGGTGGGGCAGAGCCCCACGGCCCTGGTGTGCTACGCGGCGAGCGGGTTCTCCAAGTACCTGCAGCAGTGCGAGCAGATCGTGGCGAAGGTCACGCTCGTGGGCCAGACCTCGTACGACCTGAGTCCCAGCGCGGCCTACGCCGCCCAGCTCAGCGGGCTGATGGCGGGACTGGAAAGGGAACGCCAGAGCCTGAGGCGGCAGATGCACCTGCAGCCGGCCGCGGTGGGCACGCTCGCGACGACGCTCGCCGCCAGGTTCGCCGCCGCGGCGGCCTCGCTGGCCGCGCTCGAACCGCCGCAACCGGCGAGCGCCGCCCAGGCCGCGCTCGCGACGGCTCTGATCGGGGTGGGTGACGCATACACCGCGCTCGCCGGCACGGCCGCCGCCGAAGGCCCGGCCGGGTACGCGGTCGCCGAAGGCAAGATCCAGGAAGCTGAGGCCGGCGTGAACACGGCGCTGGAGAGCTTCGCGCTGCTCGGCTACAACCACACGTAGCCGGGTGCCGCTGGTGCGGGTCGGCGCGATCGGGGTTCGGCGGTGGCGAGCGAGGCGATCGCGCGGGTGTCAGCCACGAGGACGCAGGCTGCCGCGCTGGATGCGCACGAACCACGCGAGCCCGGCGAGGCACAGGATGCTCGCGACGTAGAGGTTCAGCCGCAGCCCGAGGATGCGATGGGCGGGGTCGACGCGCAGCAGCTCCTCGCCGATGCGCGCGAAGGAGTAGCCGGCCACATACAGCGCGAACAGGCCCGGCGGCCTGATGCTGCGGCGCCGGCCGAGCCACACCAGCGCGCCCGCCAGCAGCAGGTTCCAGATCAGCTCGTACAGGAACGTCGGCTGGAAGGT
>JBKQHH010000042.1:0-9093 GCA_052148875.1 Solirubrobacteraceae bacterium
GGCAATCAACGCGCGTTACGAATCAGCGCGCCAATATCGGGCGCCTTGCCGCGTCCGACCTGTTTCATCACTTTCCGCATCTGCCCAAACTGCTTAACGAGGCGGTTCACCTGCTGCACGCTCGTGCCCGAGCCGCGCGCGATCCGCAGCCGGCGCGACCCCTTGATCAGCTCAGGCTTGCGCCGCTCCTCCGGGGTCATCGCCTGGATGATCGCCTGGATCCGGTCGAGCTCGCGTTCGTCGACCTTCATGTTCTGCAGCTGGTGGCCTGCGAACCCGGGGATCATGCCGAGGATGCTCGTCAGCGGCCCCAGTTTGCGCACCATCTTCAGCTGGTCGAGGAAGTCGTCCAGGCCGAACTCGTTGCGGCGCAGCTTGCGCTCGAGCGCCAGCGCGTCGCTCTCGTCGAACTGCCGCTCGGCCTTCTCGATCAGGCTCAGCACGTCGCCCATGCCGAGGATCCGCTGCGCCATGCGGTCGGGATGGAAGCGTTCGAACTGCTCGAGCTTCTCACCCGTGGATGCGAACAGGATCGGCTTGCCGGTGACGGCCCTGACCGACAGCGCCGCGCCGCCGCGGGCGTCGCCGTCGAGCTTGCTCATGATCACGCCGTCGAACTGCACCGCCTCGGCGAAGCTCTCCGCGACGTTCACCGCATCCTGGCCGGTCATCGCGTCGACGACCAGCAGGACGCTGTGCGGTTTGACCGCGTCGCGAATCCGCACCAGCTCGGCCATCAGCTGCTCGTCCACGTGCAGACGCCCGCTGGTGTCCACGATCAGCACGTCCTTGCCCTCCTGGCGGGCGCGCTCCAGCGCCCACGAGGCGATCTCCACAGGATCGCGATCGGTGCCCTGCTCGTAGACGACGGCGCCCGCCTGGGCGCCCACCTTCACGAGCTGCTCGACCGCCGCCGGGCGGTAGACGTCGCACGCCGCAACCGCAACCGTCGAGGAATGCTCCTCACGCAGGTACCTGGCCAGCTTCGCCGTCGCGGTCGTCTTGCCCGAGCCCTGCAGCCCCGCCATCAGGATCACCGTCGGCGGCCTCGGCGAGAAGCTCAGGCCAGCGCTCGCGCCGCCCATCAGCGTCGTCAGCTCCTCCGCGACGATCTTCACGACCTGGTGTCCGGGGTTCAGCCCGCCGATCACATCCGCCCCGAGACAGCGCTCCTTCAGGTGCGCGGTGAACTGCCTCACCACCTTGAAGTTCACGTCCGCCTCCAGCAGCGCCAAGCGGATCTCGCGCATCGTCGCGTCGACGTCCTGCTCGGTCAGCGTCCCGCGCTGGCGCACGTCGGCCAGCGTTCCCTGGAGCTTCTCGGCGAGGGAGTCGAACATGACCGCTTGATTCTCGCAGGCGCCGCGCCGCGCTCACGGCGCGGCGACGGTCCGTCTGTCAGTCGTCGTGGCCGGCCGGCGGCGCCGGCGGGCGCACGCGCGCAGGAGGGGCCGGCGGCGGGGCGGGTGGGCTCCCATCCAAGCGACCTTTCAGCGCCTCGCCGATGCCGCCGAACGCCTCGGCGAACTCGGACGGAACCACGAACACCTTGTTGGAGTCGCCTTCGGCGAGCTGCGGGAGCATCTGCAGGTATTCGTAGCTGAGCAACGCGCGGTCCGGTTTGCCCTCGTGGATCGCTTTGAAGACGGTGTCGATCGCCTTGGCTTCGCCCTCCGCCCGCAGGATCGCCGCCTGGCGCTCGCCCTCGGCGGTCAGCACCGCCGCCTGCTTGGCTCCCTCGGCGGTGAGGATCTGCGACTGCTTCTCGCCTTCCGCGGTCAGGATCGCGGCGCGACGGTCGCGCTCGGCGCGCATCTGCTTCTCCATCGCCGTCTTGATGTCCGGCGGCGGGTCGACCGACTTGATCTCGACGCGGTTGATCCTGATCCCCCACTTCCCCGTCGCCTCGTCGAGCACCGTGCGCAGCTCGGCGTTGACGTTCTCGCGCGAGGTGAGCGTCGCCTCGAGCGTCAGGCCGCCGATCACGTTGCGCAGCGTCGTCACCGTCAGCTGCTCGATCGCCTGCAGCGGGTTGGCGATCTCATACGTCGCCGAGCGCGGGTCGGTGATCGTGAAGTACAGGACCGTCTCGATCCCCACCACCACGTTGTCCTCGGTGATCACCGACTGCGGCGAGAAGTTGACCACCTGCTCGCGCAGGTCGACCAGCGGGCGCACGCGATCGATGAACGGCGTGACGATCGTCAGACCGGGCTCGAGCGTGCGGCTGTAGCGCCCGAGTCGCTCGACCACGCCCGCGCGTGCCTGGGGTATGACGCGAATCGTGCGCGCGGCCACCACCAGGGCGAACAGCACGATCACGATGACGACGATGAGAACGGCCATGGGGTTCCTTTCAGTGCATGACGAGCGCTGTGGCGCCCCTGATCTCGACGACCTCGACGCGCTCGCCGACGTCGATCACCTCGTCTTCGTCGTAGCTGCGCGCGGTCCAAACCTCGCCGTTGTCGATCTTCACACAGCCCACGCCCTCCTCGTTGGCGATCCGCTCGAGCACCAGCGCGCGATGGCCGACGAGCGCCGCGGCGCCCGTTCGGATCGCCGGCGGCAGCCGGCGGTGACGGCGCGCGACCGGGCGCAGCCCGCCGAATGCCAGCGCCGAAGCCAGCACGAACACGAGCACGACCAGCGGCAGGCCCACTCCGAGCACGCTCACCACCGCCGCGAGCCCGGCGCCGACCGCGAACGGCAGCAGATACAGCCCGCCCGTATGCATCTCGCCGAGGCCGAGGACGCACGCAGCGACCACCCACAGGATCCAATCCATACCGTCAGATTACCCCTCCCGGCCGCGCGCGCAGCCGATCACTCCTGCGCGATCAGCGCGCGCGCGAAATCCTCCGGGTCGAATGGGCGCAGGTCCTCGACGGACTCGCCCACGCCGATCAGCTTGACGGGCAGGCCGAGCTCCTGTGCGATAGCCAGCGCGATGCCCCCGCGCGCGGTGCCGTCGAGCTTGGTCAGCACAACGCCGCTCACCTCGGCCGTCTCGGCGAACAGCCGCGCCTGGCGCAGCCCGTTCTGACCGGTCGTCGCATCGAGCGTGAGCAACGTCTCGTGGGGCGCGCCGTCGAGCTGCCGGGCGATCACGCGCCGCACCTTCGCTAGCTCGCCCATCAGATCGTCCTGGGTGTGCAGCCGCCCGGCCGTGTCGACGATCACCACGTCGATGCCCCTCGCGCGCGCCTGCGCGATCGCGTCGAAGGCCACCGCGCCGGGGTCCGAGCCCGGGGGGCCCGTCACGATCTCGCAGCCCGCCCGCCCGGCCCAGCCCTCGAGCTGCTCGCCGGCCGCCGCCCTGAACGTGTCCGCGCCGGCCAGCAGCACGCTGCGCCCCAGCTCCTCGCGCAGGTGCCACGCGAGCTTGCCGATCGTCGTCGTCTTGCCCGTGCCGTTGACGCCCACCGCCATGATCACCGTCGGCCGGGGTCTGATGTCGATCCTCGCATCGCCGACCGTCGCGGTCGCCGCCAGCAGCTCGATCAGGCGCTCGCTGAGCGCCTGGCCGCCCTCGAGCTTCCCCGCGGACACCTCCTGCTCGAGCGTCTGCACGACCGATGCGGTCGTGCTCGCGCCGACGTCGGCCATGATCAGCGCCTCCTCGAGACGTTCCCACGTCTGCTCGTCGAGCACGCCGAACAGCGTCGCCTGGATCTCCGAGCCAAGCGCCTGGCGGGTCTTGGCCATGCTCTCGCGCAGGCGGCGGAACAGCCCGCCTCGCTGGCGCCGTTCCCGTCCGCGAGCGCCGTCCGCATCCTCGACGCCCTCCGCGCCGCCGGCGCGATCGTCCTCGCCGGTTATGAACAGTTCGCTCCAGTCGCGGGCCACGGGGCGCGCGACGATAGCAGCGGCCCCGAGCGATGGGTCTACGGGCAGGCTCGGTCCGCGTGCGGCGTCTGCCGGCAGACGGTGTCCGCCCTCAAGCGACCTCGGCCACCTCGGCCACCTCGGCCACTTCGGGCGGCTGGGCCTCCTCGGACGGCAGGCGCCGCGAGAGCACCTTGGAGACCCCGTCGTGGCCCATCGACACGCCGTACAGCCAGTCGGCCGCCTCCATCGTGCGCTTCTGATGGGTGATCACGATGAACTGGGCGCGGTCGGAGTATCGCCGCAGCAGTGTCAGGAAGCGGTCGAGGTTGAGATCGTCGAGCGCCGCCTCGACCTCGTCGAGGATGTAGAAGGGGCACGGACGGGCGAGGAACACCGCGAACAGGAACGCCAGCGCCGTCATCGACTTCTCCCCGCCGGACAGCAGCGTCAGGCGCTTGGTCGACTTGCCAGCGGGCGTGATCTTGATCTCCACGCCGGGGAGCTGCTCCTCCTCGGCGCCTCTGAGCTCGGCCTCGCTCTCCGCCTCCGCGGCGGCCTCGATCGCGTCGGCGTCCGCGGCCTCGCCATCCGGCAGCGGCTGGCCGCCGAGCACCGGCCTCAACGCCTGCCTGTGCCCTTCAGGGTATTCGTCGCGCACCAGCCGCAGGCGCCCGCTGCCGCCGGGGAACACGTCGCCGACCAGCTGCTCGAAGTTGCGCGCCGCCGCGCTGAACGTCTCCTCGAAGGTCTCCTGGATCTGGCGGTCGGTTTCGCGGATCACCGAGCGCAGCTCGCGCAGCGCCGTCTCGAGGTCGCCGCGCTGGCTCTCGAGCTCCTCGACGTGCGCCAGCGCCTCGGCGTACTCCTCCTGGGCGAGCGGGTTGACGGGACCGAGCTGCTCGCGCCGGCGCGTCAGCCGCGCCACCCGCGCCTGCAGCGCCTGCGCCTCCTCCTCGGCGAGCGGCTCGTGCTCGCCGGTCTCCTCGCTCAGCCCCAGCCGCTCGCCCACGCTCGCCAGCTCCAGCTCGGCCTCGCCCGCGAGGTCGCGCAGACGCTGTGCGGCGACCTCGGCGTCGGTGACCGCCTCGCCGGCGAGGCGCAGCGCCGCCTGGATCTCCGCCTCCTCGGCGGCACACGCGCGCAGCGCCGTCGTCATCTCCTCGCCCGCCTGGCGGTCGGCGGCGAGATCCTGCTCGAGCTGCGACACGC
Source organism: Solirubrobacteraceae bacterium (assembly GCA_052148875.1). Classification (GTDB taxonomy): domain Bacteria; phylum Actinomycetota; class Thermoleophilia; order Solirubrobacterales; family Solirubrobacteraceae; genus Palsa-744. Next base: position 5,041 of record JBKQHH010000042.1, read on the forward strand.
GCGCGTGCACCGCCGCCGCCGTGCTCACGAGCGCCGCCGCCAGACGCTCGGCGCGCGGCGCGACCGCGGTGTCGAGGGCGTGCTGGGAGCGCAGGCGCTCGATCCTCGCCAGCCGCTCGATCCGCTCGCGCTCGCGCCGCTCGCCCTGGCGGCGCTCCGCCGCGAGCTCACCCTCCAGCTCCGCCTGCCTGACCGCCAGCGCGCCCTGCGCGGGCGCTGCGCGGCGCTGCTCGATCAACCACTCCGTTCGCCGCCGCGCCTCGCCCGCCTCCGCCTGCGCTCGCTCGGCCTCGCGCAGCGCGCCGTCCGCGCCCACGCGCGTCTCGTCGGCGGCGCGCAGCTCCTGTAGCGCCTGCTCGCAGGCGCCGCGGGCGGCATGCTCGGCCTGCGCCGCCTGCTCGGCTGAAGCGATCAGCCGGTCGCGTTCGTTGCGGCGCGCCAGCACGCGCTCGCTGCCGCCCTCGCCCAGCTGGCGAACCTCCCCCCACGAGGCGAACCACACGCGCCCCTGGCGCGTGGCGGCGATGCCGGTGAAGTCCTTCGGAAGCTCCTCCAGGCGCTCGACCACCCACGCGTCCGCGAGCAGCCGCGCCGCCAGCTCGAGCACCGCCGGAGGCCCGCTGAGCAGGTCCAGCAGCCTGCGGGCGCCGACCACCGGCTCGCTGTGAACACTTGTGGAAGCATTCGCGCCCGGCGACGACCCCGCTGGATCGAGGTTCGCCAGCAGCGCCGTGCCGCCGTCGGGGCCGGCCCGATCCAGCAGCGACTCGGCGCCGGAGACGTCCTTCACCAGGGCCGCGTCCAGGCGGCCGCCCAGGGCTGCCGCCAGCGCGAGCTCGTAGCCGTCCTGCACGCGCAGCTCCTCGCTGAGCGCCTTCGGGGAGTCCGCATGGTCCCCGCCGACGCCCGCGTGGCCGCGCAGGAACTGGTTCGCGGCGGCGAGCTCGGCGCCGACGCGCGCGGACTCGCGGCGCGTGTCCTGCACCGCCTGCTCTGCCGCCGTCAGGCGCTCGCGCACACGCTCTGCCTGCGCGTCCGCGCCCTCGCGCGCGGCCCGTGCGTCCGCGACCTCCGCCGCCGTCTGCTCGACGAGCGCGAGCTGGCGCTCGTGCTCGCTCTGCAGCTCGGCGATCTCGCGCTCGATCTCCTGCTCGCGGCTCGCCTGGATCTCCGCCAGCTCCGCTTCCAGCGCCGCGATGCGGCTCTCGCTCAGCACCGCTTCGGATGCCTCGCCGTCCTCCCCTTGCCCGTCGCAGTGCTCGCTCGCCGGTGAGAGCCCCTGCAGCTCCTGCTCGACGCGCTCGATCCTGCGGGCAAGCGCCTGTGCGCTGGAGCCGACCTGCTCGCCGCGCAGCGCGAGGCGCTCGTGCGCCGAGCGGGCGTCGTACAGAAGCCGCGAGAGCACGTCGTGGCGCTCGGCGCGCTCGGCCAGCGCGCGCTCGGCGACGCCCCGGCGAGCGATCGTCTCCTGCAGCCGGCGCTCGATCTCCGCGAGCCCCGCGCGCTCGCGCCCGACGCGCGCCTCGGCGCCCTCCAGCTCCACACCGCGGGCGCGGCAGTCCTCGCGCGCGAGCTCCCAGCGCGCCTGCAGGATCTGGCGCTCCAAGCGCTCGTGCAGCTCCGCCGCTTCGGCCTGGCGCTTGAGCGGTCGCAGACGGCTGCGCGCCTCGCGCTCGACGTCCAGCGCGCGGTCGAGGTTCTCCTGCGTGCGTTCGAGCTTCAGCTGCGCGCGCCGGCGACGCTTGCGGTGCTTGCCGAGTCCCGCCGCCTCCTCGATCAGCAGCCGCCGGTCGCGCGGCTTGGAGGTCACGATCGCGTCCACCCGCCCCTGCGAGATGACCGAGTGCGTCTCCTTGCCCAGGCCCGTGTCGGAGAGCACCTCGATCACGTCCGTCAGGCGACAGCGGGCGCCGTTGAGACGGTATCCACCCTCGCCGTTGCGGTCCAGGCGCCGCACGATCGAGATCTCGCTCAGCGGCAGGTCCACGGTGCCGTCGGAGTTGTCGAGCACGATCTCCACCTCCGCCGCGCTGCGGGGCTGCACGCCCTTGCCGCCGCCGAAGATCACGTCCTGCATCGACTGCCCGCGAACCGCCAGCGGCGACTGCTCGCCCATCGCCCACAGCACCGCGTCGGTGACGTTCGACTTGCCCGAGCCGTTCGGGCCGACCACGACGCTCACGCCCGGGCCGAAGTCCAGGCGGGTGCGATCGGGGAACGACTTGAAGCCGTTCAGCGTAAGCGACTTCAGCCGCATGTCGGCTCCCATGTCATGGCTCGCTTGCCAGTCGATCCACGGCCACACGCGCGGCCTCCTGCTCGGCGTGCTTCTTGCTCCTGCCGCTGCCGCTGCCGAGCTCGCGTCCGTCGACCCGCGCCAGCACCGTGTAGGTGCGCTCGTGCGGAGGCCCATCCTCGCCCGTGACCTCGTAGCTGACCTCCGCGCCGCGCCGCGCGAGCAGCTCCTGCAGCGCCGACTTGAAGTCCACCGGATGCTCCAGCGCATGCTCGATCTCCGGGCCGAAGGCCTCCACGACCGCCTCGGCCGTGCGCTCGTAGCCGGCGTGCAGGTAGCAGGCGCCGATCACAGCCTCGATCACGGATGCGAGCACGCGCTCTGTCTCCACCAGCGCGGCCGCGCTCTCGCGCACGCCCGCCGGCGCCGCCGCCCGCAGCCGCGCGGGCAGCGCCAAGCGCTCGGCCACCGCCCTGCACGACACTCCGGAGACGGCCTGCGCGCGGATCTTGGTGAGCCTGCCGGCGCCGAAGCGGTCCGCCTCCAGGAGCGGATACAGGTACGCGGTCACCGCCAGCGCCAGCACGCTGTCCCCCAGGAACGCCAGCCGCGTGTAGGAGTCGCTCGGGCGCTCGCTCCAGGACGCGTGCGTGAACACCTGGCGCACGAGCTCCTCGGGTAGCTCGTCCAGCAACTCGCCGAGCAGCATCAACGCTCCTCATTGACGATCCCGTCGTGGGCGATAACGAAGTCCACCGCTGCTCCCACGGTCAGGATCTGCGCGGCCTGCTCGTCGGACATGCGTACGCCGTAGGTGTCCTCGAGCTCCTGCACCAGCGTGTACAGGTCGAGCGAGTCCGCCTCCAGATCCTCCTTGAAGCGGGTGTCCTCGACGATCGACTCGGGATCGACGTCGAGCTCGTCGGCCAGATGGGTCCGAATCAGTGTCAGCACTTGCTCGCGGGTCATTGCGCCTGCGGCAGGCTAGCGACCGAGGCGGACACGGGCGAGCGCCTGAGCGCGCCCGCCTGCGCCAGCGCGGCGTGCGTCTGCGCGACGATGTCCTCGCGCGCGCCGCGCTGCGCGCGCAGGATCGCCTGCGCGAAGCCCGCGCGCGTGAAGCGCCCGTGCGGAACGACGCCCAGGCGGCGCAGGCCCAGCAGGTACGCGCCGCCACTGGCTTCCGGATCGAGCTCCTCGCGCAGGCCGCCGAGCGCGGAGCGCAGCAGAGCGCCGCCGAGCTTGCCGCGCATCGAGGACATCGCCGCCTCGCGGATCGCGCGGAGCATCGTCTGCGACACGCCCTCCATCAGCTTCAGCGCGATGTTCCCGGTGAAGCCGTCGGTCACGATCACGTCCGCCCGGCCCGAGACGAGGTCACCGCCCTCGAGGTTGCCGACGAACTCGAACGTATCGAGGCCCTCCCGGGCGTTCATCACGCGCTCGCGCAGCTCCGCGTGAGCCTCGCGCACCAGCTCGTTGCCGCGTGCCGCCTCCTCGCCGTTGGACAGCAGCCCCACGCGCGGCGCGCGCACGCCGAGCACTGTCCGTGCGAGCGCGGCGCCCATGAACGCGAACTGCACGAGATGCTCGCGTCGCGCCTCGGCGCTCGCGCCGACGTCCAGCAGCGTCACGGGGTGGCGGGGCACCGGCAGCGGGATCGCGAGCGCCGGGCGGTAGATGCCGGGCGCGCGCTTGATGTTGAACGTCCCCGCGGCGAGCGCCGCGCCGGTGGCGCCCGCACACACCAGCGCCTGCGCCCTGCCCTGCGCGACCGCCTGCGCGGCCTGCACGATCGAGGACTCGGGCGTCGTGCG
>JBKQHH010000043.1:0-24708 GCA_052148875.1 Solirubrobacteraceae bacterium
AACGCGTTCAGCTTCGGATCGAGCCGCTCGATCCGAAGCAGGTAGAGATCGACGAGCTCGCGTGAGGAGATCTCGCCGGAGGCGATCAGCTCGGCCTGGCGGGCGATCCCGGCGTAGGCGAGCTCAACGGCGTCCATCGGCGCAATGCTAGACCGGCGTGACGGCATTGTGCTTGGCCGGCCAGTCTCGCCGCTTGGACGCAGCGTGGGCGAAGCGGCGGATCAGCTCGCCGCGCAGCGCGTCCGGCTCGATGACTGCGTCGATGACGAGCTCGGAGGCGAGGTGCAGGATGTCGATGTCCTGTGCGTACTCCGTGCGCAGCTCCTCCGTGCGCCGGGCGCGCTCGGCGTCGTCGTCGATCGCCTGCAGCTGGTTGTAGTAGACGGCGTTGATGGCGGCCTGCGGGCCCATGACGGCGATCGACGCGCTCGGCAGCGCGATGCAGCAGTCGGGCTCGAACGCGGGCCCGGCCATCGCGTACAGCCCGGCGCCGTAGGCCTTGCGCACGATCACGGAGATCTTCGGCACGGTCGCCTCGCTGACGGCGCTGATCATCTTGGCGCCGTGGCGGATGATCCCCCCGCGCTCGACCTGCGTGCCGATCATGAAGCCGGGGACGTCGGCGAGGAACAGCAGCGGCACGTTGAACGCGTTGCACGTCCAGATGAAGCGCGCGGCCTTGTCGGCGGAGTCGGTGAACAGCACGCCGCCCTTGTGCTTGGGCTGGTTGGCGACGATCCCGATCGCGCGGCCGTCGAGGCGCGCGAAGCCGACGACGAGCTCCTTGGCCCAGCGCGGCTGGATCTCCAGCAGCGAGCCGTCGTCGACGAGCGCGTCGATCAGCGTCTTGATGTCGAACGGCTTGTTCTCGTCGTCGGGGATCAGCTCGGCGATGCCCGGGCCGTCGGGCAGATCGCGCGCCGGCGCGGCGGGCGTCAGCGGCGGCTGCTGCGTCCAGTTGCTTGGAAGATATGAGAGGTAGGCGCGTGCGGCGTGGATGCCGTCCGCGTCCGTGGACACGAGCTGGTGGGCGCACCCGGAGACACCCGTGTGCATGCGTGCTCCGCCCATCTCCTCGAGGCTGACCTTCTCGCCGATCACCATCTCGGCCATGCGCGGCGAGCCGAGGTACATCGACGCGTTGCCCGCGCGCATGATCACGATGTCGCAGAACGCCGGGATGTAGGCGCCGCCGGCGGCGCTCGGCCCGAACAGCACGCACACCTGCGGCACGACGCCCGAGAGCTTGACCTGGTTGTGGAAGATCCGCCCGGCGCCGCGGCGGCCGGGGAACATCTGCACCTGCTCGGTGATGCGCGCGCCGGCGGAGTCGACGAGGTAGACCATCGGGATCTCGAGCGACAGCGCGCGCTCCTGGATGCGCAGGATCTTCTCGACCGTCTTCGGTCCCCACGAGCCGGCCTTGACGGTGGGGTCGTTGGCCATCAGCGCGACCGGGCGCCCGCCGAGCTCCCCCACCCCCGTGACGACGCCGTCGGCGCCGAGGCCATCCTCCTGCCAGTTGGCGAGCAGCGCCTCCTCGGCGAAGCTGCCGCCGTCGAGCAGCAGCGCGACGCGCTCGCGCACGGGCAGCTTGCCCTGCTCCAGCGCCTTCTCGCGATGGCGTTCCGGTCCTCCCGCGAGCGCACGCGCGCTCGCGTCCTCGAGTGCGCTCACGGTCGCGGCAGCCCTCGGTAACGGTGGCGGCCGCGCCCGCCGCGCGCGAGACGGCGTTCGTGGCGCGCCTGCAGCCGCGCGTGGACGACCTCGAGGTCCGAGCCGGGCCCGAGCAGCCGCCACGAGTCGCGGATCACGGGAAGCAGCGTCGCGCCGATCACCCACGCCGGCCAGAAGCTGGCGTGCGCGCCGCTGCCGAGCCACACGCCGACGCACACGGCGGAGATGCCCAGGCCACCGCCGGCCTCCTGGACGAGGCGGCGGCGAAGCTGCCCCTTGCGCTTGCGCAGCGCGAGCGCCACCGAGGTCGAGCTGACGGGCAGATCGGCGCGCAGCGCGTCGAGGTCGGCGCGCGTGGTCGCGCGGTAGGCGCTGCCGATTCGCTCCTCCATCTCATCCGAGGACAGGCGGCCGGCGAGCGCGTGCTCGCGCAGCTCGGCGACCATCTGCTCACGGTCGGCGTCGGCGACACGCAGCTGGGATGGATCGCTCATGCCTTGAATGTAGTCCAGACGCTGATCGCGCGCCTGAGCCGGGCGCGTCGAACGCCACCCGGGCACAGATCCTGCTCCCCGGGTGGCCGCCCGGCCCGCCGCTGCTAGATGCCCGGGTTCTCGGCCGGCGCCTCGCCGGAGTAGTCGTAGAAGCCGATCCCGCTCTTGCGCCCGAACCAGCCGGCGCTGAGCATCTTGCGCAGCGTCGGCGGGCGCGCGAAGCGACGCTCGCGGAACTCGTCGAAGAGCACGTCGCAGATCGAGCCGAGCGTGTCCAGGCCGACGAAGTCGGCGAGCGTCAGCGGGCCCATCGGGTGCCCGGCGCCGGCCTTCATCGCCTCGTCGATCTCGCCCACCGAGCCGACGCCCTCTTCGTAGGCGCGGATCGCGTCGAGCATGTACGGCACGAGCAGGCGGTTGACGATGAACCCGGCCTTGTCCTTGGTGGGGATCGCGAGCTTGCCCTCCGAGCGCGCGAACTCGAGCGCGACCTCGAACGCGTCGTCGCTGGTGGTCACGCAGCGCACCACCTCGACGAGCTTCATCACCTGCGCGGGGTTGAAGTAGTGCAGCCCCACGAACTGGCTCGGGCGGCCGGTGGCGGCCGCCTGGTCGATGACCGCGAGCGAGGACGTGTTCGTCGCGAACACCGCCTCGGGCTTGACGATCTCGTCGACCTCGCGCCACATCTCGAGCTTCAGCGCGAGGTTCTCGGTGATCGCCTCGATCACCAGGTCGCAGCCGGCGAGCTCGCGGTAGTGCGTCGTGCCGAGGATGCGCCCGCGCAGCGCGTCGGCGTCCTCCTGGGAGGACTTGCCCTTCTCGACGGCGCGCGCGAGCTGCTTGTCGATCTTGCCGAGCCCCTTCTGCAGCGTCTCCTCGTCGACCTCGCGCAGCACCACCTCATAACCCGCCCCGGCTGCCACCTGGGCGATGCCGTGACCCATCAGCCCGGCTCCGAGCACTCCAACCTTCTCGATCCGCTGCGCCATCTGGCCTCCCTCGAGCTCGCTCCTGTTTGCCCAGCGGAGCCTAGTAGGTAGCCTGCAAGAGTGAGCGATGACAGCTTCGACCTGGCGGCGGCGGGCCTGCGCGGCGACGGCGCCGAGCTGGCGATCTCGGTCGAGGTGCTGGCGGCGAAGCTCGAGCGGGCGCTGCCCGGCCAGGCGCGCGTGGAGCGGCGCGGCGGCGGCCTGCTGGGCCGCGGCGAGAAGCGCGTGCGCGCCGTGCGCGTGGAGCTCGGCACGGCCGCCTACCTGCTGGGCGTCGAGGACGGGCGCCTCGAGGGCTTTCGCGAGCGCCAGGTGGGCGGGATCGCGATCAAGCGCGAGCCGCTGGGACCGGACGAGTGGGTGGCGGCGCTGACGGCGGACCTGCGCGCCGAGGCCCAGCGCAGCGCGCACGCGCGAGCGGCGCTCGAAGAGCTGCTGCGCTGATGGGCGACCCCGGACCGACGCAGGAGGGGCAGGAGCGCGAGCAGCGGGAATCGCTCGCCAGGATCGAGGCCGGCGGCATCCCCCTGTCGGCGGAACGGCGCTTGAAGGAGCTCGGCGCGCGGCGCGCGGACGGCGCGGCGGGCGGCTCGTTCACCTCGGACCTGTCGGTGAACGGCTTCGCGCTGTGCCACCAGCTCGGCCTGAAGCCGCTGTCGCAGGTGATGGGCAGCTCGATCTACCAGATGGGCTATCAGGGCGCGTGGGGCGCGCCTGGCCTCGGCGGCGGTGGCGGGATCCTGATCGAGCTGGACACGCTCTCGCAGGCGCTGAACGAGGTTCGCGGCAGGGCGCTCGTGCGCCTCGGCGAGGAGGCGCGCCACGTCGGCGCCGACGCGGTCATCGGAGTTCAGACGCGCGCGGGCGAGAGCCAGCTGGACACCGGCACGCTCGCGCTCGAGCACGTGGTGGTCGGCACGGCCGTCGCCCGCGAGGGCGCGCACGCCGAGCACCCCGTGTTGACCGAGCTGTCGGTGGCGGAGTACGCGATGCTCCTGCAGGGCGGCTTCGAGCCGCTCGGGATCGTGGCGTGGAGCTCGGTGTTCTTCACCAGCTACGTGTTCGGCGGGATGGCCGGCGGGGGGATGCTCGGCGGCGGATCGCTGAGCATGGGCGTGCGGAACTTCGAGCTGCGCGAGTTCACGCAGGCGATGTACAGCGCGCGCGAGGCGGTCATGGCGCAGATCACCGGTCAGGCCGCATCGCTGGGCGCCGCGGGCGTCGTCGGCGTGAAGATCGGGCACACGGTGCGACCGCACTCGCTCGGCGGCGGTGTGGGCATGCGCGAGCTGAGAGGGCTGATGGTGACGTTCACCGCCGTCGGCACCGCGATCCAGCAGCACGGGAACGCCACCGTCAAGGCGCCAAAACCAACAGTCGACCTGTTCGCCTGAGAAGGAGCACCACATGAACGAGCGCGAGACCGCATACGACCCCTCCTCGCTGGAGGGCGTCCCCGAGGCGGGTCGCGCCCGCCTGCAGCAGAACCGTCAGGGACTCTTCACGTCAGACCTTTCAGTGAACGAGTTCCTGCTGGTCAAGCAGGCGGGCTTCGAGCCGCTGGGGCTGGTGGTGGGCAGCTCGATCTACCACATCGGCATCCAGATGTCCGGTTGGAAGAAAAGCCAGGAGATGACGGTCCTGTCCGAGGCGATGTACGGGGCGCGCCAGCTGGCGATGACGCGCATGGAGGAGGAGGCCGATCAGCTCGGCGCGGACGGCGTGGTGGGCGTGCGCCTGGACATCGGGCGCTACGAGTGGGGCCAGGACATGGCGGAGTTCATCGCGATCGGCACGGCGGTCAAGCACCGCGACGGCGTGCTGCACCGCGCGCCCAACGGCAGGCCGTTCACGAGCGATCTGTCAGGCCAGGACTTCTGGACGCTGCTGCGCACCGGCCACCGCCCGGTGGGGATGGTGATGGGCAGCTGCGTCTACCACGTCGCCCACCGCGGCATGCTGCAGTCGATGGCGCAGACGGGTCGCAACGTCGAGCTGTCGAACTTCACCCAGGCCCTGTACGACGCGCGCGAGCTGGCGATGGAGCGGATGCAGAGCGAGGCGCAGGAGATCGAGGCGGAGGGCATCGTGGGGGTCCAGCTGCAGGAGAAGAGCCACGGCTGGGGCAGCCACACGATCGAGTTCTTCGCAGTCGGCACGGCGATCATCCCGCGCGAGGGTCATACCGATGAGATCGAACCGCCGACCACCGTGTTGGACCTGAGCTGAGAGAGACGTTTAGGGGGCTCCGCCGGCCGGCTCCGCCGCTCGTGCGTTCGCGGTTGGCCGACCTCGCGCACCCCTGCCCGCCGGGCGCGGCGCTCAGCCGGGCAGCAGCTCGAGCGCGTCGACGTGCGTGGGCCGCATGACGGAGAAGTGACGGTGGTCGAGCGTCGCGAGCTTGGGCTCGCGCAGCCGCTCGACGACGGCGAGCACGGCGGCGTCGACGAAGCCGACGCGCAGGTCGGCGTAGGTGGCGAGCAGCACACGAACCCGGCGGTAGTCCTCCAGCAGCAGCTCCTCGACGACCAGCGCCTCGGTTTCGATTTGATCGAGAACCAGCGTGAACGCGTCGCGATGGCGCCGACCGCAGAGCCAATCGACCTCCGAAAGCACTGGCGCTGGCACCACCCGCCGCTCATGTGCCCCAGCCAAGAGGCTCGTGCATGCGACGTGGTCGCCGTCGTCAGCGTCCAGCATGGCGTAGAGCACGCCTGTGTCTACTACTAGCGCCAAGAGTCGGGCTCGAATATGTCCTCGCTGGCCAGGCGCGACAGATCGCTGCGACCGGAGCGGAACGCACCGATGCACATGAGCGGAGGCGGGATCGGCTCCGCCTCCGTGCCTCCCAGCTCGTGCTCCATCGCCTCGCGCACGACCTGCGCGACGGAGACGCCGCGTTCACGCGCGCGGTGCTTGGCGCGCTCGACGAGCTCCGGCTCGGCCTGGATCATCAGTCGCTGCATCATCGGTGCAATCATGCTAGCAGTCGCCTTCTTCCGTACGCTGGAGGCACAACGGCCTGCATGAGCCTCATCCGACTGGACGACGCTTTGCGGGACGCTCACCCAGAGAGGAGGATCGCGCGATGAGCATCGTGTTCACCGAAGACCACGGCCCGGTCAGGCACGTGGTGCTGAATCGCCCGGAGAAGCGCAACGCGATGAGCCAGGAGCTGCTGCTCGCGCTCGGCGCCGCCCTGCGCGAGGCCGCCGCAGACACATCGGTGCACTGTGTGGTGCTGCGCGGCGAAGGGCCCGTGTTCTCGGCCGGTGTAGACCTCGTCGAGCTCGCCGCCTCGGCCGGCACGCCCGGCATGCTGCGTCCCTTCCGCACGGTGTTCCTCGACTGCGCGAACATCTGCGAAGAGATGGCCAAGCCGGTCGTCTGCCAGATCCACCGCACGTGCGTCGGCGGAGCGCTGGAGGTGGCGCTCGGCTGCGATCTGCGCATCGCCTCCAGCGACGCCCAGCTCGGGCTGCCGGAGGTCAGGTTCGGGATCATCCCCGACGTCGGCGGCTCCACGCGCCTGCCGGCCGTCATCGGCCTCGGGCGCGCGAAGGAGCTGATCATGACCGCCAGGACGATCGACGCCGCCGAGGCCGAGCGCATCGGCCTGGTCAACCGCGTGGTCGCGCCCGACGAGCTCGAGCAGGCCACCCAGGCGCTCGTGGACGAGCTGCTGGCCAACTCGCATATCGCGGTAGGCCGCGCCAAGCGCGTGATCGACGCCTCCGCCCGCCCGACGATCGCACAGAGCCTGGAGATGGAGGTGTCGGTGCAGGAGTACTGCGTGGCGGCCGCGCGCGAGGCGGCGCGCGAGCAGCCCTCAGAGCCCGCGCTCGCCGGCTAGCGGTTCCATCGCCGAGCGAACATCCAGGCGATCCGCACGACGACGGCGACGATCACGGCGATCGTGCCGGCGGGACCCAGCGAGTGCCCCGAATAGAAGAACGCCTCAGTCATCGGCGGGTGCTCATCGATGCCAGTCGACCGGTCCGGCCACCAGCGTGTGGCTGCCCAGCGGCCGCCCCAGGATCTCCTGCGCGCGCCGGGCGCACGCCAGCAGCGCCGGCAGGTCGATCCCGGTTTCGATGCCCATCTCGTGCAGCATCGACACGAGGTCCTCGCTGGCGATGTTCCCCGTGGCGCCCGCCGGAACCGGGCAGCCGCCGAGCTCGCCGAAGCTCGACTCGAAGCTCCGCACCCCCGCCTCCAGCGCGGCGAGCACGTTCGCGAGCCCCTGCCCGCGCGTGTTGTGGAAGTGCGCGGTCAGCTCCACGCCCTCCCCAAGCCGCTCCCGGGCCAAGGTGAAGAACTCGCGCACCTGGCGCGGGTTGGCCATGCCGGTGGTGTCCCCGAAGCCGACCTCCTGAGCGCCCGCGTCGCGCAGGCGCGCGGCGATCTCCAGCACCCGCTCGGGCGGCACGTGGCCCTCGTACGGACAGCCGAACGACGTCGAGACGACGCCCTCGCAGCGCACGCCCGCGGCGCGCGCGCGTGCGAGCACGACCTCCAGGCCGGCCAGCGACTCGGCGATCGAGCGGTTGACGTTCTTGCGGTTGTGGGTCTCCGATGCGGACATGAACACGTTGATCTCGTCGAACGCCGGGCGCTCGTCGCCGGCGTCGGAGCCGCGGCCGCCGGCCCTCTCGCGCAGCTCGAGCGCCATGTCCAGCCCCCGCTCGTTGGGAATCAGCACCGACACGCTCACCTCCTCCGGCACGTCGATCCCCGCCAGCACCTCGGCGGCGTCTGCGAGCTGCGGGATCACGTCGGCGCGCACGAAGCTCGTCGCCTCCAGCCGGCGCAGACCCGTGCGCGCGAGCGCGTCGATCAGCTCGATCTTGCGCTCGGTGGGGATCACCTCCGGCTCGTTCTGAAAGCCGTCGCGCGGGCCCACCTCCCTGATGCTCACGGCCTGCGGCAGCCCGTTCACGGCGCTGTGCCTCCTTCGAGCCTCATCCTCCGAAGCCTATACTCGGCCGCCGTGCCATCCTCCAGCCACGACGCCGTCGCCGTCATCGGCGCCTCCGGGGCGCTCGGCTTCGGCCTCGCGCTGCGGCTCGCGCGCACGGGCGTGCCGATCGCGATCGGCTCGCGCGACCCCGCCCGCGCCGCCGACACCGCCGAGCGCGCCCGCGCGATCGTGCCCGACGGCTCGTTCTCGGGGCACGACAACGCCGGCGCTGCGACCGCCGCGGGCGCCGCGGGGATCGTGGTCCTGAGCGTGCCCTTTCGCAACCAGTCCGAGACCCTCGCCAACCTCGAGCACGCGCTCGCGCCCGGGCAGCTGCTGATCGACGCCACCGTGCCGCTCGCCGCCGCCGTCGGCGGCAAGGCCACGCGCATGCTCGGCGTATGGCAGGGCTCGGCCGCCCAGCAGGCGCTCGAGATGGTGCCGGAGGGCGTGCACGTGGTCTCCGCGCTGCACACCGTCAGCGCCGCCTCGCTGAGCGACCTCGAGCACCCGCTGGACCAGGACGTGCTCGTGTGCGGGGACTCGCGCGCGGACAAGCGCCGCGCGGCGGAGCTGATCGAGCGCATCGACGGGCTGCGCTGCGTCGACTGCGGCAAGCTGGAGATGGCGCGCACGACCGAGGCGCTGACCGCCCTGCTGATCGCCGTCAACGCCCGCTACAAGGTCCACGCCGGGATCCGCCTGACGAGCCTGCCCGAGCAGCTGTGGCAGTGAGCGATCCCGACATCGTGATCCTCACCGGCGGCACCGGCGGAGCCAAGCTCGCGCGCGGGATCGCCGACGTCGCCGGCCCCGAGCGCCTGGCCGCGATCGTCAACACCGGCGACGACGTCGAGATCTACGGCGCGCACGTCTCGCCCGACCCCGACCTCGTCTCCTTCTGGCTGGCCGACGCGATCGACGAGCGCGGCTGGGGCCTGCGCGGCGACAGCTTCGCCGTGATGGACGCGCTGCGCGAGCTCGGCGTGGACGTCTGGTTCAACCTCGGCGACCGCGACCTGGCCTGGTGCATCGAGCGCGCGCGCATGCTCGCCGAGGGCCTGTCCCCCACCGCCGCGCTCGCACGGCTGAACGGCGCGATCGGCGTGCGCTCGCGGGTGCTGCCGATGAGCGACGACCCCGTGCGCACGTGGGTGCGCACCGGGTCCGCCGGCTGGCGCTCCTTCCAGGAGTTCATGATCCGCGAGCGCGCCGCCGGGATGATCGAGGGGCTGGAGTACCGCGGCGCCGAGCAGGCGCGGCCCAGCGAGCAGGCGCTCGCGGCGATCGCGGGGGCCCGCGCGATCGTGATCGGACCGTCCAATCCGCTCGCCTCGATCGCGCCGATCCTCGCCGTGCCCGGGATCCACGAGGCGATCGAGGCCGCCGCCGCGCCGGGCGTCGCCGTCAGCCCGATCGGCGGCGGCGAGGTGCTGAAGGGCCCCACCGCGTCGTTCATGGCCTTCGGCGCGCTCGACTGCAACGCGGACGGCGTCGCCGACTTCTACGGCGAGCTGCTCGACGGGATCGTCGCCGACGAAGACGTCGGCCGGCTGACGACCCTGCAGACCGACACGCGCATGGACGACGCCGCCGGCCGCGCGCGCCTGGCCGAGCAGACGCTGTCCTTCGCGCAGGCCCTCGCCGGCTAGCCTGCCGCGCCTCGTCGGGTGGCCTGCCTGGGTCTCGCCGGATCGCTTCGCGCGGCCCTCTCCGGCTGGCCGGCGCGCCTCAGCCCGCGACCGGGACGCCGCTCTCGCGCCACGAGCCGAGCGCCCCGAGAGCCCCGTCGACGACGCGTTCCAGGAACGTGTCGCGGTCGTTGGCGTGCGGGAACGGGCCGTCGGGGACGTCCACCTCGAGGAACTCGCAGAGCGGCTCCCAGCCGTCGGTGACCTCCCACACGAGCAGCCGCTCCGCGGGGACGACGCGCTTGACCCGCTCGTTGTGGGCGATCGCCTGCTCGATCAGCTGCGCCGGCTCGGCGTGCCCGGCCGCGAACGTGCCCTGCGGGCCCCAGAACATGCGGTCGACGAGCGCCAGGTAGCGCTTCCAGCGGGGATCGACCTGCGCCCGTGCGCGCGAGAGCAGCGGCATCACCGTCTCGCCGTGGCACATCGTCCAGATGGTCTCCCTGAAGCTGCGCTCCCACGACTCCGGCTCGCGCACGCTCAACAGCACCTTCGCGTCGGGATAGAAGTCCATCAGCTCGCGGTAGAAGTAGCCGCCGGGCCAGTCGGCCGTCGAGCGATGATCCTCGAAGATCTCCTCCCACGGCGCCTGTCCGTCCATCGCCCGATCCCACAGCTCGACCTGGTCGAGGTCGGCGATCAGGTTGACCCAGTGGTAGCAGGGGCTCAGGCCGAGCTCCTCGAGCGCCAGCTTCTGCGTCAGCGTGCCCGTGCGCGGCAGGCCCGCCCCTATCAGTTCGATGCTCATCCGCGTTCTCTCCCAAGACGCCTGTAATGCGTGTAACCTACCGTGCTCGCGCTGCCGAGAACGTTGTTTGAGGGCCAATCGAGCTGCGGGCGCGCGAAGAAGTCGATAAGAACGCCGCCTGGGCACCCGCTAGTGTCCAGTGTGCGCATATTGTCGGAACCACAACTTGGACGGCGCTGATCGGTTTCCAAACAGTACGTCCACCGGCAGACAAGGGAGTCTCGACTGTGTACAACGGCCCGAATCGCGGCACCGGAGGATCGGTTCTCGTCGATCCGCTGTCGGCCGCACGCCGGCGCCTCCGCCGCGCAGGCACGCGCATCGCCGCGATCGCGGTCGCCCACTCCGAGGAGGTCCTCACGCAGGAGCAGGTGCTCGAGCGTCTGCGGCTGAGCGGCGACGAGTTCGCCGAGCGGATCTTCGCGCGCAGCGGGGTCAAGCGCCGCCACCTGGACCTCAGCGAGGACTTCCTGGGAAAGACGTTGCAGGGACGCGCCCAGCAGATCGAGCGGGACCTGCTGCGCCACTCGATCGATGCTGTCGACGCGCTCGAGCTCGACCCGCTCCAGGTCGGCACGGTCGTCAGCTCGAGCCTGTACTCGCTCGGCTGTCCCACGCTCGCCCATCGCGTGGTCGACCACTACGGGATGCATCCGGCGACCGACAAGTACCACATCAGCGGCGTGGGCTGCGCGAGCGGCGTGCCGCTCATGCGCCTGGCGATCCAGACGATGCGCGAGCAGCCGGGCAAGCAGGCGCTGGTCGTGGCGGCCGAGAGCATGAGCGGCATCCTCACGCCCGCCACACCCGACGACCCGAGGGCCAAGACGGTGGGCTCGGCGCTCTTCGGCGACGGCTGCGCCGCGGCCGTGCTCTCCGGCGACCCCGACGCGGACGGCCCGGTCATCCTCGACTCGCAGGTCCACCAGATCGCGGGCACGCTCGACGCCGTCCGCCTGGACCTCACCGCCGAGGACGGCTACCTGCACCTCGCCCGGGACCTGCCGGACATCGGCGGGGCGGCCCTGCCGGAGGTCGTCGCCGGGTTCCTGCGCCGCAATCGCCTCGAGCGCTCGGACATCGATCACTGGATGGCCCATCCCGGCGGCAGGCGCATCGTCGAGAACGTGCAGAGTGCGCTCGGGCTCTCGGAGGACGACCTCGCCACGAGCTGGAGCGCACTGGCCGAGCACGGCAACGTGGGCACCCCCTCGATCCTGTACGTGCTCAAGGACACGATCGCGCGCTACGAGCCCGAGCCGGGCGAGCACGGACTGATGGTCACGATCGGCCCCGGGGTGACCCTGGGGTTGATGCTGCTCGGCTGGTAGCCGCGGCGCTCACGCCACTATCGTCTGCGAGCAGATGCGCACCGCAGCGATCCTGCCCGTCAAGCGCTTCGCGCGGGCCAAGCAGCGCCTCGGCGTCAGCGTGGCCGACCCCCTGCGACTGGAGCTCGCGGAAGCGATGGTCGCGGACGTGCTGATCGCGCTCGCGCAGACGGAGTCGATCGAGCAGACGATCCTCGTCACCGGCGAGCGCTCCGTCGCGTCGGCCGCTCGCGAGCGCGGAGCGATCGTCATCGAGGACGACCGCGAGCAGGGTCAGCCGGTGGCCGCGACGCTCGGCGTGCGCCGCGCGCTTGCCGAGGGCATCGAGCGCGTGCTGTGCGTGCCCGGGGACTGCCCCACGCTGGACCCCGCGGAGCTGGACGGGCTGCTGCAGACCGGCTCGGAGGACCGTCGCGAGCCCCAGGTGGTGATCGTGCCCGACCGCCACGGCGCCGGCACCAACGGCCTGCTGCTCACGCCCCCGGACGCCATCTCCCCCAGCTTCGGACCCGGCAGCTGCGAGCGCCACCGCGCGCTCGCGCATGCCGCGGGCGCCGCCTGTCGCGTGGAGCGCGTCCCGTCGCTGCTGCTGGACATCGACACCGGCGCCGACCTCGACGTGCTGCGCGCCCGACTCGCGGCCCACCCCGCCCGTGCCACTCGCACGCGCGCCGTGCTCGGCCAGCCCGAACGCACGAACACCCTCTCCATCACGTCCTCCGCCTGAGCCGCGCGCGATCGTGGCGAGCCTCTGCGCACGTGGACTTCACGGCCTCCCCGAGGTGCGCGCCGGCGACGACCTCGCCGCGCTGATCCTCGCCGCGCTCGGCGACGACGGACTCCGCGACGGACAGGTCGTGGCGATCGCCCAAAAGGCCGTCTCCAAGTCCGAGGGCGCGGTCGTCGCGCTCGCCGACGTCCGCCCGAGCGCGCGCGCGATCGAGCTCGCCGCCGCGGCGCCCGACGGTCAGGAGAAGGACCCGCGCGCCGTCCAGGTCGTGCTCGACGAGTCCGCCGAGGTGCTGCGCGCCGAGCGCGGCGTGCTCATCTGCCGCACCCGCCACGGCTTCGTGTGCGCCAACGCCGGCGTCGACGCCTCCAACGCCGGGGCGGGTGGGACCGAGAAGAACGACGCCGAGACGCTCGTGCTGCTGCCGCGCGACCCCGACGCCTCCGCGCGCGCGATCCGAGCCCGCCTGCGCGAGCTGACGGGCGCGAGCGTCGCGGTGCTCGTCAGCGACAGCTTCGGGCGCGCCTGGCGCCACGGCCAGCTCGACGTGGCGATCGGTCTTGCCGGCATGCAGCCGCTCGACGACTGGCGCGGGCGCACCGACGCCGCCGGCCTGCAGCTGAGGGCCACCTGGCTGGCCGTCGCCGACGCCGCCGCCGCGTGCGCCGATCTGGCGCGGGCGAAGGACTCGCGCGAGCCGGCCGTCATCATCGACGGCCTGCAACGCTATGTCACCGAGGAGGACGGCCCCGGCGCGGTCGCGCTCATGCGTCCGCTGCAGGAGGATCTGTTTCGCTGACGCGCGACCAGAAGCGGATGAACTCCCGCTCGTGGCCGATCCCGCATTCGAGCGCCAGCAGCTGGCCGCGCGGAACCTCCGGCATACTCGCGAGCAGCCGCTCGTATGTCTCCAGCCGGCGCCTGTGGGCCTCCAGCTGGCTCGCCGCCAGCGCGGCCGGGTCGCCCCCGAAGAACAGCTTCAGCGTGCTCGCGTCGCGCAGTTCGTACAGGTCCGCGGTCGGTGCGTTGCGCCACTGCTCCAGCAGCTCGCGCCCGCGGCTGGTCACGCTGTAGGTCCGCCTGCGCCGCCCGGTCTGCTCGCGGTGCTCGTCGAGCAGGCCCTCGACGGCGAGGCGGGCGCACTCCGTGTACAGCTGGGTGTGGGGAATCGACCAGAAGTTGCTCGTGCTCAGCTGAGCCACCCGCTTGAGCTCGTACGGCGTCGCCTGCCCCGCCAGCTCGAGCAGCCCGAGGACGATGTACGAGGTCTCGGTCAGGCGGGGGGTCGACTCGTCGGCGGACGCGCCGGAAGGCTCGCCGGCCGAAGCGGCGGAGGGCTCGCGGTGCGGTCCGCCGCGCGGTGGGCTTGACATGCTCGCCAGGGTAGCGTACGGTACGCATGATCCGAGTCGAACCATTCAGGAGGAATCATCATGTCCGTCGCCGCGACTCCCTCGACCGAGCCCACGCTCGGCTTCTCGACGCTCGAGCACGAGGTGGTGAGCGACGAGCTCGCGCTCAGCGGTGAGCTCCCGGCCTGGCTGCAGGGCTCGCTGCTGCGCACCGGCCCGGCGAAGTTCGAGGTCGGGGCGCAGCGCATGCGCCACTGGTTCGACGGCCTGGCGATGCTGCATCGCTTCACGATCGACGGCGGCCGTGTCTCCTACGGCAACCGCTTCCTGGAGAGCCGCTCCTACCGAGCCGCGCGCGAGCAGGGCCGGATCGTCTACGGCGAGTTCGCCACCGACCCCTGCCGCTCGCTGTTCAAGCGCGTGCAGACGCTGTTCTCGCCCGGGAGCGTGCTGCCGGACAACGCCAACGTCAACGTCGCGCGGCTGGGCGAGCGCTTCGTCGCGATGACCGAGACGCCGCTGCCCGTCCAGTTCGACCCCCACACCCTGCAGGCGGCCGGCGTGCGGCCGTTCGAGGCCCCCGGGCAGCTCACCACCGCCCACCCGCACCTGGATCGCGCGAGCGGCGGCATGCTCAACTACGCGGCCAGGCTCGGCGCGCGCATCAGCTACCGGTTCTTCGCGCTCGAGCCGCACGGCTCCGAGCGGACGGTCAGGCCGCGCGTGATCGCCTCGCTGCCCGTGCGGGAGCCGGCCTACATGCACTCCTTCGGGCTGACCGAGCGCTGGCTGGTGCTCGCCGAGTTCCCGTTCGTCGTCAACCCGCTCGCGCTCGCGCTGTCGGGGCGCCCGTACATCGAGAACTACCGCTGGAAGCCCGACCTGGGGACGCGCTTCACGCTCGTCGACCGCGTCACCGGCGAGACCATCGACGGCTTCCAGACCGAGCCGTGCTTCGCGTTCCACCACGTCAACGCCTACGAGGACGGAGACGAGGTGGTGGTCGACCTGTGCGCGTTCGCCGACGCCGGGGTGATCGAGGATCTCTATCTCGAGCGCCTGCGCACCGGCAAGCCCGTCGCCTCGGCCGAGCTGACGCGCTTTCGCCTGCGCCTGTCCGATCGCGCGGTCAGGCGCGAGCTGCTGGCCGACGGCGACATCGAGCTGCCGCGCATCAACTACGCGCGCTGCAACGAGCGCCCGTACCGCTACGTGTGGGGCGTCGGCAACGGGCCGGGAGGCTGGCTCGAGCGCGTCGTCAAGGTCGACACCGCCACGCGCTCGACGCTGTCCTGGTCACAGCCCGGCTGCTACCCCGGCGAGCCGGTGTTCGTCGCGCGCCCCCACGCAGAGGACGAGGACGACGGCGTGCTGCTGTCGGTCGTGCTCGACGCCGGCGCCGGCACGTCCTTCCTGCTCGTGCTCGACGCGGGCGATCTCGGCGAGCTGGCGCGCGCCGAGGCGCCGCACCACATTCCGTTCGGCTTTCACGGGCAGTTCGCGCGAAGCTAGGCGACGCTCGCCGCCAACGGCGCGGCGGTCGCAGGCGCCACGGCTCAGCGATACGTCAGCAGCCGCAGGCCGGTGAAGAACAGCACGTCGGCCTGTTTGGCGCCGTCGGCGCCTGCGACCACCGGCAGGACGGTCACGGTGAGGGTCTCGCCCGAGCAGCGTGGGTGCTTGAAGGCTTCCGTTATCTCCACCATCTTCGTCTGAGGAGTCAGGCCGTGAGGAGGACGGCTGTCGAACGGATCGCGGGGAGCGCTCGGCACCTCGCAATGTCCGACGTCGCCATAGCAGCCCCCGTGTCCAAAGATCACGAACGAGCCGGCGAACCCGTCCGCGACGTCGAGCGGGGTGTCGGGAGTGGCCTCGGGCGCATTCAGGAACACGAGCGCCTCGAAGGACGGGCCCCTGTGGTCGACGCCGTAGAAGACCAGGTCGGCGCGCGTGAACTCGCGCGCGATCGTGCTGGGCGACAGCTCCAGATCGCGTGCCTGGTAATGGTCCATCGCTAACCCTCCACCGCGATCGCGGTCGACGTCGTCACGTAGTCGTAACCCAGCGTTGTCGGGTCGAGCACGTCTTTGGCTGTGAGGTTGAAGGGCTCCATCACTTCGCTCGCGACGTTTTCCGGGAAGCTCGCCTGCGGGTGTCGCAGCTGCCACATACGCCACAGCCGATCGATCATCGTGTGGTGCGCCCAGAAGATCGGGTCGTAGGCGGCGAACGGGATGTCGCCCATGTGCCCTCCCACCCACATGTGCACGTTGCCGTGATAGTCCTCGAGGTTGGTCGTGAAGCTCGCGAACTCCGTATATGCCATCACCCGTTCGATCTGCGGCGCCGTCGGCAAGCGGGTCCCCGGCCGGCCGGGTTCGCGAACGGTGTTGGGTTTACCCGCGAGCCTGGTCTCTTCGGTGTCCCCTGGGGCTCCCTCGCCACGCTTTCCCTGTTCGAGGGCGAGCGCGTTGATCGGAACCGAGTACAGCGGGTTGGCCTCGCCGACGGCGCCGTAGGGCGCGGGGATCGAGCGAACCGTGATCCAGTCCCACCAGGGCAGCATCACGTCGTGCCCGGTCGCCCGAAGGGCCAGCTCGAAGCGGTACAGGTACGCGCGATGCCACGGCAGGAACGCCGGCTGCCCATGGGCCTGATCGCAGTAGAACGGCAGCGGCAGGCCGTGAATGCCCGCCTGGTACTGATAGCCGCGCTCGTCGTCGATTTCCTGAAGCGCCTTGAAGGCCGCGCGCAGCTCGGCCAGTTCCGCTTCGGTCATCTCGGTGACGCTCGGACGATGCCGGAGTGGGACGGCCGGCTGCTGCGGGGACGGCGCTCCGGTTGGACTCATCTACCCGTCCTCGCGCTCGCGCGGGTTGTCGTGCCCCCTCGATATGAACCACAAGGAACCATCGTCGGCCCGCAAGAGTAGATCATCAGCGGCGAGCATTTCGTCAAGCCGTGCGAACTTGCCGCATATTGCGTATCTTTAAACCGCGACCGGCAGCACGTCCGGCGCGTGCGGGGAGATCAGCGGGAACTCGCGCCTGATCCCGTACAGCGTCGTGCGCTCCGCAGCCGGGCGACCGGCCTCGTGGGCGGCGGCGACCAGCTGCTCGGGCTCCAGGCGCGTTCCGTGGTAGCTGCCGGCGAGGCGGCTGATCGACTCCTCCATGAGCGTGCCGCCGAGGTCGTTCACGCCCCAGCGCAGCGACTCGGTCGCCGCGTCGAGCCCCATCTTCACCCAGCTGGCCTGCAGGCTCGGGACGGTGCGCCCGAGCGCGAGGCGGAAGACGGCGGTGTGCTTGAGGTTCTCCTCGCGCGAGATCTCCTCCACCCCGTGCGTGCGCCCGAGCAGCGTCTGGAAGGGGATGAACGACAGCGGCACGAACTCGGTGATCCCGCCGGTCCGTTCCTGCAGCTCGCGGATCACGCGCATGTGCTCGGCCAGCTCCCACGGCTCCTCGATGTGGCCGAACATGACAGTCGACGTCGAGCGCAGCCCCGCCGCGTGCGACGCCTCGATGATCTGCACCCAGCGCGCCACCGGCAGCTTGTTAGGGGAGATGCGCTCGCGCACGCCGTCGTGCAGCACCTCCGCGGCCGTGCCCGGCGTCGACCCCAGCCCAGCGTCGCGCAGGCGCGCGAACACCTCCGCCGGCGGGAGCCCGGAGATGTCGCACATGTGCGCGATCTCCATCGGGCTGTACGCGTGCAGATGCAGGTCCGCCCCCGCGTCCGCGGCGGTGGCCTTCGCCAGTCGCAGCCACCCCAGGTAGTCCTCGAGCGCCCAGTCGGGGTGGATGCCCGACTGGATGCAAAGCTCGGTGGCGCCGAACTCGAGCGCGTCGTGGATGCGGCCGACGAAGTCCTGTGCATCGTGCTCGTAGGCGTCCGGCGAGCGCTTGCCCTGGCCGAAGCCGCAGAACGCGCAGCCGACGGTGCACACGTTGGAGATGTTGATGTTGCGGTTGACCACGAACGTGACCGTCTCCCCCGCGAGCTCCGCGCGCAGCTCATCCGCCGCCTGGCGCATGTCCTCGATCGCCTCCGGGCGCGTCTCCGCGAACATCGCGGTGAGCTCATCCGGGCTAAGCGCGAGCCCGTCGCGCGCGCGCTCGACAGCGCCGGCGACCAGGTCCGGGCGGATCGGCGCCGGCGGGTCGGTGCGACCGGAGCCGCGGCGCGGGATGAAGCTCCAGTACTTGACCTTGATCGTGTCCATCACGCCCTGCGCCACCCACTCGGGGTCGATGTACTGCGGGTAGACGCACAGCCGCTCCGTGAGCGCCACGCCGTCCTTCTGCAGCTCCTTGCGCACCTGGTGCGGCGACGGGAACGGATGCTCGGGCGAGATGTGATCGCCGTTCGCGCTCAAGCCCCCAAGGTCGGTCGCGCCAGCCGCCACCAGCTCGCCCCACCAGTCCGCCAGGTTCGGCGGGATCTGGATGCCCACGTCGGGCATCAGCCGCCGCGTCTCTGAGATCAGCCGCTTCATGTCCTCGATGTTCACCGGGCACGCCCACTCCGGCAGCGGCAGCTCGGGGCGCGAGTCGGCGACGCCGGTGCGCCAGTACTCGCGGGCGGCCGCGTCTGCGATCTGCGCGGGCTCTTCCCCGTAGTAGCGCTGGTGCGGGACGAAGTTCTGCAGGATCACCTCCTGGATGTGCCCGTGCTCGGCGTGCACCGCCGCGAGCGCCTCCAGCGATTCGATGCGCTCCTGCTCGCTCTCGCCAATCCCGACGAGGATGCCGCTGGTGAACGGGATCCGCAGCTCGCCCGCCGCGCGGATCGTCTCCAGTCGCCGGTCGGGATGCTTGGTGGGCGAGCCCGCATGCACGGTCTGCATCAGCCGCTCGGACACCGACTCGAGCATCAGCCCCTGAGAGGCCGTCACCTCGCGCAGCCTGCCGAGGTCCTCGCGCGAGAGCACGCCGAGGTTGGTGTGCGGCAGAAGGCCCCGCTCGAGCGCCCGCTCGCACGTCCACACGACGTACGCGGTGAAGTCATCGTGGCCGTGCTCGCGCAGCCGCGCCGCCACCTCGGGGTTGACCTCCGGGCGCTCGCCCGTCAGCACCAGCAGCTCCTTGACCTGCCGCCTGGCCGCCCCGTCGAGGATCTCCAGCACCTCCTCCGGCGCGTACAGGTGCGCCTGGTGGGTGGCGAACGCGCAGTACTTGCAGTAGCAGCGGCACGTCCGCGACAGCGACAGCGTCAGGTTGCGCGAGAAGGTGACGCGGCGGCGCATTGCCCTGAGTCTATGACTACAAGCGCTGGTGGCCCGCCTCTCGGCGGCCAAGGCACGACTACTGCGCCAGCTGCCCCACCGTCGCACGCAGGTCCTTGATCAGGAGGAGCATGTGCAGTGGGTGTGTGGGCGCTTTCAGCAGCGCGCGACCGATCGCTTCCATCGGTACGCTCGTTGCTCGCCGAGGGCGCCGGCGTCTCGACGTAGAGCAGCGGTCCACCAGACGCACCTCAACCAGAAAGGGACAGGAGCAACACATGACTGAGAGCATCAGCGAGAGCGAAAACCCGGCGATCCCGAGCCCGACTCCCAAGGTGCCCAGTCCGAGGACGAACCACGACTGGTGGCCCAACCAGCTGGACCTGAGCGTGCTGCACCGGCACTCGTCCCTGTCCGACCCGATGGGCGCGGACTTCGACTACGCCGAGGAGTTCCAGGCCCTCGACCTCGACGCGCTGAAGCACGACCTGATCGAGCTCATGAGCGCCTCGCAGGACTGGTGGCCGTCCGACTACGGCAACTACGGGCCGCTCTTCATCCGCATGAGCTGGCACGCCGCCGGCACCTACCGCATCGCCGACGGCCGTGGTGGCGGCGGCAGCGGCGCCCAGCGCTTTGCCCCGCTCAACAGCTGGCCCGACAACGCCAGCCTCGACAAGGCGCGCCGGTTGCTCTGGCCGATCAAGCAGAAGTACGGCCGCAAGCTCTCCTGGGCCGACCTGCTCGTCTACACCGGCAACGTGGCGATGGAGTCGATGGGCTTCCAGACCTTCGGCTTCGGCTTCGGGCGGGAGGACATCTGGGAGCCGGATGAGATCTTCTGGGGCAGCGAGGACACCTGGCTGGGCGACGAGCGCTACAGCGGCGAGCGCGAGCTCGCCAAGCCCCTCGGCGCCGTGCAGATGGGCCTCATCTACGTGAACCCGGAGGGCCCCAACGGCAACCCGGACCCGCTGGCGGCCGCCAGGGACATCCGTGAGACCTTCCGCCGCATGGCCATGAACGACGAGGAGACGGTCGCCCTGATCGTCGGCGGCCACACCTTCGGAAAGACCCACGGCGCCGTCGACCCCAGCAACATCGGCCCCGAGCCCGAGGCCGCTCCCCTCGAGGAGCAGGGCCTCGGCTGGAAGAACAGCGCGGGCAACGGGAACGGCGCCGACACCATCACCAGCGGGCTGGAGGGGGCTTGGACGAAGCAACCCACGAAGTGGGACAACGGCTTCCTCGAGAACCTCTTCGAGTACGACTGGGAGCTGACGACGAGCCCCGCCGGGGCGAAGCAGTGGGCGCCCAAGGACCCCGAGGCCCAGGGCACCGTCCCGGACGCTCACGATCCCTCCAAGCGCCACGCGCCGATGATGCTCACGACGGACCTGGCGCTGAAGGTCGACCCGGTCTATGGACCGATCTCCAAGCGCTTCTACGAGAACCCCGACCAGCTCGCCGACGCCTTCGCCAAGGCCTGGTACAAGCTCCTGCACCGCGACATGGGACCCATCTCGCGCTACCTCGGCCCGTGGATTCCGGCGGAGCAGCTGTGGCAGGACCCCGTCCCCGTCGTCGATCACGAGCTCGTCGGCGCTGCCGAGATCGCCTCGCTGAAGGAGAAGATCCTCGCCTCGGGCCTGTCGATCGGACGGCTGGTCTCCACCGCCTGGACGTCGGCCGCCTCGTTCCGCGGCACCGACAAGCGCGGCGGCGCGAACGGAGCGCGGGTCCGCCTGGCGCCCCAGAAGGACTGGGAGTGGGGCGAACCGGCCGAGCTCGCGGGCGCGCTCCAGACGCTCGAGCGGATCCAGAAGGACTTCAACGAGTCGCAGTCCGGCGGCAAGCGGATCTCGATGGCCGACCTGATCGTCCTCGGCGGATGCGCGGCCGTCGAGCAGGCCGCCAAGAACGCCGGTCGCGACATCTCGGCTCCCTTCACGCCGGGGCGCACCGACGCCTCCCAGGAGCAGACCGACGTCGAGTCCTTCGCCGTGCTCGAGCCGACCGTCGACGGCTTCCGCAACTACTTCCGTCCGGGAGAGGCGATGCCGCTCGAGCACGGGCTGCTGGAGCGGGCCTGCATGCTGAGGCTGACCGCTCCGGAGATGACGGTGCTGATCGGCGGCATGCGTGCCCTGAACGCAAACCACGGGCAGTCCCGGCACGGCGTCTTCACCGACCGGCCGGAGACGCTGAGCAACGACTTCTTCGTGAACCTGCTCGACATGAGCACGGAGTGGAAGCCGTCGGGCTCGGCGGAGAACGTCTACGAGGGGCGCGATCGCGCGACCGGCGAGGTCAGGTGGACCGCCACCTCCGTCGACCTCGTCTTCGGCTCGAACTCCGAGCTCCGGGCGCTCGCGGAGGTTCACGCCTGCGACGACGCCGAGGAGAGGTTCGTGGGCGATTTCGTCGCCGCCTGGGACAAGGTCATGAGCCTCGACCGGTTCGACCGATCCTGACCCAGCGCTCCGCCACCCTGCGCCCCACTACGGGGTACGGCGTCTACCTCGCCCGCCACGGGGAGACCGCCTACAACCACGAGGGCCGCTTCCAGGGCCAGCAGCAGGTGCCGCTCAACGACACCGGCCGCGCCCAGGCGGCCGAGCTGGCCGAGCGCGCCGTCGGCTACGGCTTTCGGGCGCTGTGGTGCAGCCCGCTGCTGCGGGCCCGCGAAACGGCAGACGTCGTCGCCGCTCGCATCGGTCTGCAGCCTGTCGAGGACCCCCGTCTGATGGAGACCGACGCCGGCGACTGGACCGACCTGACCTTCGCCGAGGTGCGCGCCCGCACGCCAGAGCTGTTCGACTCGTTCGCCGCCGCCGACCCCGGCTTCGCGTTCCCGGGAGGCGAGTCCTTCGCCGAGCAGGCGGTGCGCGTGAGCGCGGCCCTCGAAGAGGTCGAACGCGGCGTGCTGCCCGCGCTGGTCGTCTGCCACGGGATGGTCATCCGCGCCGCGTTCGCCAGCCGCTCCACGGACGGCACCCTGCCGTTCAAGCGTCTGCCCAACGCCGCGCTCGTGCCGCTGGCATCGTCCCCGGAGGGGGAGGGGGATCCGGTCGCGGCCGAGGGCGCCGAGCTCGGCGGCGGTGAGGCGACGCTCGCCAGCTGAGCGCGCCCGCTACCCGTCGATCCGCGCCACGCCGTTGACGTCCTCGCCGGCGACCAGCAGGAACTCGTTGCGGGCGCCGTTGCCGCGCGCCTCGCGGTAGGGGCTGTACTCCTCGCTCGCGTAGAACTCGTCCGCGGCCTCCTTTGACGGCCACTCGATCAGCACGATCACCTGCGGTGCGGCGCGCTCGCCCTCGACCTTCTCGATCCGCACGGTCCGGGACAGGTAGCGTCCGCCGCGGCGCTCGACCATGCCGGTCACGTTCGCCACGTAGTCCGCGATCCAGCTCGGGTCCGTCACGTCCATCTCCGCAACCGCGTAGTACTTCATCGCCCCTCCTTCGCTCGTTGACTGCCTGGCCGCTGCGCCGTCCGTTTCCTCGCTGCTGCGCGCTGCTTCGGGGGGCGAGAAGCGTCGCCGACCTCGACGCCGACGAACCGGCGCAGCGCGCGCCTGGCGCCCGGCAGGCGCCTGCCGGCGTCGAGCTCGCGGATGGCCAGCTCGGAGGTCATCGCCGCGAGCAGCTGCGCCGCCGCCCTCGGGTCGGGCCAGCCCATCGCCCTGAAGCTCGGGATCGCCGCCGCCGCGGAGCGCTCGTGGCGCGCGGACATCGACGCCGTCAGCGCCGCGTCCGTGCGCGCCTCCAGCGCCAGCGCCTTGATCGCGCGGTCGGCCAGGCACACGTCCAGGTACGCCTCGACTCCGCGCACGATGCGCCGGGCGCCGGGCGCCGTGTCGGCCGTCGCGGCGGCGACCGCCCGCGCGACGCGCTCGTGGAAGCGCTCGTGCAGCGCGTCGACGAACGCCTCCCTGTCCGCGAAGTGCACGTAGAAGGTCCCCTTCGCCACGCCCGCCTGCGCGACCACGCGGTTGACGCTCAGGCCCGCCAGCCCCTCGCGCTCGGCCACCGCCACGCCCGCGTCGAGCAGCATCTCGTACGTGCGGTGCGTACCTCGTGAAGCCGCGCCTGGCGCGGCGGTCGTGTGCGCGGGCATCCTTCCAATAGAGGTTACCTGACCGACCGGTCACTTCCTATGACCGACCGGTCAGTCATGTGGTAGGGTGCCGCTCATGCCCCTCCTCGACACCCCCACCGGCCCCATCGCCTACGACGAGCGCGGCAGCGGCGACACGCTCGTGCTGCTCGCAAGCGGAGCGCACGACCGCCACGACTTCGACGAGCTCCGCGCGCTGATCCCGGAGCGGCTGCGCACGATCGCGCTCGACTGGCCCGGCCACGGCGAATCGCCGGCAGGCGATGGCCCGGCGAGCGCGATGCATCTGGCGGACGTCGCCGAGCACGTCGTGCAGCGGCTCGCCCCCGGCGGGGCGGTCGTGCTCGGCAACTCCGTCGGCGGGTTCTCCGCCGCGCGCCTGGCGATCCGCCGGCCCGAGCTCGTCAGGGGCCTCGTGATCGTCGACGGCGGCGGCTTCGTCGGACGCCCGCCGCACGTGCGCGCGTTCTGCGCGCTGATGGCCCGACCGCGGTTCCTGCGCGCGATCTACCCCGCCTTCTCCAGTCGCTACATGCGAGCCCGCACCGGCGCCGACCGCCGCGCGCGGGACACCGGCGTGCGCACGACCAGGGCGGACCCCGGCCTGCGCGCGGTGAGCGAGCTGTGGCGCAGCTTCGCCTCGCCCGAGCACGACCTGCGCCGCGAGGCGCCCGCCATCACCGCCCCCACGCTCGTCGTCTGGGGGCGGCACGATCCGGTCATCCCGCTGCAGGTCGGCAGGCGCATCGCGGCAATGATCCCCGGCGCCGAGCTGGTCGTGTTCGACAGCGGCCACGTCCCGCACACGACCGACCCGCACGGGTTCGCCGCGCGGCTGATCCCGTTCGCCGATCGGGCGTTCGCGCAACCGCGCGTCAGCGCAGGATGACGCAGCCCGTCGTCCCGTGGGCGATCAGCCGCTCGTCGGACTCGGCGAACAGCCGGCCCTCGGCCGTCGCGGTGCGCTTGCCGCTGTGGACCACGCGCCCCTCCGCGAGCACGCGCCCGGTCGCGTGGCTCATCGCGCGGATGTAGCGAACCTGCAGGTCGGCCGTCGTGTACGCGACGCCCGGCTCGAGCGTCGTGTGCACCGCGCAGCCCATGCACGAGTCGAGGATCGTCGCCGCGATGCCGCCGTGGACCGAGCCGATCGGGTTGTACATCCACTCCGCCGCCTGCAGGGCGAACAGCGCCCGCCCCCACTCGGCCTCGACGAGCTCGAACCCGAGCAGCCGCGCCACGGGCGGCGCCGGCATCGTTCCGTCAGAGATCGCACTCATGTACTCGAGGCCTGCGAGCTTCGACCCGCTGGCGGCCGTCGCGGCCGGGTCCTCCCAGCTGAAGCTGCGCGTCCGCGTGCCGGGCTCGGCAACGCTGCTCATGCCGC
>JBKQHH010000044.1:0-12669 GCA_052148875.1 Solirubrobacteraceae bacterium
AGCGACGGCACCCACACACGCTACGAGCCCGCTGCGGTCGAGGCCCGTCGCCAGGCCGCCTGGCGCGAGCGCGACGCCTTCAGGACGCCGCCGCCGGCCGAGGACCAGGCGCACATCTACATCAAGCCGTCCGCCCCGTTCACCTCCGGGAACGTCCACATCGGCCACGTGCGCAGCTACTCGATCGGCGATGCGTACGCGCGCTTCCGGCGCGCTCGCGGGGACGCCGTGCTGTTCGCCTTCGGCTTCGACGCCTTCGGCCTGCCCGCCGAGCTCGGCGCGATCGCCGGCGGGGAGCCGCCGAGCGACTGGGTGGCCCGCTGCGCCGCGCACATGACCGGCCAGCTGCGGCGGCTCGGCTTCTCCCTCGACTGGGAGCGCTCGTTCCTGAGCTCCGACGCGGTCATGTACCGCTGGTCGCAGTGGCTGTTCCTGGAGCTGCTCGAGGCCGGCCTCATCTACCACGGGACGGGCAACGTCGACTGGTGCGACAACTGCCAGACGACGCTCGCCTCGATCCAGGTCGAGCCGGGGGGCACCTGCTGGCGCTGCCACGGGCCCGTCAGGCCGATCCAGCTGCCGCAGTGGTATCTGCGCATCAGCGCGTACGTGCAGGAGAACGACCGGCGCCTGGAGGAGCTCGCCGCCAGCGGCATCTGGGACGACGTGGCGCTCTCCTCCCAGGAGATCGTGCTCGGGCGCGTCGATGGCGTGGAGCTCGACCTGCACAGCCCCGATGGCGCGCAGCTGACCGTCTTCACCCCCCACGCCGACGCGCTCGCACAGGCGCGCTTCGTGGTCATGTCCGCGCGCCATCCCGACGCGGACGCGTGGGCGTCGGCGCCGGGCGTCCACGAGCAGCTCGAGCAGCTGCGCTCGGGCGGCTGGGAGCGCGGCTCGCGCGAGGCCGAGACGATCCCCGTGATCGACACCGGGCGCGTGGTGCTCGCCCCGGACGGAACCGGGCTGCCGGTGCTCGTCTCCCCTCTCGTCGACTCGCGCTTCGGGCCCACGGTGGCCCTCGGCGTTCCCACGCACGACCGCACCGACGAGGTGATCGCGGGCCGGCTCGGCTTCGAGCTCGCGGACGGCGGCGGCGGCGACTCTGCCGCAGCGGGCGGCGGTGAGAGCAACGCAGGCGCGAACGGGGCGAGCGCCGACGGCGCCTCCGCGGTCGCCGGCGGGCGCCAGGCGGTGCGCTACAAGGCGTTCGACTGGGTGATCTCCCGCCAGCGCTCGTGGGGCACGCCGATCCCGATCGTCTACTGCGAGCGGTGCGGCACCGTGCCCGTTCCGCGCGAGCAGCTCCCCGTCGTGCTGCCGCTGGACATCCGCCCGACCGGCGCCGGCAACCCGCTGGCGGAGCTGGAGGAGTTCGTCAACACCACCTGCCCGTCCTGCGGCGAGCCCGCGCGCCGCGAGACCGACACGCTCGACTGCCACTTCGACGCGCTGTGGCTGTGGGTGCCCGCGTGCGTCCCCCCCGAGGCGCGCGAGGAGCCGCTGGAGGAGATCTTCGCGCTGCCCGACCTGCGCCACTGGCTGCCCTCAGAGCGCCTGGTAGCGGGCTCGGACAGCGGCAACTTCGTGTTCGACCAGCGGATCGTCACGAAGGCGCTGCGCGACATCGGGCCGCTGGCGTTCCTCGCCGACGGAGAGCCGTTCGCCGGCTGCCTGTTTCACGAGATGGTCACCGCCGACGGGCGCAAGATGAGCAAGCATCTCGGCAATGTCGTCGACCCCGACGCGCTGGTCGAGCGCTACGGCGCCGACACCGTGAGGCTGGCCGTCCTCTACGCCGCGAGCCCGCAGAAGTCCCTCAACTGGAGCGACTCGGCGGTGCTGCGCTGCCACCGGTTCCTCGGGCAGGTGTGGGAGTACTCGCACACGAGGCTCGCGCAGGCGCGGCAGGAGCGCGAGCGGACGGCGAGGGTCGGTCCCGGCGAGGATGCCGGCGAGCAGGTCAGAGACACGACCGAGCACCTGCGGCTGAAACTGTCGCAGTGGTGCGAGGCGGGCGTGGGACGGATCACGAAGGACATGGAGAGCCTGGAGATGCACAGCGCCGTGCGCAACGTCATGCGCCTGTTCGATCGGATCAAGGACTTCGAGAAACGCGTGGTGGCCCGCGAGGGACAGCTCGGCGCGGCCAACCTCGATGCGCTCGTCGAGGCCCTCGCCGTGCTCGCCCAGACGCTCGGCCCGCTCGCCCCCCACCTCGCCGAGGAGCTGTGGGTTGCCTTCGGCCACGACGAGGGCACCGCACAGACGCCGTGGCCGGGCGTATCGTTCCAGGTACCCGCATGAGCACACAGACTGCACACCCCACGCAGGGGGCAGGGCAGCGGACGCGCTCGTGCGCGACCGGCCTCGTCTGCCACCGCTGCGAGAACAGCTACCCGCTCGAGTCGACGGTGTTCGCGTGCCCCGACTGCGGCAAGGGGCTGGACATCGTCTACGACTACGAGCTCGCGGCGAGCCACTTCAGGGACGTGCCCGCCTCCGAGCGTCCGCAGAACATCTGGCACTTCGAGGAGCTGCTGCCGATCGTCGACGCCTCGGCGCAGGCGCGCGTCGGGCGCCACTCCGGCTGCACGCCGCTGATCCGCGCCGACCGGCTGGGCGCCGAGCTCGGCCTCAGCAACCTGTACATCAAGGACGACTCCAGCAACCGCCCGAGCCTCTCCTACAAGGATCGCGTCGTCTCGATGTCCGTGGCCCGGCTGCTGGAGCGCGGCGGCACCGAGATCGGCTGCGTCTCCACCGGCAATGTCGGCACGGCCGTCGCCTCGCTGGCGGCGAAGGCGGGCGTGGACGCATACGTCTTCTACCCCAACGCCCTCGAGGACACGAAGGCCCGCGCGTGCATGGCGCTCGGCGCGAAGGTGTGCCAGGTGGAGGGCAACTACGACGAAGCCAACAAGCGCTGCCGCGAAGTGGCCGAAAGCACGGGCATGGACTTCGCCAACATCACCCTGCGCCCGTTCTACGCGGAGGGCGCGAAGACGGCGGCGTTCGAGATCGTCGAGCAGCTCGACTGGCAGGCGCCCGACCACATCATCACCGCGGCCGCCGGGGGCACGCTCTCCTCGCGTTTGCACAAGGGCCTCGTCGAGCTGCAGCTTCTCGGTCTCTCCGAGACGGATGCCACGCGCATCCACATCGCCCAGCCCAGCGGCTGCAACCCGATCGCCACGGCGATCATCGCCGAGGAGGCGGAGATCCGCGCGGTCACACCAGAGACCGCAGCGCACTCGCTCGCGATCGGCAACCCCGGCGACGGCTACCTGGTGATCGACGCGGTGCTCAAACGCGGCGGCACCGGCGGCTTCGCCAGCGACCCGGAAATCTTCGCCGGCATCGACCTGCTCGCCGCGACCGAGGGGCTGCTCACCGAGCCGGCCGGCGGCACGACGGTGGCGGTGCTGGAGAAACTCGCAGCCGCCGGCCGGCTCGCGCCCGATGACACCGTCGTGGCGATCATCACCGGCAACGGCCTGAAGACGCTCGACGACCACCCGCCCAAGCAGTGGCCGGCGAAGATCGACTGCGAGCTCGACGCGATGCTGAGCGCGCTGAGCGATCTGAAGAGCGGCGGCACGCTCGTGGAGAGCGCGCGCGAGCAGCTGCACTTCTAGCGCGGGCGCACGAGAGCACTTCTAGCGCGGGCGCACAAGAGTAGTCTTGAAGCATGGACGACGCTGGCGATTTGGACGACCCCGGTTATTCGATCGGCGAGCTCGAGCTGCGTCGCCGCGAGGAGCGCCGGGCGGTCGAGGAAGCGGGAGGCGGCGAGTCCGAGGGGTTCGAGCTCGCCGAGCGGGAGCTGATCGAACACGCCTCCCACGGCGACGAGCACACGCCCGCGCGCATCATGCTCGACGCCGCATCCGAGGTGGAGACGGCCGGCCCCCTCCACGGCGAGGCCGAGGAGGCCGTCTACGGCGAGGCCGACGAGGAGCACAAACCCGACTGACCCTCGCCCTGCGCCGAGATGCGCGTGTCTGGCGAGAGGACGGGTGGAACAGGCATACATGGCCAGCCCATTCGCATCGCCACAGGAATTCCGCGAAGTGATGGACCGGATCTTCGAGATGATGAGCGAGGCTCCCGAGATGGGCCCCGCGCTGCGCGACGCCGACGTGCCGCAGCGCTTCGAGTTCGCGGACGTCGATCTGGTGATGAACGTCAGGGCCGGCCGGCCCGGCGAGCACAAGAACCTCGTGTGGGAGTGGACGGACGACGTCGACTGGTCGCCGCGGGTGCGCATGACGATGTCCTCCGAGACCGCCAACCGCTACTTCCAGGGCCGCGAAAACATCGCCTACGCGATCGCGCGGCGGCGCATCAAGACCGGCGGCGACCTGAAAGCGGCGCTCGAACTGATTCCCGTGACCAAACCGATCTACGAGCGCTACCGGGCGCTCGTAGATGAGGAGTATCCGCACCTGAAGGTGTAGCGGCGGGCATCGTCTCTGCGCGCCGCGATCGGCCCAAGCGGCGGTGGGTCAGGAGGCGAGGAACCGCTCGACGTCCATCAGCTCGGGGCGGGCGCGAGCGCCAGCAACGCCGCGCTCAGATCCGAGCCGAAGACGAGCGCTCTGGCACGATCGGCATCGAGAATCAGATCGGCGGCCGCGCGCGGCGCACCGGAGGCGCGGTAGAGCTCGGTGTCATCGCCGCCGCTGGCCGTGCACGGCGCGCCACCAGGCCCAGTGGCCTTGAAGCCGTAGTAGAAGACGTGGACGGGCGCGGCGGCGGGGATGAGGGTGTCGAGGAGATAGGACACGTCGTTCGCCTGCTGCGCTTCGCCGCGCAGCTCGCCATCGAGACAGTAATACGCCCCGACCTCGGTGAACCAGATCTGAGCGCCGGCGCCGTGGTCTGGCAGCGCCTGCTCGAAGCGCAGCACCGTCGCGTCGCTGTGGTTGAACAGCGAGCGATACGGGTGGATGCCCCAGATGGCGGGTGAGAAGTCAAGCGCGCCGGTGTACGCGCGCTCGTAGGTGCTGATGGACGGAGCGTCTTCGAGGTCGCCAGCGATCACCTGGCAGCCGCGACGTTCGCAGATCGAGTTGGCCCAGTTGGCGATTTCGCCGGCTCTGCCGGCGGGCTCACCGCCCTGGCCGTTGGGCTCGTTCCATGCCTCGACATAGCCCGCGGGCTCGCCCATGAGGTCGGCCTGCGCAAGGAGCGCTTCGAGCGCATCCTGGTATTCGCCTGGCGAACGGGGGTAGGCGTGTGTGTAGCTGGTCAGCGCGATGACCGGGGCGAGACCCAGACTCCGCACGTCCTCCAGCCATGCTTCGAACTGCTCGCGGTAGTCGCCGTCCGCGCGAGGTCCGTCGCTCGTCTCGGCCATGGCGTCCCACTGCACGACGTAGCGCGCGAGCGCGATCCGACCGCCCCACGCGGACGCGAAGGAGCTCGCGAACGAGCTGCCGGCGAACGCGCCGGCCCAGGCGGGAAGGCTCTGGTCGGAGATGCCGTCGACGTATCCGGCGCTGGCATGGGCTCCAGCCGGGGCGAGCGCGAGGCTGACGGCGAGCGCGACGGCGCAAAGGCGACTGACGTTTTCCATACTGTTGGAACACCCACGCTACCCCCACAGCGCACAGATCGGCAGCGCGAGGACTCGATCGTCCAGCTCGAACGCCCGCGGTCCGGTGTGGAGCACCACACCGCGGGCGAGCCTCTCGCCCAGCTGCTCCCGCAGCCACGTGAGGTGTCGCGCCGCGTGGCGGTCGGCCGCTCCCGCCTTCACCTCGAAGGCCACCACCTTCCCGGCTCCCAGCTCCGCGAAGAGGTCCACCTCGTGGCGTCCATGTTCCTCCCGCAGGTGGTAGAGACGGGGTCGCGATGCACAGACCGCCAGCTCCGCCCTGACCTGGGCCACGACGAAGCTCTCAAGCACCCGGCCCAGCAGATCACCATCGCGAAGCACCGCGCCCGCGTCCAACTGGAGAATCGACGCGATCAGCGCCGGATCGACCAGGTGACGCTTACGAGCTTTGGAGAGGCGCTTCAGCCGATTCGAGCTCCACGCCGGGAGCGCGTCCACAACGAACAGGCTCGTGAGCAGCCGCTCGTATGCCACGGCGGTCCTGCGGTTGACGCCGGCGAACTCGAAGAGCGTCGCGTCCGCCGCGATGCCCGCCGTGTTGAGCGCATACGCCTCGAGGTAACGGCGCAGACGCGCCGGGTCGCGGCCCGGATCCACACCGGCCGCGTCACGCGTGAGCAGCTGCTCCACATACCCATCCAGCCACCGCATCCGCGCGCGTGCCGCCATGCGCAGGGCGGGGTCGGGGAAGCCTCCCCGCAAAGCCAGCTCCACGTAACCCCGCAGGTCCGGTGGATCGCGCGGCACGCCCGGAACATCTCCCGCCGCGAGCGCGTCGAGCAGCGCCGGCCCCTCCGCGCGTCCGAGCTGCTCGCGCACCGTCATCCCATACATCGCCACGCGCACCACCCGTCCGGTGCCGGGCCAGGTCGCCGCGTCGAGCTCTGCGCGGACCGAGCCCGTGAGTAGGAACCGGCCGGGTCGCGGATCCTCGTCGACCGCCCGCTTCACCGCTCCGAGGACTCCGGGCTCCTCCTGCCACTCATCGAGCAGGATCGGCTCCTCGTACTCCCGCAACGCTACGTCAGGATCGGCTCGAAAGGCCTCCGCCTCGAGCACGCGGTCGAGCCGCACCACACTCGCCGCGTGCCGTGCCGCGGTGGTCGTCTTGCCGCCAGCCCGCGGCCCTGTCACCATCACCGCCGGCAGCTCCGCGAGCAGCTCCACGAGCAGTCCATCGAGCATACGGCTGCGGTAGTACGTATCGACCACACGATCAGACTACCGCGTTTCGACGGTCCTCAGTACTCGATTTCGCCGCCATTCGATGCCGGTTTTCGCCAGAGACGGCCACGGGTCTCGCCGCGCGCAGCGTGGCGAGACCTCAGCTGATGGGCCCATAGAAAGGCCCCGCCGGAGCGGGGCCTTTCCGTAGCAGATCTATAAGCCGGATTCTGTCGTTGAGCAGCCATCCATCTGAGCGGCCTACCTGGACCTCGGCGGGCAGCCTGCAAGCGGTCCTGTTTGGCCTTGCATCGGGTGGGGTTTGCCCAGCCGCCGCGTCACCGCGGCGCTGGTGCGCTCTTACCGCACCATTTCACCCTTGCCGGCCCGCCGTTCACGTGGGACGGCGGACGTAGGCGGTTTGTTTCTGTGGCACTTTCCCGCGGGTTTC
Organism: Solirubrobacteraceae bacterium; assembly: GCA_052148875.1. Taxonomy (GTDB): domain Bacteria; phylum Actinomycetota; class Thermoleophilia; order Solirubrobacterales; family Solirubrobacteraceae; genus Palsa-744. The sequence goes on from JBKQHH010000044.1 coordinate 7,239, forward strand.
CCCGGGTCGATACCTCGACCACCCTGCCCTTTGATGTCCGGACTTTCCTCGAAGGCTCATCGCCTCCGCGGCTGCCTGATCTGCACAGTCAACCTAGCGCGTGCAGCCCGCCCTGTGAAGACGTGGGTCCTGCGATCCCGGACGCCCGCAACCCCGCGGACTGCTGATCAAACCGTCCGGAGCAGGCCCACCACCCGGCCGAGCACCTTGACCTCCTTGCTGCGAATCGGCTCCATCGCCTCGTTCTCGGGCTGCAGGCGGATGTGGTCGGGTTCGCGGAAGAAGCGCTTGACCGTCGCCTCCTCGCCCAGCAGGGCGACGACGACCTCGCCGTCGCTGGCCGTGTCCTGGGGATGCACGACGACGTAGTCGCCCTCGAGGATGCCAGCGTCCTTCATCGAGTCGCCACGAATCCGCAGCAGGTATCCCCCGTCGCCGCCACCCGCGATCTCGGGCACCGACACGTAGTCCTCGATGTTCTCCTCCGCCAGCATCGGCTGTCCGGCGGCGACCGAGCCGAGCAGCGGCAGGCCTTCGGCGCGCACCATGCCGCGCACGCTGTCCACCGCGCTGCCCACCGCCCGGTCGAGCAGCTCGATCGCGCGCGGCTTGGAGGGGTCGCGACGCAGCAGGCCGATCTTCTCCAGGTTCGCCAGATGGGCGTGCACCGTCGACGACGACGCCAGCCCGACCGCCTTGCCGATATCGCGCACCGTCGGCGGATACCCGTACTTGGCCGAGTACTTGCGGATGAAGTCGAAGATCTCCTGCTGGCGCTTGGTCAGATCCATGCCTGCGTGCCTCCCTGTCGGGGTGGATGAGGGCCTGCAACGAACATGTGTTCGTACTGTAGCGACGGCCGGGGACGGATGCAAGTCCCACACGGATCGGTCGTCCGCGGCAGCGGGACCCCCGGGCTATACTCGCCCCCCTGCGCCCGTGGCGGAATTGGTAGACGCGCAAGGTTGAGGGCCTTGTGGGGAGTTTTCCCCGTGGTGGTTCGAGTCCACTCGGGCGCATTGGGCCAAAATCGGCCCCTGCTGAAGGCAGCCGCGCACGTCACGCGCACGACGCTCACGACGAGACTTCGGACGCCGACTCCGCTAGTCCGCGGAACCCAGGACGGCTCCGTCGCCTTCGCGCCACGCAGCCTCGGAGTGCAGTACGCACGACCGCTTCCGCAGGAGGCTGCTGCACAAAGCCGTCTGCCAAGACATGGCACCATGGGGGCGGCTCGCGCCGCGGCGGTAGAGCGTATGCACGTCGATCGCGCAGGCGTCCGTTGTCACTCGGACTGCTGTTCCTCTGCAGAGTCAGCCGGGCTCGGGGAGCCGTCGATGTGCAATCTCGGCGGCCTCGGTCCTGTCGAGGCCGAAGCTGCGCAGCACGCCTTCAGCATGCTCGATGTCCGCGTGCTCGCTGACTTCTCCCACGAGCTGGGCGTGGATGACCGCGAACAGCGCGCCGCCGCTCGCGTTCAGAGCCAGAGCGGGGTTGGCGACGTGGAAACGGCCGGACTCGATCCCGGAGCGGAGGTCTCTTCTCGCCGAGTGCCCGAGCACCGGCCACGCGGCGCGGAAGGGAATCTCGAGCCGGACGAGCAGCCACGCCCAGTCCGAGTCGCTCTGAGCGGCACGCACGAGGTGGCGGTGGGCGATGCTGATCTTCTCGGCCGGGTCCTCCACATGGGCCTGGCGCAGCTCCAGTAGCGCGAGCTGCTGCGAGAGCTCCTCTTCGAGCAGCGCGTCGAGCAGCTCCTCCTTGGTTCGAAAGTAGTTGTAGAACGACCCGATCGCGATGTCCGCGTGCTCGGCGATCTGCGCGATCGTCGTGTGCTCCAGCCCGTGTGCCGCGAACAGCTGCCGCGCCGCCGCGAGCAGGCCCGCCCGCGTGCGCGCCTTGCGACGCTCCACCCGGGTCTCCGCGCGGGGTGCGTCGTGGCGCTGGCTCGCTGGCATCCGCCCATTCTCCAGCATAGGCATGATCTGAATGTAGCATCATGATTGAATCTCTATTCATTCTTTGCTACGGTCGCGCTCTGAATGTCGAGGGCGGGGAGGAGATGAGATGACCGAGGAGGTGCCGGTGCTGGTCGTTGGCGGTGGTGGCGCGGGGCTCACCGCCTCGATGCTGCTCGCCCGGATGGGCGTCGAGCACCTGCTGATCAACGCCCGCGCGCAGACGTCCGAGCTGCCGAAGGCGCACGTCCTGAACCAGCGGGCGATGGAGATCCTCGAGGACGTCGGGGCGGCTGAGGAGATCGCTCGCCGTGGCACGCCCGCGCAGCACATGGCAGCGACGGCCTTCTACGCCGGGTTCGCCGGGCCGAGCGAGGAGTATGGGCGCCGCCTCGCGCGGCTGGAGTGCTGGGGTGCGGGCGGCGCGGACGAGAACTGGCGCTCCGCGAGCCCGTGGGTCCAGCAGAACCTCCCGCAGATCCGGCTCGAGCCGATCCTGCGCCAGCGGGCGGAGGAGCTCTCGCCGGGCCGCATCCGCTTTAACCACGAGCTCGTGCGGCTCGAGCAGGACGGCGAGGGCGTCACCGCGCACGTCCGCGACCACGACGCCGGACGCGACTACGCGATCCGCTCGCAGTACCTGATCGGGGCAGACGGCGGCCGCCTCGTCGCGAAGGAGATCGGCGTGGAGTACGTGGGGCTCGGCGTGGTGGTGCAGGCGGCGACGCTGCACGTGAGCGCGGACTTCTCGCAGTGGGCACGCGACCCCGACGTGCTGATCCGCTGGATCCTCTCGCCGCAGAGCGGCGTCGGCGTCGTGATGGTGCCGATGGGTCCGGAGCGCTGGGGACCGCGGTCGGAGGAGTGGGTGATCCACCTCAACTATCCCGTCGACGACCCCCGCGCGCAGTCGGACGAGCAGGTCGAGGAGGATGTCCGTCGCGCGATGGGGATCGGCGATCACCCGATGAAGATCCACAAGATGACCCGCTGGTCGGTGGACGCGGTGATGGCCTCGGCCTTCAGCGTCGGCCGCGTTCACCTGGTGGGAGACGCCGCCCACCGGCATCCGCCGACCGGCGGCCTCGGGCTGACGAGCGCGATCCACGACGTCAACAACCTGTGCTGGAAGCTCGCCGCGGTGCTGGAGGGACACGCGGGCCCGGCGCTGCTCGATACCTATGAGCCCGAGCGCCGCTCCTCCGACGAGCAGAACGCGCAGCGTTCGCTGGAGAACGCGATCAACCATGTGACGATCACCGCCGCGAGCGGGGTCTCTCCCGAGCAGGCGGAGGAGCAGAACCTCGCCGCTCTGCGCCGGCTCTGGAGCGGGCGGCCGCAGGACGCCGCACACCGCTCGACGCTGCTGCGCCACATGCGCGCGCAGTCGATGGAGTTCAGCGAGCTGAACGTCGAGCTGGGGTACCGCTACCAGTCCGAGGCGATAGTGGCGGACGGTAACCCGCATCCACCTGCGTTGGACCCGATCCGCGTCTACGAACCGTCCACGCGACCCGGCTCGCCCCTCCCCCATGCCTGGATCGACGACGAGGACGGACAGCGACGAGCGACCAAGGACCTCGTCGGTCCCGGGCGCTTCCTGCTGATCGCCGGCGAGCAGGGCGAGAGCTGGTGCGAGGCGGCACGCGAGCTGGCGGCCGCCACGGGCCTGCCTCTCGACGCACTGCGCATCGGCCACCTCGACGGCGACCTGTTCGACCCCCGCTGCACCTGGCTGCGTCACCGCGGGATCGGCCCCGACGGGGCGATCCTCGTGCGCCCCGACCGCTACGTGGCCTGGCGCCGCATCGGCGCCGGCGGCGACCCGCTGGAGGAGCTCGCCTCCGCGCTCGGCCAGATCCTCGCCACGCCGATCGCCGCGGTCGCTCACGCCTGACACACGTATGCGCCCCGCCTCCCACGACATCGACGTCGACGTCGCGATCGTCGGGTTCGGCCCGGTCGGACAGGCGCTCGCGGCGCTGCTGGGCCGCGCCGGACACTCCGTGCTCGCGGTCGAGCGGTTCGCCGAGATCTACCGGATGCCGCGCGCGGTTCACCTCGACCACGAGATCATGCGGCTGCTCCAGGGCCTCGAGGTCGTGGACGACCTGGCCGGCGAGCTGCTGCCCGTCCGCGACTACCACTGGTACGGAGCCGACGGGGAGCCGCTGATGACGCTGCAGGCGCCCGTGCCCGCGGCCTCCGGCTGGGATCCCGACTACATGTTCTTCCAGCCGACGCTGGAGCAGGCGCTCGAGCGCCGCGCGAGCGAGCAGCCGTCCGTCACGGTCGAGCGCGGGTGGGTTGCCGAGGCGCTGAGCATCGAGCCGGACCACGTGCTGCTGCGCATGCGCCGCGTGAGCGGGGAGCGGCCCGAGGGGACCGCGGCCGGCGAGGCCCGGTCGATCCGCGCCCGCTGGGTCGTCGGCGCGGACGGCGCGAACTCATTCGTCCGCGAGGCGCGCGGCATCGGCCGCCGCGACCTCGGCTTCCGGGAGCGCTGGCTCGTGGTCGACCTCGAGCCGCACGACATGGACGCGCTCGACCTGCCCCCGGCGTGCCAGTGGTGCGATCCGGCGCGCCCCACCACGCACGTTCGCAGCGGCACCCGCCATCGGCGGTGGGAGTTCATGCTGCTCCCCGGCGAGGACCCCGCCGACTTCGAGGATCCCGCCCGCGCGTGGGAGCTGCTGGCACCGTGGTTCACGCCCGCCGACGGAACGCTGACGCGCCATGCCGTCTACGAGTTCCGCTCGATGCTCGCCGAGCGGATGCGCGACGGCCGCGTGCTGCTGGTGGGCGACGCCGCGCACCTCACGCCGCCGTTCCTGGGCCAGGGCCTGTGCTCGGGGCTGCGGGACGCGGCCAACGTCGCGTGGAAGCTCGACCTCGTGCTAAATGGCCTCGCCGGCGAGGCGCTGCTCGACACCGTCGACCCCGAGCGCCAGCCGCAGAACGAGTGGGTCATCACCCTGGCCGTCGAGCTTGGGCGCGTGCTATGCCAGCTCGACCCCGACGTCGCCGCCGAGCGCGACGCCGCGCTGCGCGCCGCGGGAGCTCCGCCCGCGCCCGCGCTCGCGCCGCTCACCGGAGGGCTGCTGCGCCGCGGCGCCGACGGCGCGCCCGGGCCGCTGGCCGGCCACCTCTCCGTGCAAGGTCTGATCGCGACGCCGTCGGGCGACGTGCTGCTCGACGAGGTGACGGGCGGCGGGTTCACCCTGATAGCCGCCGCCGGCGAACCGCTGGAGGAGCTCGACGGGCGCGACCGCGCGTTGCTGGACGCGCTCGCAGCGCACGTCGTCTCGCTCGACCCAGGCGCCGGCTGCGGCCGGCGCGACGCCGACGGGCGCCTCACCGGCTGGCTGCGCGAGCACGGGGCGCACGCGGTGCTCGTGCGCCCCGACTTCTACGTGTTCGGCAGCGCCGCCGACGCCACCGATCTGCCCGCGCTGATCGACGATTTGCGCGAC
>JBKQHH010000045.1:0-27213 GCA_052148875.1 Solirubrobacteraceae bacterium
CGAAGCGCCGCAGCCGCAGGCTGTTGGTGACGACGGTGATGCTCGACAGGCCCATCGCCACGGCGGCGAGCGCGGGGCTGAGCAGCCCGGTCATCGCCAGCGGCAGCGCGATCAGGTTGTAGCCGAACGCCCAGCCGAGGTTCTGCAGCACGATCGTGTAGGTCTCGCGCGCCAGGCGCAGCGCGCGCGCGACGCCGCGCAGATCGCCGGAGAGCACGCTGATGTCGGCCGCCTCGATCGCCGCGCCGACGCCCGTGCCCATCGCGATCCCGAGGTCGGCCTGCGCGAGCGCGGCGGCGTCGTTGACGCCGTCGCCGACCATGCCCACGCGGTGCCCCTCGCGCTGCAGCCGGGCGATCTCCTCGAGCTTGCCGCTCGGGCTCACCCCGGCGCGCACGTGCTCGATGCCGACCGCCGCGGCGACCGCCCGTGCCGCGCGCGGGTTGTCGCCGGTGAGCAGCTCGACGTCGATGCCCATCCGCCACAGCCCGGCGATCGCCGCCTGCGCCTCGGGCTTGACGGTGTCCGCCAGCGCCACCGCGCCGACGATCCGCTCCGCGCGTTCGATCACGACCGCCGTGCGGCCGCTTCCCTCCCAGTCCTCGAGCACGGACGCGAGCTCGGGCGAGCCCTCCGGCGAGCTCGGGCGCCCGACCCACACGTCCGCGCCGTCCAGCAGCGCGCGCACGCCGCGGCCGGGAATCGAGCGGAACTCGGCCGCGTGCGCGAGCTCCAGGCCGCGCTCGCGCGCCGCGGCCACGATCGCGAGCGCCACCGGGTGCTCGGAGCCGGCCTCGGCGGAGGCTGCCAGCGCCAGCATCCGATCGGGGTCCTCGCCGGGAGCGCTCCAGACATCGGCGACCGACAGCTCGCCGGTGGTGACCGTTCCGGTCTTGTCGAGCACGATCGTGTCCAGATGCTGGCTGCGCTCGAGGATCTCCGCGCTGCGGATCAGCAGCCCGAGCCTGGCGCCGCGCCCGGTGCCCACGAGGATCGCGACTGGCGTGGCCAGCCCGAGGGCGCACGGACACGCGACGATCAGCACCGCGATCGTCGCGTCCATGCCCCGCTGCAGGTGCATCGAGGCGAACATCCCCTGCAGGCCGTCGCCCGTGAGGATCCACACGAGCGCCGTCAGCGCGGCGAGCACGATCACGACGGGCACGAACACGCGCGCGATTTCGTCGGCGAGCCGCTGGAGCTTCGGCTTGGACGCCTGCGCGCGCTCGACCAGCGCGACGAGCTGCGAGAGCGCCGTGTCGGCGCCGACGGCGGTCGCGCGCGCCTGCAGCACCCCGTCGACGTTCAGCGTCGCGCCCGTCAGCAGCGCGCCGACGTCCTTCTCCACCGGCAGCGACTCGCCGGTCAGCATCGACTCGTCGACCGCGGAGGCGCCGGCGATCACGATCCCGTCGACCGGGATGCTGTCGCCGGGACGCACGCGAAAGACGTCGCCGCGGCGCACCTGCTCGACCGCCACCAGGCGCTCGGGCGCGCTCGGATCGTCGGGATCGACGAGGCGCGCCTGCGTCGCGCCGAGCTGCGCCAGCTCGCGCACCGCCTGCCCGGAGCTGGCGCGCGCCTTCGCCTCGCACCAGCGGGCGATCAGCAGCGCCGCGATGATGATCGCGCCCATGTCGTAGTCGAGCGCCATGTTGAACTTGCCGGTCGGGACGCCGTGCTCGTACACCGGGCTGGCGGTGAGCAGCATCACGGTCGAGTACACGAAGCTCGCGAGCGTCGACAGCGCGATCAGCGTGTCCATGTTGGTGGTGCGCGCCCGCGCGCGCGCCCACGCCGAGCGCAGGAACGGCAGCCCGCACCAGAACTGCACGGGCACCGCCAGCGCCGCGGTGATCCAGCGCGCGGTCTGATCGTGCGGCTGCGTGTACGTGAGGACGGCGATCGCCGTCGCGAGCGGCACCGCGAGCGCGATGCGCCGCACGAGGCCCGCCTGCTCGCGCGCCTCCTCGCGCTCGAGCGCCTCGAACGCGTGCGCCTGCTCGCTCGCGCTCGACGCCGCCGGCGCGGCTCCGTAGCCGGCGCTCCGCACGGCGGCGACGAGCTGCTGCGCGTCCGCCGCGCCGGGCGCCAGCTCGACGGTCGCGCGCCCGGTCGCGTAGTTGACCAGCGCCTCGGTCACGCCGGGCTGGCGCGAGAGCGCGCGCTGCACGCGCGCCGCGCACGAGCCGCACGTCATGCCCGAGACGTCCAGCTCCATGACCTCGTGGCGGCCGTTGGACGGCTCGCCGGCGACGGTCGGCTCTACGGTCTCTGTACTCATCCTGAGGCTCCAGCTCAGGATAGCGGCGGCACACGGCCGCCAGCTTGTGCGAGCATCGAGTCGGTGCGCGCCGTCGAGGGATCGTTGCGATGAGCCCCTCCTCGCAGCGCCGACGGCTCCCCGCATGCGGGGCGGCGCTGACGGCGCTCGCCGCGGGCGTCGCGCTCTGTGGCTGCGGCGCGAGCGGCGCGCCGAGCGCGGGCGGCGCGCGCTCGTCCGGCGTGCCGACATACGTGACCGAACCGTTCACGCACGAGCAGCGGCTCGTCGAGCAGGGAGCGCGCCTGGTCGTCGCCGACGGCTGCGCGGCGTGCCATCTGATCGCGAGCGCGCGCGGCGTCGCGCCGAGCTTCTCGAGCTTCGCCGGCCATCGCGTGACGCTCGCCGGCGGGCGCCACGTCGTCGTGGACGAACGTTTCGTGCGCGAAGGCCTGCTGCATCCCCGCGGCAACGAGCTCGAGGGCTACGACCCCGCGCCGATGCTCGCGGCGCTGGGACGGCTGCGCCTGGACGGCCAGCCGGAGCAGGTCGCGGCGCTCGCGGCGTTCATCGAGCAGGTCGGGCCCGAACCGGCCCCCGAATAGCCGCGCGGCTTCTAGCATCTGCCCATGATCAGCCGTCAGGCGCAGATACGCCGCCGCAGGAGCGCAGCCGCGCTGGCGATGACCGGCGTGGTGGCGCTCGTGCTCGCGACGCTGCCGGGCGCCGGGCATGGGCGCCCGGCGCCGAGCGCCGGCGCTCGAGTGGACGGCCATGCAGGGCGCGCGCACCCCCGGCCCGTCTCCGAAGTCGACCCCGACGCCGCTGTGGCCGCGGTCCTCGCGTACACGCCGTTCGTCAAAGAAGGCGGCGATCGCGGGCGCGATGTCGCGTTGACCTTCGACGACGGCCCGGGTCCGTACACGCCGGAGGTGCTGGACGTGCTCGAGCGCTTCCACGTGCGCGCGACGTTCTTCGAGATCGGCAAGATGCTCCAGTACTTCAGCTCCTCGACGGTGCGCGAGCTCAGGGACGGGGACGTGGTCGGCGACCACACCGAGACGCACCCCGAACTCGCGCTGCTGTCCGCGCACGAACAGCACGAAGAGCTCTTCGAACAGATGGCGCGCATCGAACTGCTCGGCGGGCCGCGTCCGACGCTGTTCCGTCCGCCCTACGGCTCCTACGACGCGACCACCATGCGCGAGCTGCACGCGCTGCACCTGCTGATGGTGCTGTGGTCGGTCGACACCGAGGACTACCTGCAGCCGGGCGTCTCGGCGATCGTCGAACGGGCGCTCGCCGGCGCCCATCCGGGCGCCATCATCCTGATGCACGACGCCGGCGGCACGCGCACGCAGACGATCGAAGCGCTGCCGACGATCATCCGCGAGCTGCGGGCGCGCGGCTTGCGGCTGGTGACGGTGCCGCAGCTGCTGCGCGAAGATCCGCCGCCGCCGGGGCAGACGCTACCTTCGAGCCTGCGTGGTGACTGATGGACATCCAGGCGCTGCAAGCCCGTCGTGAGCAGCGCCGGCGGGTGATCCGCCGGCGGCGTCGGCTGGCCGCCGGCGCGATCGCGGCCGTCGCGGCGGTCGCGGCGGCGATCGTCGTCGTGGCGGACGGCACGGGCGGGAGCTCGCCCGGCCCCCGGTCCGCGGCCGGCCTCGCCCGCGCACGCGCTCCCGGCGCCCGGCGGAGCGCCACCGCCGTGGGCTCCACGGCCGCGGCGGGCGCCGGCGCGAGCGCGCGCACGGGCCCGCCCGGGACCGACCCCGTCCCGATCCTCATGTACCACGTGATCGCCGCCCCGCCCGCGGGCGCGCCGTTCCCGGGGCTGTACGTGCCGCCGGCGGAGTTCGCCGAACAGATGCAGGCGCTCGAGAGCGCCGGCTGGCACGCGGTGACGCTCGACCAGGTGGCGGCCTACTGGCGCCGGGGAGTGCCGCTCGGGGCGGGCAAGCCGATCGTGATCAGCTTCGACAACGGCTACAACTCCCAGTACACGCAGGCGCTCCCGGTGCTGCGGCGGCTGGGCTGGGTGGCCGACGAGAACCTCCAGCTGACGGGCCTGCCGCCGTCGCAGGGCGGGCTCGGGCCCGGGCAGATCCGCGGTCTGCTGGCGGCGGGCTGGGAGCTCGACACGCAGGGGATCAGCCACGCCGACCTGATCACGCTGGACGCCGAACAGCTGCACTACCAGGTGGCCGTCGCGCGGGAAACCCTCCAGCGCCGCTACCACGTCCCCGTCAACTGGTTCTGCTACCCCTCCGGCGACTACGACCCGACGGTCGTCGCCGCGGTGAAGGCCGCGGGCTTCAGCGGCTCCACGACCGTCGTGCCCGGCTGGGCGCACCCGAGCGACGACCCCTACCGCCTGCACCGCCTGCGCGTGCTCGGCGGGACCACCGGCGAGGGGCTGCTGGAACTGCTGGCCGACACTCGCGAAGCCCCCGCAGCGCCGGCGTCGTACAGCGCCTGAGCGCGGACGCGGCGCGCTCGCGCGGCGGCGAATCGCTTGAAGGCGGGTCTCAGCGCGGGCGCTGCGCGGCGGCGAGGCTCGCCTCGGCGGCTTCGGCGCGGGTGCGCAGCGCGTGGCACTCGATCTGGGCGTCGCGCAAGCGCTCGTGGACCTTGTGGCTCTGCTGCTGCGCGAGTGTCAGCTCGTGCTCGACGAACGCTCGCGCGTCTTCGATCAGCCTGATCTGCGCGCGCACGCGCGGGCGCGTCAGATCGAACCGGAGCGCGAGCTCCTCCAGCGTGACCGCGCCGGGCTCCCCCTCCAGCGCGAGCACGGCGGGGTGATCGGCCGGATCGCAGCGAACGCCGGCGCCCGGCCACCAGACCCGCACCGTGCCGGGCTCGAGCGCGAGCCGCGGCCCGAGCGCCTCGCGCAGATCGTGCAGCAGATCGTCGTCGGCGAGGAGGTAGATGCGCACGCCCGCGCCCACGACCGCGCGAACGTCGCCGCACGCAAGCACGGGCACGCCGTCGGCGTCCAGCGTCAGCCCGACGACCGGCTGCTCGCGCGCGCCGAGGATGTCCGCGCACATGCGGTGGACGTCGCGCCGCGTCTCGACGGCGATGCAATCCGCGTCGTGCGCGTCGAGGAGGCTGCTGAGGAGTCTGTCGTCGATCGAGTGGGCCATCCGTGGATCTCTGTCTTCTCGGCGTCGTCGTCTTCGTGGCGTCTCACACGAGCCGGTAGCGGCGCGTCGCGGGGTCGCGCTCGAGCAGTCCCACCGCCACGAGCGTGGAGACGTAGCGGTGGGTGGTGCTCGGGTTCATGTCGAGCATCCGGGCGATTTCGGCATTGCCCAGGTAGCTGCCGTCCGTGGGGAACGACGCGAGCATCATCAGGCCGGCGAGCAGCGAGCGCGAGAGCCTGCTGTCCTCCAGCTGGCGAGGCTCGCGCGCGAGCACCTCGCGAACGTCCCTGAGCCCTGAGAGCAGGATGGACATGCTGCCGCCGTCGGCGGCGCTGCGAATCACTCGATCCACCTGTGCCGAGGAGAGCTCGATCGAGACCTTCTCGCTTGCCGGCCGGTCCTGCGCGCCGTCAGCCCACCCGGCCTGCCCGCTCTCCCGCGCCGGAGCCTGCGCAAGCGCGGTCCACTTCCGCGGGGCGCCCGCGGGAGCCTCGGCGTCCCCGGACCCGCCCTGCTCCGTTCGCCGGATCCGGCTTGCGTTCGATTTCCCGGATGGCCGGAGGGTGCTGTCTGCATCCATCTTCACGTAAACAGATCATGCAGTACGTCAAATGCCCTGACAAGTCAGGCTGTTGAATGTTCTAGATCGTGACTGCCCGCGAAGGACCAGAGACATCGGCCGGCAAAAGATAGAAACGTCGCTTTTATTCACGATGACTGCGATTAGTCTTTGTCCTGACATGAGTGCCAGATCAGTGGCGGAGAAGCGGCCCAGGAGGAACTCCAGCCCGATGCAGTCGGCCGTCCATTGGGCCCTGCTCGGACTCGTCATCGAGCGTCCGAGCTACGGCTACGAGCTGGCACAGAGATTCGAATCGGCGTACGAGGGCATGCTGCAACTCAGTGGCGTCTCCTACGTCTACACCGCGCTCGACACGCTCCAGTCCAGGGGCATGATCGAAGAGATAGCCGGGACACGCACCGGGCGCCAGCCCAAGCCGCGCTACCGGGCCACCGCCGATGGCGTGCGCAACTACCAGGAGCGTCTGATCCTCCAGATCCGCGAGGACTTCCGGCGATCGCGGCTGTTCGCGCGGCAGCTGGCGGTGCTCGCGCGGGAGCCCGAGATGGCGCTCGACGTGATCGAGCGCTACGGGCAGGCGTGCCTGGCGGAGGCGGGCGAGATACCGCTGCCCGCGCCGTGCGAGGACTGCGAGGACGCGGCCGCCGGCCTGGCCTCGCGGCTGATCTCCGAGGAGCGCCGGCTGGCGATCGAATCCAGGCTCCCGTGGATCGACTATGCGCGGCGGGAGTTCAAGGCGCTGGCCGCGGGCAGGATGCAACCGCGATGAGCCTGCTCGAGCTGGAGCACGTCGGCAAGTGCTACGGCCCGCTGAGCGAACGTGTGGTGCTTCGCGACGTCTCGCTGCGGATCGAGCAGGGCGAGATGGTCGCCGTCTGGGGCATGCGCCGCTCCGGGCGCTCGACGCTGTTGCGAGTCGCAGCCGGCGTCGAGCGGCCCGACACGGGCATCGTGCGCTTCGAAGGGCGCGATCTCTCCGCCCGCGACGGCGCGCGGCTCGGCGGCGGGATCGGCTACTGCCGCAAGACGTTCGCACCCAGCGAAGGGCAGCGCGTCATCGACCACATCGTCGTCGGTCAGGTCGCGTGCGGCGTGCCGCTGGCGCTGGCGGCGACCCGCGCCCGCGAGGCGCTCGAGCGTGTTCAGATCGCGCACTGCGCCACGCTCAGGCCGACCGAGCTCGATTGCGCCGAGGCGGTGCGCGCCGCGATCGCGCGGGCGCTCGCGTTCGCGCCGCGCCTGCTGCTGATCGACGAGCCGACCATCGGCGTCGACCTGCTCGCGCGGGACGACATCCTCCGGCTGCTGCTCTCGCTGGCGAAGGCTGGCATCGCGGTGCTGGCGAGCACCGGCGAGTCCCCGGCCCTGTCCGGAGCGCGCGCGCTGACGCTGAGCGAAGGCGAGCTTCATGGACCGCCGGCTCACGAGCTCGCGACGGTCGTTCCGCTACGTCATCGCGCCTGATGCCCGGCCAGCGCGCGAGCGCTCTCCGATCCCCAGCGGTCGCGGAGTAAGGCGCGGTGCTCGAGCTCGACCGAGTGGTCAAGCACTACCGCGGAGCCGGCGAGGAGGTGCGCGCCGTCGACGGCGTGAGCCTGGCGGTGGCGCCCGGTGAGATGGTCGCCCTGCTGGGACCGAGCGGCTCCGGCAAGACGACGCTGCTGCTGCTGATCGCGGCGCTGCTGGCGCCCGAGCGGGGGACGGTCCACTACGACGGCCGTGACCTGTCCACGCTGTCGGAGAACCAGGTGTGCGACTACCTGTTCAAGGACGTCGGCTTCATCTACCAGAACTACCACCTCATGCCCCGCGTCTCGGCCATCGAGAACGCCTCGATCAAGCTCGTGCTGGGCGGCGTCGGCATGCGCGAGGCCCAGGCTCGCGTGCGCCCGTGGCTGGCGCGCGTCGGGCTCGGCGAGCGCCTGCGCAGCACACCGGACGAGCTCTCCGGGGGCGAGCGCCAGCGCGTCGCGATCGCGCGTGCGCTCGCCGGCGAGCCGCGCCTGATCCTCGCCGACGAGCCGACCGGCAACCTGGACAGCGCGCGCAGCGGGGAGATCGTCGAGCTGCTGCGCTCGATCGCGCACGAGCGCGGTGCGACGGTCGTGCTCGTGACCCACGACGCGGAAGCCGCCGCCGCCGCTGACCGGCGCTACACGCTGCGAGACGGAATGCTCCACGACGGCCACTCGGATGGCCCCGAGGACGATCCGCTCACGCTCGCCCCGCACTCCCCGATCACGCCGGCGTGAGCGCGCTGGACGGCTCCCGGCCGCTCGGGTCAAGGACCCTGCTGCGGCCCTACGCGCTCGCGTACCTCTACGCCAGACGGCTGCGCGTCCACCTGGTGCAGGAGCTGCTGGCTGCCGCCGGGGTCGCGATCGCGGTGGCGCTCGTGTCCGCCGCGATGATCGCCAACGGCAGCATCGAGGGGTCGGCCGCGCAGGTCGTTCAAACCGTGGTGGGGCCGACCAACCTCGAGCTGCGCTCACGCGACGCCGACGGCCTGGACGAACGCCTGCTTGCACGCGTCGAGCACCTCTCGGGAGTCGCGCAGGCTGTGCCCCTGCTCGAGCAGACCGCAACGATCTTCGGGCCCACCGGCCACGTGACTGTCGATCTCGCCGGCGCCGACATCAACCTCGTGCAATTGGACGGGCTAGCTCGCACGATCCCGGTCGAGGCGTTCTCGCCTGGCGGGATCGGACTCACCAGGACGAGCGCCGAAGCGCTGGGGGTGACAAGCTCGAACGCAGCGAGCGTCGAAGTGACGCTTGACTTGCGAGGACAGCTCCACCGGCTGAAGGTGGCGGCGGTGCTCGGACGCGAAGCGGCCGGTGCGCTCTCGCAGTCACGGGTGGCGGTGATCCCACTCGAAACCCTGCAGCAACTCGCCGGCCTGCATGGGCGGCTGACACGCATCCTGATCGAGACGCGGCCTGGGCGCGAAGCGTCGGTGCGCGCCGCGCTGCACAGGCTCGCCGGGGGGCGTCTCACGGTCGCGCCGGCTGACGAGGACGTAGCGCTGCTGCGCCAGGCGTTGCGTCCAAGCGACCAGGCGAGTGGCTTCTTCGCCGCGATCAGCGCGCTGCTCGGGTTCCTGTTCGCATTCAACGCGATGCTGCTGACGGTTCCGGAGCGCAGGCAGGCGATCGCCGACCTGCGTCTGATCGGCGCCAAGCGCACGGCGATCATGCAGATGGTCCTCTTCCAATCGCTGTGTCTGGGTCTGGCCGCCTCACTGGTGGGCCTGCTCGCCGGCTACGCGCTGGCGCTGGGCTTCTTCCACCAGTCCTCGGGCTATCTCGCCGAGGCGTTCACGCTCGGCACGAACACGGTCGTCGGCGCACAGCCGCTGATCGTGGGGCTGGCGGGCGGCATGCTCGCGACGTTTCTGGCGTCGGCGATCCCCCTGCTCGATCTGCGCCGCGAGCGCGCGCTGGACGCCGTCTACTTCGAAGACGTGGCGCCGGGCAATGCGCTCGGCCGCCGAACCCAGGTGAGGCTGGCGGTCGCCGCCGGCTGCCTGTTGGCGCTTACGACCGCGCTGTTCGAGTTGCAGCCCTCGCTGGCGCTCGTCGCCAGCGGGCTGCTCGCGCTGGCGACCGTGCTCGCGGTCCCGCTGACGTTCGCCGGGGTGCTCCGCCTGGGCTCGGCGCTCGCGACGCGCTATCAAAGGCTGACGACGCTACAGGTGGCTCTCACCTCGCTGAGGGCGGCAACCGTGCGGTCGCTCGCGTTGGCGGCGACCGGCGCCGTCGCCATATTCGGCGGCATCGCGCTGGGTGGCTCGCGCGATGACCTGCTCCGCGGAATCGGCGGCTTTGCGCACAGCTACGCCGCAGACGCGGATCTGTGGGTCGCCAACCCCGGCGACAACCAGGCGACGGTCGAACTCACACCCGATCACGATGCCGCGCGCATCGCCCGTGTGCCCGGCGTGGCCGGCGTCAGCAGCTTCCAGGGCGGCTTCCTCGAACTCGGCGACCGGCGCACGTGGGTGATCGCGCGACCACCTGGCGCCAGTCAGCAGGTTCTGCGCAGCCAGATCGTCGAAGGCAACGCCAGCACGGCGGACAGACGCCTCGACGAAGGCGGGTGGATCGCGGTCTCCCAGCAGATCGCCGAAGAGCACCACGTCAGACTCGGAGGGCTGCTGACGCTGCCGACGCCCAGCGGCGAGGTTCCCCTGAGGGTGGCCGCGACGACAACCAACCTCGCGTGGAGCCCCGGCGTGATCTTCATCGGCAGCGCCGACTACAGCCGCCTTTGGGAGACGACCACGCCGACGGCCCTCGGCGTAAGCCTCGTGCCGGGCGCGAGCCTGAGCCGAACGCGGTCGGCGATCGCGCACGTGCTCGGCCCGGGCCTCGAAGTCTCGACGGCGCGTACCCGCGAAGCACGGATCGACGCCCTTGCCAAGGAAGGGCTCAGTCGGCTCGAAGAGATATCGACGCTGCTTGTGATCGCTGCGATCTTCGCAATGGCAGCCGCGCTGGGGTCGAGCGTGTGGCAACGTCGCCCGGCGCTTGCGGCGATGCGGCTGTCCGGCGTACCGGCCGCTCGAATCCGACGCATCCTCCTGTCAGAATCGTTTCTAATGCTGAGTGCGGGCTGTGCGACTGGCGCGGTGGCCGGAATCTATGGACAGGTGGTGATCGACCGGTACCTGAAACGCGTGACGGGTTTTCCCGTCGCGAAACTGGCGGCGAGCGGCCGCCCACTCGAGATCCTTGCGCTCGTGATCGTTATCGCTCTGACGATCGCAGCCGCGCCCGCCTGGTCGGCTTCGCGTGTTCCTCCCACGCTTGCCCTCGATGATCACTAGGTCGCCAACCCCCAGAGCGCCGGCGCCACGGCGCCTGCAGGGATCGGACGCCGTCCGCGCGACAGCGCCGTCGGGCGCTGCGCGGCCACTGATCGAACGCCGACTCGCCGCTCGGGCGGGCCTTGCGCTCGTGCTCGCCAATGCCCGCTACTGGCTGCGCGTCGCGCCGCTCGTGCGCCGACAGTTGAAGCGCTGGCACCGTCGCGCGCAAGCGATCGAGGATCCCGGCCTGAGAGCGGTCGCGCTCCAGAAGCTGAGCGAGGAGAGCTTCAACGCCGAGGTGGCGGCGACGCTTGCGACGCTCGCGCCGCGAGCGCACTGCGGGCGCGTCGTCGAAGCGATCGTGGCGCTGGAGATTCTGTATGACTTCCTCGACGGTCTCACGGAGTCGCCGTCGCACGAGGCGCCCGGCGACGGCGCGCGGCTGTTCACAGCGCTCACCGACGCTGTCTCCCCCGCAATCGAGCAGGGACGCGACTACTACCGGGATCACTCCCCCGCGGGAGACGGCGGCTATCTCGAAGAGCTCACCGTGACGGTGCGGCGGGCGGTCGCGGCACTCCCAGCGAGCACCGCGCTCGCCGAGCTGATGCGGGGAAGCGCGGCGCGCGCCGCCGCTGCGCAGCTGCACATCCATGGGGCATCGCTGTTAGGCGATGGGCAGCTCGCGGCATGGGCCAAGCGGCACGCGGCCGGCACGTCGCTGCAGTGGCGGGAGTTCCTCGCCGGCGCGGCCTCGTCGGTGCTGGTCGCGCACGCGCTGATCGCGGCCGCGGCCGACCACCGCACTACTCGCGAGCAGGGACTCGAGCTGGACAGGATCTACCTGTCGATCGCCGTGCTGCCGACCATCCTGGACAGCCTCGTCGACTATGAGCAGGATATGACCTCGGGGCGGCCCGGGTACGCACGCCACTACGAGGATCCTGCGGTGCTCACCGGTCGGCTGGCGAGCGTCATCCACAACGCCGTGCGGCACGCCCGCACCGCGCCCAACGGCCCCCACCACGTGATGACGCTCGTGGGCGTGGTCGCCTACTACGCCTCCGCCTCGACCGCGACCGGCGACGTCGCGCGGCCGGTCACCGACCGGATAACCCATCAGCTTCGGCCGCTGATCACGCCCACGCTGGCGGTGATGCGAGCCTGGCGCGCCGCCAAGCGGCTGCGTCTGTCGCACCGGGGCGATGCACCGACCACCGGCGCCGCGGGCGCATGAGTGTCTCCGCAGCTCAGGAGAGCCCGCTCGCCGGCCCGCCGCGGTACGTCGCGATCATCACCGACGGAAACGGCCGTTGGGCGCGCTCGCGCCGCCTGTCGATCAACGAGGGTCACCGAGCGGGCGCCGACACCCTCAAGGCACGCCTGCGAGACGCCGTCGAGCTCGGGATCGAGCAGCTGACGGTCTTCTCGTTCTCGACCGAGAACTGGTCGCGTCCGACCGAGGAGGTGCGCGGCCTCGTTGCGATGCTCGCGCGGCGCATCGCGAGCGAGGCCCCCGAACTGAACAGGCACAGCGTCCGCATGCGCTTCATCGGGCGCCGCGAAGGAGTGGAGCGGGAGTTGATCGAGGAGATGGAGAAGGCTGAATCGTTGACGGCGGGCAATCGCCTGATCACGTTGTTCGTGGCCTTCAACTACGGCGGACGCGCTGAGATCGTGGACGCCGCCGGGCGCATGCGCACGGCCACCGAAGAGAACTTCCGCGCCGGCCTGTACGCGCCGGACATGCACGACCCGGATCTGATCATCCGCACGGGCGGCGAGCGCCGGCTGTCCAACTTCCTGCTGTGGCAGTCCGCATACTCGGAGCTCGTGTTCAGCGACGAGCTGTGGCCGGACTTCACGCGCGCGGACCTGGAACGCGCGCTGGCGGAGTTCAGCGCGCGCCAGCGGCGGTTCGGCGGGCGCTGAGCGCAGGCCCAACGGCGGTCTCCGGCACCGGGCTCGTGTTGTCTTAACATCCCGGCGTCCGTACATGCCTGACATCAGGCCTCTAGCAGACGCAAGCGGTCGATCCGCCAAGCGATCAAGCGGTCGGTGATTGGCGTCGATCCGCTGGATTGATGTCCATCTCACAGTCCAGCTCGCCCGTCGATGACCTGCGCCGTCTCGGGCAGGCGTTGCACGCCCGCGTCGACGACGTCGTCGCGGCGATGCTCGCGCGCACAAGGGCATCGGATTGCCAGCTGGAGGCGTCGGTCGAGGAGCGCTTCGCGCGCGTCGGCACCGTCTCCACCGTCGCGGTGGCGCGCTGGATGTCCGGCGAGGGCGCGGAGGTGGCGCGCGAAGTCGGGCAGGAGGCCGGGCAGATCTTCGGGCAGCTCGCCTCGCAGCGCGCGGCGCCGTTGAACGAGGTCACCAAGCGCTGCCTGCGCTGGTGTGACGCGGCCCGCGAGGTCGTGCGCGAGTGTGCGCGGGAGCTGGAGCTCGGGCCCGCCGTGCTGGAGGAGGCGCTGGCGATGCTGCAGCGCAGCCTCAACGTCACGCTCGTGCGGATGTGCGAGTCCTTCGAGTCAGAGCGCCAGAGCGCCGACGAGGAGCTCGAGCACCGCCAGCGCGAGCTCGCCTTCCTCGCGACCCACGATGCGTTGACGGGGCTGCCGAATCGGACCCTGATCCTGGATCGCGTCGAGCAGCTGATGATGCGCGCCCGCCGCGACAAGACGCCGCTCGCCGCCCTGTTCGTCGACCTCGACAACTTCAAGGCGATCAACGACTCGCTCGGCCACGCAGCGGGCGATGAGCTGCTGCAGGCGGTGGCGTCCAGGCTGAGCGCCGTGGTGCGAGAGACCGACGCGGTCGGACGGCTCGGCGGCGACGAGTTCGTGGTGATCGCCAGCGAGCTCTCGTTTGCGGCCGGGCCAGAGCTGATCGCGGAGCGTCTGCTCGAAGCGCTCGATCAGCCGTTCAAGCTCGCGGGCGCCGGTCAGACCTGCTTGAAGATCACGGCGAGCATCGGCATCGCCGCGGGCGACCGGGAATGCGCCGACGAACTGCTGCGCGATGCGGACGTCGCGATGTACCGGGCCAAGTGGGACGGACGCCATCGCTACGTGCTGTTCGAAGCCGGAATGCAGACCGCTGTCCAGTCGCGCATGGAACTCGAGATGGACCTGCGCGTGGCGCTGGAGAACGACGAGTTCTTCCTCGTCTACCAGCCCACGTTCAACCTCCAAGACATGAGCCCCACCGGCATGGAGGCGCTGATCCGGTGGGAGAGCCCGACGCGCGGCACCGTCCAGCCGAACGACTTCATCACGCTCCTGGAGGAAACCGAGCTGATCGTGGAGATCGGCAGATGGGTCCTGCTCGAGGCCTGCTGTCAGGGCGTTCGCTGGCGCGAAGCGGGTCATCCGATCGGCGTCGCTGTCAACGTCTCCGCGCGACAGCTGGACGGCGACGAGTTCGTCGCCGACGTCGAACGCGTGCTGCGGGACACGGGGCTCGATGCGGACTCGCTGACGATCGAGATCACCGAGACGGCGCTCATGCGCGACATCGAGCAGACCGCGATGCGCCTGGCGGCCGTCAAGGAGCTCGGCGTGCGCATCGCGATCGACGACTTCGGCACCGGCTACTCCTCGATGGCGCACCTGCAGCGGTTCACCGTCGACGCGCTCAAGATCGACCGCTCGTTCATCACGCAGATGACCCACAACCGGGAGGGCGAGACGATCATCCGCACGCTCGTGCAACTCGGCAAGGCCCTCTCGATCGAGACGCTCGCCGAGGGAATCGAGCAGACACACGAGCTGAGCCTGCTGCAGGGCGAGCGCTGCGACGCCGGACAGGGCTTCCTGTTCGCGCGACCGCTCGCCGCGGCCGACACGGCGGCGTTCCTGCGCAACTGGTCGATGCAGCAGGCGCTCGCGGCCGGCTAGCAACCACAGCCAGCGGCGCGCTGGACGGGCGTCCACGGGCGCGGCGGGCGGCGACCCCGCGCCCTCATTCGGGCGGCAGGACTCCCGGGTGAGCCCGCTCGTAGGCGATGCGCGCGGTCAGCGTCGCGACGGAGGAGCGGATCTGGCGCAGGCCCTGCAGCAGCATCGAGAGAGGCACGCCGTCGAGCAGCTGCGCGCGCCGGCCGGGAGTGGCGCGCTCGACCCGCGCGACCTGCGCGCGCATGCCCGTGAGCGTGATCCGATCCGAGCGCAGCTGCGCCGCGAGCGACGGCGGCTGCCGGCGCTGCTCCTCGCCGAAGTTCTCCGACGCGCCCGGGATCCGCTCGGTCACCGTCCGCCCGTCGCTCAGCCTGGCGGTCGCGGTGAACGCCCCGCGGTAGAAGAGCCCGTCGTAGACGACGAGGAAGACGCGGCTGGGGCCGACGGGCTGGACGGTGCGCACGTCCGCCGGCGTGGTCAGCGTGATCGATGCGACATCCGCGGCGGCGCTGCCGGCGACGACGGTGTCTCCGGGCAGCGTGCGACGGTCGATTTCGGCCTGCGTGAGCGGGCCACTCCCCTGGGGTTCGGAGTGGAGCACCTGGAAGCTCATCGGGCCCTGCGTTTCGCGCCGCTGCAAGCGAGCATTGCGGCTGGCGCACGGCGAGCCGGTGCTCGACTGCAGCGGGCCGGGAGCGAGCTGGCCGGTGCGCTGCTGGATCGCGGTGATGCGGTCGTCGACGACGCGCCCGATCTCCGAGATCGACCATGCGGTGGGACACAGCGCCGTCTGCGTGAAGCCCCATGGAGCCGAGCCGTCGGGGTCGGGCGCGCGAACCTGCGGGCGCAGGATGGGAGCGTTGGACGGGACCGGGGAGCTCACCGCGCGTCCCCCGGGCAGGCGTGCGCGCACCCGCAGCGCCGCCTCCCAGTAGGAGCCGGGGAGCACCAGCAGATACGCGTGATTGGCATCCGTGGAGAGCGCTCGCGGCGCTCCGGCTCCGAGCAGCACGGGATCTGTGGCGGGGGGCAGGACGACGCCCGTGACCACCGTGCGGGCGGGACGCGGTGCGTACGCGCTGGCGTCGTCGGCGTATGTCTGCACCTGCGGGGTGAGGCTTTCCGCGCTCGGCGCCCCCAAGCCCCTGCATTCGCTTTCGCCGCCGCCGACCGCAGGCGCACCGGACACCGACAGGGGCACGGGGGTGGCGCCCGGGACGGGCTCGACGAGGCGGCCGGCTTCGATCACACCGGCCTGCCAGCAGTAGAAGCGCGTGGGGTGGGCGCGTCCGCCGAAGCTCGCTCGCGGGTCGACGTTGCCCTGCCAGCTGCGCAGCACCCACGCGGCCGCGCCGGCCGGGTCGGCGGCGCGCTGCGTCTGCGCGACCGTGGCCGGGATCGGGTCCTCGAGCGCCGGGAACGGGCGGCCCGTGTGTGCGAGCGCCCGGTATGGCTCGACAGGCGCTTCGCCCAGGCGCTTGCCGGTGGTTGCGTCGAACAGCGTGCTGGAGTGGGTGTAGCGCACCGTGCGCCCGTCGCGCAGGCTCGCTACGAGCGTCAGCGAGCGCGGGTCGACGTGTCCGTCGAGCACCGCCAGGAAGACGCCGCCGTGCGCGTCGATCGGCAGCTGACGGGCCGCCCCGGCGCCCAGCAGCGTGAGGCTGCGCACGCGCGGCGCGGCCGCCCCGTAGACGAGCGTCCGCGCGGGATTCTCACCCCAGGGGGTTCCGCCGCCCTGCCCGTCGCCCGGATCGAAGCGCCGGATCGACACGAACAGCGGCTGGCTGGCGAGGCGTCCGCAGATCTCGGGAGACAGCGCCGTGTCGATCGGTCCACCGGGGTTCGTGCGGCCGGCCTCCTGCGAGGCCTGGGCGCAGTTCTCGTCGGGGTGGGCGCCGGGCGTTCCGATGGCGGCCCCGCCGCCGATGCGCCACGGCGCGCCGCCGTCGGGGTCGGCGGCTTCGAACGCGGCCGAGCTGGCGAACGCGATCGTGCGCGAGCGCCCGTGCGCGTCCACGACGACGATCCGCGGGCGCGCTTCTTCGAGGTAGCCGCGATAGACGGTGATGAAGCTGCCCTGCGGGCCGAGGCGCAGGCGACGGGCGCCGTCCGGCCCGTAGGCGGTCACCGAGCGAGCGCCGGCCCCGGCGACACCGTTGACGACGGTGCGCGCTTCGCCGGCGGCGCGTCCCGCGAACACGCGCGCGCCGGCGAGCACCGGCCCGGCGATCCCGGGGACCCCGCACGCGTCCACTCCGCCGACCGGCAGCGCGCGGAAGACGTGGTCGAGACCGACGACCCCGAACCTGCCGTCGAAGAGCTGGCCGACGGCGGTGCACGTCTCCCCCGTCCTGCTGCGCGAGAGACGGATGTCCCACACAGGCCCGCCGCTGGGATCGGGCGCGTCGAGGCCGGCCAGCCGCACGCTTCCGGGAACCGGGTTCTCCCACGGCGAGAGATCGGCGGCGTGCGGCGCGGGCAGCGGACTGCCTTCGGCGATCAACAGCACCGTGGCCGCCGCGACGGCGGCGAGCACGAGCAGGACGGCGAGCGCGACGGCGAGCGCCGGGCTCACCCGCCGCAGACGCCGCCGCGGCGGCGGGGCGCTCAGCGTGCGCCGAGCGGCGCGCTCGAGCTCGGCGCCCAGCTCGACGAGGATCTGCGGGCGGGCGTTCACGGCGCCTCCCCACCGGCGCTCGGAGACGGCTCCAGCGCCGCCATCAGCGTTCGCAGGCCACGCGAGACGCGCGCCCGCGCGGTCTGCTCGCTGACGCCGAGGCGCCGCGCGACCTCTTCGTAGGGACGCTCCTCGACCACGCGCAGCTGCAGCGCGTCGCGCTGATCGCGGCTGAGGCGGCGCAGCTCCTGACCCAGGGCGGCGCGCAGCTCGTCAAGGCCCGCGCGCTCCTCGATCAGCAGCAGGTCCTCGTGCTGCACGGCCGGGATCTGGATGCCCAGACGCTCGACGGCGCGACGCTCGACGCGGGCCCTGCGCACATACCGCGCGTACTGGCGACGGGCGACCGTGAACAGCCACGCCCGCCGCTGCTCGGGCGCGAGCGTGCGCAACGTCGCCCACGAGCGCAACGCGAGCGCGAAAGTCTCCGCCGTCAGATCGACGGCGACCTCCGCATCGATCGTGCGACGAGCCAGGAAGATCAGCACCGACTCTCCCTCGCGCTCGTAGAGAAGCGAGAACGCATCCGCATCGTCCATTGGCCATAGAGTGCCGCGGGCCGGCGATCCTGTGACGGCGGGCGCTATGGCGACGATGCGCGCAGACGCCGGATGACGTGCCCGCGAGCGTCGAGCCAGGCGACCGCGGATGGCTGGGCGCCGGGGGCGGGCAGCCCGACGCGGTAGATCAGCAGGTTGTGCGCGACCGGCGCGTCCACCCGCCGCCCGTCCGGGTAGGAGGCCTGGACCGCGGCGACGCCGTCGGGGACGATCCCGGTGACGGTGGCGGGCGGGCGTCCGTAGTCGGAGGTCGCGTAGTCGATCGAGTCGACGTCGGCCGGCGACAGGCACGAGAACCCGAGGCTGCCGCCGAGCTCGAACACGCACAGCACCGCCTGGGGCTTGGCGTGCCGCGCTCTTCGCTGCGCCTGGACGTCGTGCCTGTACTGAGCGCTGCTGAGACCGGGCAGGCAGCGACGGGGCCCGAGCGGCGGCGGGGCGGCGCGGTAGCCGACGAGCATGTAGTCGCGGGCGCCGCCGGGCGTGCTGCGCACGAGGTGGATCGAGCTCCTGAAGACGGCGGCGAGCTCGAAGCCGAACTCGCCGCCGGCGATGCGCCCGAGGAGCTGGGCGGGCATTTCGCCCGGCCGGCGCAGCACGGAGAAGTCGCGCAGGAGCGTGCTCGGTATCGGCGCGCCGACGAGCCGCGGCGCCGGTGGACCGGCGCTTTCGCAGCTCGGCGCGCTCGGGACCGCCAGCAGCCGCGGCCGCCCGGCGCCGGTGCGCGAGACGAAGCCTTCGGCGGTCGTGTCGACGCTGGCGGAGACGACGTATGCGGAG
This sequence comes from Solirubrobacteraceae bacterium, assembly GCA_052148875.1. Lineage (GTDB taxonomy): Bacteria > Actinomycetota > Thermoleophilia > Solirubrobacterales > Solirubrobacteraceae > Palsa-744. The sequence continues at coordinate 18,725 of JBKQHH010000045.1, forward strand.
TACTGGACGGGATAGCCCGCGGGCAGCCCGACGCTCGAGATGGGCTGGTCGAGCAGGCTCTGCTGGGCGAGCAGCGCCCCGCTGCGGGGATCGAAGACGAGCTCGTCGGTGACCCGCCGGCGTCCGCTCAGCGCGCCGGAGGCGTCGATGAACGCGATCGACCCCGGGCTGCTCAGCGCCGCGCCGCGGCGCCCCAGCGGATCGCGGACGTCGGCCGTGTACGTCACCCCCGGGAGGTACTTCATCGCGCGGTAGACCGCGGCGCGCGCGGCGGGCGTCAGCGGGAGGTCCACGAGCGCGCCGGCGATCACCTGGAGCTCCACCTGCGTCAGCGACTGTTCGGCCAGCGGCGAGCCCGGCGCGAGGCGCCGGATCTCGCGCTGGGAGCTCAGCGCGGCCGCGCGGATGCGGGCGAGCATCGCCGCCGGATCGGTGGGCAGGGCGAGCACCTGCGCATAGCTGAGCGGGCCGAGCGGCGAGCGGTAGCCGGCGCCGCCGGGCAGCGTCTCGTCGACGGGCACCGGTCCGGGCGCGCGCGCGGCGCCGGCCTGCCAGCGCAGCCTGTCGGCGGGGGCGCCGAAGAACCGCGCCGGGCTCTCGGTGACGTTGCGCACGCGCCCGGAGCCGTCCGTGCGCACCCACGCTTCCTGAAGCTCCCGCGTCTGGATCAGCGCCGGCGCCGGCAGGCGCCGCAGGCGAGCGCCCGCGCCGGGCGCCGGCGCGGAGGCGGGCGCCGGCGCCCCGTAGAAGCTGACACCGGTAGTGCTCGCCTGGATCGTGCGCGTGTACCAGTACTGCCCCGGGGCGAGCGACGGTGCGGCGAGTCCGCGCTGTGCGGCCAGCGCGGCACGCTCGAGCGCGGCGGCGGAGGCCGACGTGCGACCGCCGCCGATCGCCGACACGACGATCACGGCGGCCAGCGCGAGCGCCAGCGCGGTGGCGAGCGCGAGCGCCGGCGGGCGCAGGCGCGCGCGACGGAGCGGCCGCCGCTCGCTGCCGCGGCGGGCGCGTGCGGCGGCTCGCAGCTGGCGCTCGAGCTCGGGCAGCAGCAGACTCATGAACCCTCCTGCATCCTCGTGCGCAGCGCGGCGAGGCCGCGGCTGACGCGCTTTCTGACGACGCTCGCAGAGCAGTGCAGCTCGCCGGCGATGTCCTGGTAGTCGCGCTCGTGCACGACGCGCGCGACGATCGCCTGACGCTGCGCGTCGGGCAGCTCCTCGAGCAGCGCGAGCGCCCCGTCGCCGGAGTCCAGGAGCGCCTCGATCCGCTCGAGCGAGCGGTCGTCGAGCGTGAGGACGCCCATGCCCATGCGCCGCCGCGCGCGGTCTTCGACGCGGCCGCGTTCGCGGCTGCGCGCGAGCACGTTGCGCGCGATCCCGAACAGCCACGCGCCGGCCCGGCCGAGCGCCGGATCGAAGCGCTCGAGCGAGTCGAGCGCGGCCGCGAACACCTCCGCGGTGAGGTCGGCGGCCACCTCGCCGCGGCCCACCGCGCGGACGAAGAACGCGAGGACCGGGCGCTCGAAGCGCGCGTAGAACGCCGCGAACGCGTCCTCGTCATGCAGCGCCGCCACCAGCAGCTGCTCGTCACTGGGCTCGTTCGTCGCGACCATCACCACCCACCAGTTCAGTCTTCGCGGCGATCTGTGACCGACGCCCTCTCAGGGGACCGCCACAGCGCCCTGCACGCGATCTTGCAGGGTCTCACACCCATGCTGACAGTAGTCTGCGCTTCGACTACGCTTGCGGGCGCCACGACCGGCTTGGCGCGCTGCAGTTGGTCGGTAGCCGTACGAGCGCGCCGGGCCGCAGGCGCTGGTAGCGCGTGAGGTTGTCAGGAGTAGGTGTGCAGTGCCTTGCGTGTCGAGCGTGAGGACCCGGAGCTAGTCGAGCCGGGTCCTCACGCGATCGCCCGGCGGTCGCTCTACCCGTCCGCCGACGGCGACGCGGGATGGGCGGGGAGCAGGAGCGCGGCGCCCGGCGCGACCGCCGGCGCGCTAGAGAACGCGCAGGAGCAGCTCGCCTCCTGGGATCCGCCCCTGGGCGAGCGACACGACCAGGTAGGCGGCGACGGCCGCGAGCACCACCAGCTTGACGGTCTGACGGGCCGTCCAGAAGAACAGCTCACGCTCCGCCTTACGGACCTCGATCGGTGTGCGCGCTCTTTGGGGCAATCCCACGAGGAGACCTCCGCTCATGCCGCGACATGAGGTGTCTGCCGTTTCCCGCAATGATTTTCCTGTACGGGACGAACTCTGGCTGTGCGGAGCGGATTCTGGAAGATATGTTTCTGTCTCAGACGTTCATCTGAGAGCGCAGCCGGCCGCCCTCGATGGATCGCGCGGTGGGCGGCCGTCGCGCGTGAGCCGGCGATCGCGATCGCGTCGACGGCTCAGTCGAACGCGCGCGCGGGCAGCACGAACCGGCGCGGAGGACCCGGCCGCTGCGCCGTGCCGACGTTGCCACGCGGGCCGTGCAGACCGCTGCTGGGAGCGGTGGCCAGGGTCGCGTCGGCGACGCCGTCGTGGTCGGCTATCCACGTCATGATCGCCGCGGCGTCAGCGCCCTCGGCGAGGATCACGGAGCGCTCGATCGCCATGCCCCCGGACGCGTGCGGCCGGGCCAGGCGTCTGACGAGCGTGCCGATCGCATCCGCATCCATGGCGTCCACTCTATCCCTCGCGCGGTCGCGGCTCGGCATGACCGGCGCGGCCAGGTGGCTCGAGGTCGGCGGCGCGGCCGGTGCGCTTGTCGATCCGTCCGTGCCGTGCCGCAGGATGCCGGGCTCTTTGACGCGCTCCCCCTCGACATCGCTGCGCGCGTGGCAACGCCACGCGCTCGACCGCCTCGCCGGCTGGCGCGAGGGCCCGTTCCTGATCTCGGCCGCGCCGGGCGCCGGCAAGACGCGCCCCGCGCTCGAGCTCGCCGGGGACCTGCTTTCGAAAGGGGTCGCGGGGCGCATCGTGGTGCTGTGCCCGACGACGCCGCTCACGCGCCAGTGGGCGGCCGCCGCGGCGGTGCTCGGCGTGCAGCTGCAGCCGGACGCCCGTGGCCCGCACCCACCGCGTGACTTCCACGGCGTGGCGGTCACCTACGCGCGCGTCGCCAGCGATCCGGGCGGCTGGGCGGCGAAGGTCTCCGCGGACACGCTCGTGATCGTCGACGAGGCGCACCATCTCGGCGAGGACCTGGCGTGGGGCGCCGGCTTCCTGCGTGCGTTTGCGTCGGCGCGGCGCTGGCTGCTGCTGTCGGGCACCCCGTTTCGCTCCGACGCGACGCCGATTCCCGGCGTGCGCTACGACGCCGAGGGCCTGGTCGTCCCGGACGTCTCATACACCTACGCGGAGGCGGTCGCCGACGGAGTCTGCCGCCCGGTGGCGTTCGTCACGTTCGACGGGACGCTGTCGTGGCGCAGCGGCGAGGACGTGATCGAATCGTCGTTCGAGACGGTGCTGAGCGCGCGCGAGGCGAGCCGCCGCTACCGCACCGCGATCTCGACCGAGCTGCCCGACGGCCTGCCGCGCATCCTGCGCGAGGCCGACGCCAAGCTGCGCACGCTGCGCGCGGCCGGCCACCGCGACGCGGGCGGCCTCGCGGTCGCGGCCGACGCCACCCACGCCCGCCGGGTCGCGAAGCTCCTCGGCGATGTGACCGGGCGCCCACCGCTGGTGGTGCTCCACACGGAGGCGAACGCGGCGCGCAAGCTCGCGGACTTCCGCGGCTCGCGCGAGCCTTGGATCGTGGCCGTGAACATGGTCTCCGAGGGCGTCGACATCCCGCGGCTGCGCGTCGGCGTGTACGCGACCGCAGCCAAGACGCCGCTGATCTTCCGCCAGATCGTCGGGCGCTTCGTGCGCACGATCCCCGGCAGGGAAGCCGAGCCGAGCTGGCTGTATCTGCCGGCCGAGCAGACGCTGCGCGGCCACGCCGCGGAGATCGAAACGGAGCTGCGCCACGCGCTCCACCGCGACGAGCCCGAAGCGGATTGGGTGCAGCCCTCCGAGCGGCGCGCGAGCGAGCCGTCTCCGAGCGCCGAGTTCGTGCCCCTGAGCGCCGAGTTCGCCGCGCAGATGACCCTGTTCGGACCCCCTCAGCGAGCCCCGTCCGCTGTCCCCCGCCGGCAACCACCGCCCCCGCCCGCACCAGCCGCGATCCCGGCGTTCGAGCGCCGCGAGGGCCTGCGTCAGGAACGCAGCCGTCTGGTGGCCGAACTGCACCGCCGCGACGGTCGCAGCCACCGCGAGATCAACGCGTGGGTCAACCGCGCGGTGGGGCTCGAGCGGGTCGACGCAGCCAGCATCCAGCAGCTCGAGCGCTCGATCGAGTTCCTCGTAGGAGAGCTCGCACGGAGCAGCCGCGCGGCGACGGCTCGATAGCCCCACGCTGGCGAACGCGCCGCGGCGACGGGCGCGGATCCGCGGGGAGCTACCCCGCCGGGAGAGCCTGGGAGAGCCCGAAGGGGCTTCCCTCGGAGTCCTTGCAGATCGCCCACCGCCGCCCCGGATGGATGACGCTTCCGCCCAGCGTCTGCACCCGCTCGAGCGCCTCGCCGATGTCGCTCACGGCGAAGTAGGGCAGCGAGAACGAATCGCCGGGGCCCCGTCCGCGGGCATGGACGCCGACCGCCGGGGCGTCGGCATGCGTCTGCCAGCCCTCCCCCTCCCCATCCTCTCGGAGATCCAGCTCGACGCCGAGCAGCTCGCCCCAGAAGCGCCGCGCACGATCCGGATCGTCGGCGGGGAACTCGATCAGCGACGGCGAGGGGCGAGGCACCGCTCGCACGATAGCGACGCCCGCGCGGGGCCGGGCGTGCTAGCGAGCATGGCGATGGCGCGGCCCGACCGGTTCCGGCTCGGGGCGGGTGCCGGGCGGCTGGCGGACGGTGGCGCTGCCGACGAGCACCGAGCCTTCTCCTTCGCCACGCCGGTAGAGCACTTCGAGCGTGGCCGAGCGTCTCGTCCAGCGTGTCGTGAACGGTGGGCGTCCGCAGAGCCCGGAGAAGAGCGCGAAGCCGGACAGCGACTGCGTCACCGTCGAACCGCGGGCGACGTCGCGGTCGAGGGAGGTACCGCCGTACCCCTGCCCACGGTCGACCCCGGGCCCGCGGCCCGGAACGGCGGCCCGGTCACACGAGTTGTCGGGGATGCGGATCTCGTAGTCTTCCCTGGCGCTGGTGACCGCGAGCGGCGCGGTGAAGCTCAGCTGGACCCCTGTGATGAGATCGTGGCTGATCTGCAGCTGCACACGCAGCGGCTCGTGCAGGTCACGCGGCGGCGCGTGGCGGCCGGCCGGCCGGTGCGGCTGGGGACAGGGATCGGCGAGGCGCCGGGCGACCCCGGGGGGCAGGATGGGTCCTCGCTGGCAGAGCCTCCCGTCCAGTCGATAGGCGATCGCTGTGAGCGGCGCGGAGGGAAGCAGGTCGCCTTCGGTGCCGAGGCTTCCGTACCCCGATCCCACCTGCTGGTGGGGAGCGATCCGCTGCACGATCAGGTAGGCGCCGATCGGCGCCAGCACCGCGTCGGTGCGATCGGCGGCGCCGTCGCGGTAGCTGACGCTCACGGCGTCTCGCCCGAGGACGCCGAAGGAGACGTCGCGCAACTCGCTCCTCGGGATCGCCCGTTCGTGCCCGTCCGCGGCGCCGGCGCTGCGGTCGACGCCCAGGTGCTCGCCTGCGGTGACCTGGCCGGCGAGCTGGCAGCTGACGCTCTCGGTGGCGTCGTCGTCGAGGACCTTCCTGCCGACTCCGCTGGTTTCAGACAAGACATCCGCGGACATCGGGTGGAAGCGTCCGTCGTCGTGGAAGACCCCGTCGATCCCAAGCTCGCCGAGCTGCCCGTCCTGTACGCGACCGACCTGCTCGCAGACCTCGCCGCGGGTGGTGCGGACGATCCGCATCCCCCACGGCGGGCCGCCTTCGGGATCGGGCACGCGCAGGGGCAGCAGCCGTGACGCGCCGGGTGCGGGGACGCCCTCGCCGACACTCGGGTTCAGCGGGCCTTCCGGGCGGACGGGCGCTCCGGTGAGGATCACGCCGGTGGCGGCGAGGGCGATCGTGGCGGTGGCGAGCACGCAGCCGAACGCGAGCACCAGCAGACGCAGCCGGCGCCCCCGACCGCGACCGCCGAGGAGGCGAGTGGCCGACGGCTCGGCGCGACCGTCGCCGCCGGCGGAGAGCCTGTGGTTGGCCGCCTCGAGAAGGTCGCGCTCGAGCTGTGGGAGGATGCTCATCGTTCACCGGCCAATCTTGCTCGTAGGGTGCGAAGCCCGCGACTGACCCGTTGCCGTACGACGGCCTCCGAGCAGTGCAGCTCCCCTGCTATCTCCGCGTAGTCGCGGTCCTGCACGATGCGGGCGTGGATCGCGCGCCGCTGCCCCTCGGGCAGGCGCGCGATCGCGACGGTCGCCCGCTGCTCGCCCTCCGCCAGCCGTGCGATCGTCTCACTGGCGTGATCGTCGAGGACCAGCGTCGGCAGGCGGAGCCGCTCGCGGGCGGCCGACTCGACCCGGCCCTCGCGATAGCTCGATCTCAGGACGTTGCGCGCGATCCCGAACAGCCACTGGTCGGCCCGGCCCCTCGCGGGGTCGTAGCTTCCCACGGACTCGAGCGCGCGAGCGAAGGTCTCCGCCGTGAGATCCGCGGCGAGCTCCGGTCGACCGGTGGCCCGCATGAAGAAGCCGAGCACCGGCCGCTCGAACAGTCGGTAGAACGCGGCGAAGGCCTGGGCATCAGAACGCGCCGCGCCGAGAAGGGCCTGCGCATCGTTCGGGTCGGGCTGCATCGTCCACACCCATTAGATCGGGGGCTCGTCCTTGTGACGGCCCCTCGACCGACCGCGGATCAGCCCAGGGGGAGCTTGCCCAGGACCATCAGTCGCAACGCGCTGGGCGACTAGCCTTTCTCGTCGTTGCGTCTGTAGCCGAGGCGGGCGGAGATGCGATCGGCGGTGGACACGACGTGCGGGCCGAGCGCGACGACGAGCTCCTCCAGCGAGATCGCCGAGCTGGGCGCGGCGAGCGCGACCCCGGCGACGACGTCGCGGGCCTCGTTGCGCACGGGCACGGCGATCGCGTACACCTCCGCGGCGAGCTCCTGGTCATCGACGGCGAACCCCGCCGCGTGGATCTCGTCGAGCTCGTCACGCAGCGCTTTCTTGCTCGTGATCGTGTTCGGGCCACGCTTCGTGAGCTTCGCCTGGCCGATCAGCTCGCGCTGCTCGGCCTCGGGCAGGTTCGCCAGCAGCAGCTTGCCGATCGACGTGCAGTACGCCGGCAGCCGCGAGCCCGTGTGCAGATCCAGGCCATTCTCGTTCCGTCCGCGGCGGAAGCTGCGCACGCGATCCACGAACAGGACGTCGGTGCCGTCGAGCACGCCGAGGCTCGTCGTGTATGACGTCCGCTGGCGCAGCTCCTCCAGATACGGGTGCGCGTGCTCGCGCAACCCCGTCGAGTTCAACGCCGACATCCCCAGGTCGGTCACGCGCAACCCCAGCCGGTACTTGCGCGACGCGCCCTGCTCCAGATACCCCAGCGCGACCAGCGTGATCACATACCGGTGCGTCGTCGAGCGGCTCATACCGAGGTCATCCGCGATGTCGGCGATCCCCAGCACGGGACGCCTGGGCGTGAAGCAGCCGAGGATCGCAAGGCCGCGCTCCAGCGACTGCGAGTAGCGCGGCTCGCGCAGGCTCGGGATCGACCAGGCGGGCTCCAGCCCGTTGCTGGAGGCTTTGGTGGTGGTTGAACTGGTTCTGGACATTGGCACCTCGTTTTCCGTGTGTCTTCGGTAGCCTCCCTTGGGAGGAAGTTCAGGTGGCTGATATATAGATCATAGTTCGATATATCAGCTTTGGCGCCGGGAACACTGGACTCTCCAGTGAGTTGCCGTTCTTGATCCTCGCCGCCGCCGCTGAAAAGCGGCATGAGAATGCGGACTCGATCAGGTCGGACTCCGCGACGCTCCGCGCTGGAGCTGCCGGTAAGCCAGAGAAAAACACCTCTTGGCGTACCGACGGCCCTTCTCTAGGTTCACGCGAGTGGGGGCGGAGCGGCGGCGCCCACCTGCCCCTACCACGCGGGAGCTTGGCCCAGATGTCGGTGATCGAGTGAACGAACTGCTTGCGATGCCGCGCGAATGGCTCGCCGCCGCCGGCGAGATCGGCGGCTTCACCGGCCGCATCGTGCGGGACGTTTGGAGCCTGCGCGTGTTCCGCTTCTTCGGCGAGTCGCTGCGCCAGGCGGGGATCCTGATCGTCGGCTCGACGCTCGTCATCTGGTCGCTCGTGTTCATCACCGGCCTGGGCACGTGCGGGATCGAGGGCGCGTACTTCACCGAGTCGACCGGCACGCCGAACTACGCGGGGATCTTCGCGGCGTGGTGCAACCTGCGGGAGGCGGTGCCGTACGCGTTCGGGTACATGATGTCCGCGAAGGTCGGCACCGGGATCGTGGCGGAGCTCGGCGCGATGCGCATCTCCGAGGAGATCGACGCGC
>JBKQHH010000046.1:0-2844 GCA_052148875.1 Solirubrobacteraceae bacterium
TCGCCGCCGCCGCGCGCGCCACGGCCGCCGCACGCACCGCAGCCTCCCAGCGCACCGCAGCCGCCGAGCGCGTCGGAGCTGCTGCGCTTCCGCGATCGGCTGGAGAGCGCGGCGCGCGAGCTGACCCACGACTACGACGAGCTGCTCGGACGCCTAAGCTACGCCGCTGTGCCAACGACGACCGGCCCCACGATCTCCTTCGCGCGCGGCGCGCCGTCGCTGGATATCGTCGACGTGGACGGCCTGCGCGACGCGGCCGTGCGCGCGTTCGAAAGCGACCCGGGAGGGACGACCGCGTACGGCACGTCGGTCGGCTACCCGCGGCTGCGCAGCTGGATCGCCGACCGCCACGGGGTGGAGCCGGAGCGCGTGCTGGTGACGAACGGGTCGATGCAGGCGGACGCGTTCCTGTTCGAGCAGCTGGTGCGCGAGGGCGACGAGGTGATCGTGGAGCGGCCAACGTACGACCGCACGCTGCTGTCGCTGCGCGGGCGCGGAGCGCGCGTGCACGCGGTCGAGCTGCAGCCGGACGGCATCGACACGGACGCGCTCGCCGCCCTGCTGACAGGCAGCGGCGGCGTGCAGCCGACGCTCGCGCACATCATCCCCAACTTCCAGAACCCGGCGGGGTACACGCTGTCGTTCGAGAAGCGCAGGCGGCTGCTGGAGCTGGCGGCGGACCACGGCTTCATGGTGTTCGAGGACGACCCGTACGTGGAGCTGCGCTTCAGCGGCGAGACGCTGCCGACGATGCTGTCGATGGACCCGGAGCGGGTGGTGTACGCGTCGTCGTTCTCGAAGACGGTGTGCCCGGGCATCCGCGTGGGCTACCTGGTGGGCCCGCCGGACCTGATCGCGGCGGTGGCGCAGCTGGCGACTAACACGTACATCTCGCCGAACATGGTGGCGCAGTCGATCGTTTACGAGTTCTGCGCGTCGGGCGCGATCGAGCGCTCGATCGAGACGGTCAAGGCGGCGCTGTCGCAACGCGCGCAGGCGCTCGCGCACGCGCTGCGCAGCGAGCTGGCGGAGGCGGAGTTCGTGGTGCCGCAGGGCGGCTACTTCATGTGGGTGACGCTGCCCGAGGGCACCGACGTGGCCGCGCTCTACCAGGCGGCGGCGGAGCGCGGCGTGGCGTTCGTGAAGGGCACCGACTTCCTGCTGGAGGGCGGCGAGAACACGCTGCGCCTGGCCTACTCGGGCGTCACGCCCGAGCAGATCGACACGGGCGTCGCGCGGCTGGCCGAGGCGTACCGCTCGCTCTGAGCGTCTTTCGGCCCCTCGGCGCTGCGGCTCGCCTCGACCTGCGCTCGCCATGGCGTGCGCTCGCCTTGAGCATGGCCCTCTCCGGTAGTAGAGTTCATGGAACTTGAATAAGTCCAAATACTAGGAGAATAGAGCTATGCGTCGTCTACGATCGGCCAGCGTGCTCGTCGCGGCCACGATCACCATCGGCACAGCGGCCGCTTCGACGGCCGCGGCCAGGATAGGGCCGGAGTTCTTATTCAGCGGCCCAAATCTCCCACCTGTGGACGTCAGCATCAAGATGCCGTCTACGGCCGCTCCGACGCTGATCTACTACCGCAACAGCCATCCGGACGTCGAATGCGAAACCGCCACGGGCAGCGGCGAAATCCTCGACGTCAGCGGCATCGCGTGGATGAAAAGCGTTGCCCTCACGTACGAAGAATGCAAAGCTCCGGGCTTCGAAAAAACGTGCTCCGTCAACGGCTCCAAGCTGCACGGATCGCTGAAGGTCACCGGCGCGGAAGGCGAGATCGGCTACTACGAACCCGGATCCCCCGACGTGCTGCTCCACATGAAGACGAGCTCGGGCACCTTCACGGAAATAGAATTCAGCGGTACGCCCTGTCCCGTGACGGCCGGAAAATATGTGGTGAAAAAAGGGGTGATCGGGGAAATACCGGGGCCGTACATCGACACGTCGCTCACGTCCTTCAGGGAGGTCCTCGGCGTCAACGGCTCGCTCGAACAGCTCTTCAAAGAAATCGAAGACAACCTCACGACGACGGTCGACGAACTCAAGATCGGCACGACCCCAGTTGCGGTGAAAGGAGAACTCGAATTCACCCTGGTGGGCAGTGACTCGGTGACGATCTTCACCTGACGGCTGTTGTCGAAAAGATCAGCGCCCGTAGCGCTGCCCGAGGACAAGCTGCTCGGGCAGCGCGGTGCGCGGCGGCGGCGAGGGGTCGGCGATGACGGAGACGGTCTCGGCGACGCTGGCGGTGACGCCGATGCGCCGGCCGTCGGCGGCCTGCAGCTCGACGTGCTCGGGCCCGCGCTCGGCCATGACGGCCTCCAGCCCAGGCTCGAGCCCGGATGCCTTGAGGTAGTGCAGCAGGTCCTCGGCCTCGTTCTCGAAGCGCAGCACGCGCACGCTGGCGCCGACGTCGACGTCGGCGAGCGGCACACCCGCGAGACGCGCGCCGGCGACGATGGGGTGGCCGTGCGGGCAGGTCTTGGCGTCGCCGATGGCGGCGAGCATGCGCTCCTCGAGCACGGGCGACATGGCGTGCTCGAGGCGCTCGGCCTCCTCGTGGACCTCGTCCCAGGGCACGCCGAGCACGTCGGTGAGGAAGCGCTCGATGAGGCGGTGGCGGCGGACGATGCCCTCGGCGTGCTGGGCGCCGCTGTGGGTGAAGGCGATGGCGCGGTCTGAGCCGCGCGTGATGTAGCCGTCGCGCTCGAGGCGCCCGATCATCTCGTGGACGGTGGGCGGGGACAGCTGCATGGCGCGGGCGACGTTGGCGCCGGTCATGGGCAGGCCGGCCTCCTGCAGCCAGAAGAGGATCTGCAGGTACTCCTCCTCGGCGACCGTCG
>JBKQHH010000047.1:0-16748 GCA_052148875.1 Solirubrobacteraceae bacterium
CGGAGAGTGAACCTCCCAATGTTCGGCAAGATTAGCACCCTCATCCTCGCAGTCCTCGTGCTCGTCGCTGTCGCCCTCGCAGTCACCGGCTACCGCGTTGATAGTTACAGCATCGGCCCCAACGGTATCACCAGTAATAGGAACGCCTCGGGCGTTCGGGCTGCGTACACCGCGCTCTTCAACGACATGAGGGCCGGACGGGTGGCGGCTGCCTGTAGTCGGGCGGTCTCCTACGATCAGGCAGCGTGCCAGGCGGCTGTCATTCTTGCCCACCGCCAGACGACCGAAGCCGAATGGGCCAAGCTGAGAGCCAAGATTGACCAGCCCCAGATAACCGTCACAGGTAACCAGGCGACCTGGTCCGACGAAGGTAAGCGGGAAGAAGCCATCTACAGCAGTGGCAACTGGCTCTTTACGTTCATCTCGAAGGAACAGGCGGAAGCCGAAGCGGCACCGACGGCCGAAGCAAGAGATAAAACCGCGGCCGAGTCAAAGGGCGAGGCGGCCACCGCGGCTCAGCAGGAAGTCATAGACGTCAAAGCGTGTCGGAAGGAAGCCACCGCCCGCCTACGGGAACGCGAACACGAACGAGGAGAAACGATGTCGGAACACGAACGTGAGAGCATCGAAAGGGAGATAGGAGAAACAGAGGCCAAGGTGGAACTGACCTCGACCGGCTGGAGCTACGAATGCACTGGCGGATGGTGACCGATCCCAGGACGGCAAGCTGACGTGACGCTCATTTCCGTAGCTTGCGGAACGTGTCCTCCAGCCATGCAAGCCGCTGTATGTAATAGCGCTCATCATGTGGGGCCTCTACATCGTCGCCTTGGTAGCTGCCGACAAGATGGGACGCGCCGTTTTTGAACACCATCTCGAAGGCGTTCGTGTTGTGCCACTCCTCCATCATGTGGAGATACTGTTTGTCTCCCCGAACCTCCCGTTGACGAGCGATGGTCGCGGCTGCCTGTATACGCCCCTGAAGCCATAGCTCAAAGGAAGAGAACGGCTCGGCCGGCTGCCACGGCCACCGGTGCAGAAGTGGAGCCAGCACGCAATAGAAGCCGAGGGCGGCAAGAGCGGCGAATAGTGGCCAGAGCGGCGAAACCACGGCTACGGCTGCGGCGGCGATGGTCACGACTCCACCCGCCGCGCTCCACGCTGCCCTGTCCTCTCGATCCGGCGCCCACCGCATGACGCTTGCAGCCTACGCCCAACCGGTTCTCGGAAGCACCCCAGATCGGCGGCTCAAACACGTGCGGAATGCGACGGAGCACGTCGTGGGCGTGTAGGGCAGTCGCGTAGCCCGAGGGAGTGTTCGGCTTGGAGTGCGAGGCGCCAGCTCAGCTCGTGCAGTCCGTCGAGGGCGATGGCTTGCTCGGCCATTTGGAGTGCGCCTCGCGCGTCGCCGCGCCCAAGCCGCGTCGGTCCCACTCGCTCAAGTAGATCGACAAGCGTTGCGGGAGATTGCGTGTCTCCTCCTCGGACCATAGGTAGTCGCTGCCTCCAGTGGTTCTCCTCGCCAGAGTGCGAGCGCTGACACCGGCGAAGTCTGCCGCTGGCGGAGTCGCCGAGTGCGTCTTCGGGCGGCGTCTCAGTAGGGCTGAGAGACCTCGATGCCAAGAGCCTGCGCAGCGTCCCCGAGGCGAGCGTCATAGCAGTACAGACGCCCGAGGTCCTCGCCCAGGCTCACGACGGTTGCCAGGTGCAGGGCGTCGAGTGAGCGCAGCTCGGCTGGGTCCAACTCGGCAGCGGCGTCGAGGATCGGCTGATCGAGCGGGATCAGCGTGATGGCAGTCAGGGCAGCCCGCGCGCGTCTGGCGGCCAGCTCGCCGTAGCGCCTGGCGGCGCGGCGTCCCTCCACGGTGAGCAGGGCACTGCTGAGGAGCTCTCTGCCGGCCAGCTCGCGGCGCAGGGCAGGGCTCTCGGGCTCGGAGCGCACGAGCTTGATGAAGGCCGAGGTGTCGAGGTAGTCGGGCAAGCGCTCTACAGGCGCTCTGAGCGCAGCTCGTCCAGCACCTCGCTAGAGGGCGGACCTGCAATCGGCGCGGGCAGCTCGTCCAGAACGTCAAGCAGATTGCCCTGCCCGCGCATGGCTCCCCGTTCGGCGACGAGCCGGTCTATGGCCGAAGCGCGTCCGGGGGCAGGCGTGAGCTGTGCGACCTCCTGGCCGCGATCGGTGATCAGAAACGACTCCCCGTGTCGAGCCCGCTGGGCGTAGCGGCTGAGGTTCTGGCGCATCTCACGGATACCCACAAGCTCCATGTGCGTCATTGTAGCGCTGACGCGCCTTCCACTTCGGCCTCGTACAAGTCCAGACTCGTGCCTTTCGCCGCACACCCGAAGCTCAGGCGGACACGTCAGCGCGCCTGCGCCGCGGCGCGGCCGAGAGCGGCGGCTGCGCCCGAGGTCTTCGCCAGCCGTGCCGACAGGCGATCGGCGGCGTCGTGCTGGGGTATGTGGTGGACATAGATCATGGTGGTGGTGATGTCGGCGTGCCCCATGTACGCCTTGACGTCGGAGAGCGCGAACTCCTGCACGGCGAGGGTGCCGAACGTGTGGCGCAGGTCGTGGAAGCGCAGGTGCTCGATCTTGGCGGCTTTCAGCGCCTTGTAGTAGCGGCGGCGAAGCGCCGAGTCCTCCAGGTAGTCGCCGTCGGGCGAGGGGAACACGAGGTCTTGATCGGTGGTGTAGCGCTCGCGGCGCGCGAGGTCTTTGAGCGCGCGGGCGACTTGATCGACCATCGGTGTCGCGCGCACGCGCCCGGACTTGGGAACGTCCTCGAGCTTGAGCGTGAACGCCCGGCGTATGTGGATGACGTGCAGCTCGAAATCGATGTCGCTCCAGCGCAGGGCGCGCAGCTCCCCCAGGCGAAGGCCAGCGAACGCGGCGGTGATGAACATCGCCGCGTCCTGCTCGTCTTGGATGCGGCGGGCGTCCAGCTCGGCGTCGGTCAGTTCGCGCTTGGGCGACTCGTGGTGGCGTCCAAGCGCCGTGACGATCGCGAGCGTGTGAACTTCCTTGGCGCTGAGCACACGGAACTCCCCGGAGCGGCGCACGGGCTGGCGCTCGACGCCGAGCGCTGGATTGACCGTCAGACCCCAGCGACGTTGAGCGTGGCGCAGGATGCCGTTCATCAGCACCAGGTACTTGTTGATCGTCCGCGCCGACAGGCGGTCTTCGGCGACGAGGTGGACGCGGTAGGCGTCGATCATCTCGCTCGTGAGCTGCTCCAGGCGGACCTCTCCGAACATCGGCAGGAGCGCGCTCTCGACGACGTGGCGGTAGTCGCGCAGCGTGCTCGCGCGGCGCTTGCGATCAAACTCGACGTAGCGAAGCCACTCCAGCGCGGCGTCGGCGAAAGTCGGCTGGGAGCCGATGCGCCGCCGGGCGCCGGGACCGACGCGCCGCGCGTCGGCGAGGATCTCATCCAATGCACGCTGGGCTTGCTGCTTGGTCAGGTAGCCCTCGCGTGGGCGCCCGGCGCCGCTCCAGACGCGCCCGAGCACCTTCTTGTGCTCAACGCCGGCGGCGTCGCGCCACTTCACGCGCCAGCGATCAGCTGACTGGCGCTTCACGCGCCGCAGATGCCCGGACACCGGACGTGAGCGCAGATCGGTGAGCGTCAGCGGTGCGGGCGGAGCGCCAGCGGTCGAACTCATCCCTCGATGCTATCAGGAGTGGTCCCGGAATGGTCCCCAACTCGTCCGCTTCTACTGTGATCTATCCGACGAAACTCGCCTTATAGAGCCAAGTTTACGGTAGCTCCACCCTATGCCGTAGAATCATAATCCGCGTGTCGGGGGTTCGAGTCCCTCCTCCGGCATCGCCGAAACACGCCTAACCAAGCGGTTTTGACTGTATCACGGGTCGCGGACGGGGCGTCTTAATTTCCCCACTGATTTCCCCAGGGGGCGTCGCGGGGGCGTGGAGGGTCGCTACGTGGCGAACAGGGCGTCGATCTCGACCGCCAGGAGTTCGAGCACGCGCAGCACTTCGTGCGGCGTCGTGAGGTGCCGGATGCTGATGTGCGTGGTCTCGTTGCGTAGGTCGCGTAGTCCGTCCCAGCGCTCGCGCTTCGCGGCTGGGACGACGCCGGCCTCGATGAGCCAGTTCACGCGGCGCATCATGTTGGGCCAGCGCTGCTCGCCTTCGGGTCCGCGCTTCTTGTTCGGCGGGCCGCCGGCCTGCTGGTAGCGGTGCAGGATCGCGGCGTCGGCGACGCGCCGCAGCTCGTGTTCGCCGATCGCGTAAATCGCGTAGTAGAACCAGCCGTAGAGCAGCAGACCGCGGGCGGCCTCCCACATATCTCGCACCTCGCTCGGCACGGCGGGCGCGAGATCGACGGCAAGGAACCGCTCGGCCCAGCCCTCGCCTGTCGGCGGGCGGCGCGCTGCGGTGGCCAAGTTGACCTCCACGAACTTCAAGCAGATCGGGTCGGGCTCCAGCCAGTTGCCGGTCGTCAGGTGCTTTACGCCATCGTCGGGAGCTTGCGGCTCGCTCATGGTCCTGGATCGTGCCAGCCGGATAGGACCCGATGGACGGGCGGCCGATCAGGTCTCCTGCAAATCCGTTGGATGCTTCTATGTTGTCAAGGGCGTGTTGGAGAGTTTGTTGTAGAGGTCGCGGGAGAGGTAGCGCTTGAGGGATCTCATGGCTTCTCGTTTGGTCTTTCCTTCGTTGATGCGGCGTTGGATGTAGGCGCGGCTGGGTGGGTGGTGGACGGAGCGTGAGAGCGCGATCGTGTAGATCGCGGTGTTGATTTGTCGGTCGCCTCCGCGGCTGAGGCGGTGGCGGACGGTTTTGCCGGAGGACGCTGGTTGCGGGGCGGTGCCGTTGGCCCTTGCGAACGCGGCCTCGCTGGTGAAGCGCGCTGGGTTGAACGCGATGAGCTTGCCAGCAGTGATCGGCCCGACGCCTGGCTCGTCCATTAGCGCGGGTGCGAGCTCGCGTGCGAGCGCGTCGATCTGGCGGGTATAGGCGGCTGCTTGTGTGTCGAGGGCGCGGGTGCGGTTGGCGATGTCGCGCAGGACCTGGAGGGTGGTGTTCTCTTGCAGGCTCGCGTTCGGGCGTGTCCGCATCCCAGTGAGCCGCCGGGCGAGCGTGGCGCCGTTGCGCGCGGGCCCGACCCGTTCGCGGAGTGTGGTGGGTGCGGTGACGTGGAGGGCTTGGAGCTGGTTGTAGAGGCGTGAGCGCTCGCTGATGACGGAGCGGTAAGCGACGAGCAGCATCTGCAGCGCGACGCGCTTGCCGTGCCCTCTCGGCGTGGAGAGCCCATCATTGGCGAGCACCTTCTTGGCGGCCACCAGTGCGTCGAGCCGGTCAGACTTGCCGGTGCGTCGCTCGCGACGTTTGGGCCGCTCGACCTCGAACACGGTGATGCCCTCTCCTTGGAGGTATTCGCAGAGTCCGGTGCCGTAGCTGCCGGTGCCCTCGATCCCGACCCGGACCTCGCCCTCGAGCCCTGCGATCCACGTGAGCAGCTCGTGGTAGCCGGCGAGGGTCGCGGTGATCGTGACCTCGGCGAGGAACTGCCCGAGGGCGTCCACTGCGACGGCGAGGTGCTGGTGCTTGTGGGTGTCCACGCCCACTGCGATCATCATTTTCGGTCTCCATTCTCTGGTTGGCGCTGGTGATGTGGAGGCCGCCAGACAAAGCCATGTCGAGCACAGCAGCACGCTTCTATGAAGTCATGGCGGCGTCCGTGGCAGGCGACGGGAGACAAATCCAACGGAGGGCACCCGCGAGGGGCCAGCCGGTTTAATCGAGTCATCCCGTCGTCTGCCACACCCTCGACGGGGCGGCGGACGCCACTGCATCGCCACCGCTTCGCTTCGCCCTACGGGCTTCGCTCCGCGGCGGCGAGCCCGCTTTCCACAGGGCCCCAACAGGCGCTGAAGAAATTACATGGCCGGTTGGAGGCGCTCGTGGTCTGTAAGGGGTATGCAAGCACCATCAACAGCAAACCCCCCGGCCGCATTGACCGAGGACCGACTCCTGCGCCCGGAGCAGGCCGCCTGGTATCTCAACGTCAAGACGAGCTGGATCTACGAGGCCGTGAGGGCTGGCCGCCTGCCCTGCCATCGGGTCGGAAGGCACATCCGCTTCACGCGCCCGATGCTCGACGAGTGGCTCGTCAAGCAGCCACAGCGGTAGGAGGCGGGGCGCACGGGATCAGCCTGGTTGCAGCAGCCGCGGCCTGAGCCGAAGCGCAAGGCCACAGAGCGCGTAGATGATGGCGATGCCTATGAGCGTGAACTTGATCGCCGAGCAGATCGCGGCGAACGGCGGGGCAAAGTTGCCGCCGTTCCCGGCGAGCGTGAGCAAGAGCGCGACGTTTTCGCTCGCGTCGAAGCTGGCAGCGGCGAGCGCAAAGAAAGGGACGACGGTGCCGAGGGCGGCGAGGCGGGGCCAGCCGCGCGCCCGCGCGGTGTCGCGCACGGCGAATCCGGCGAGGGCGAAGAACAGGCCGTAGGAGAGCATGTAGCCGTAGTCGAGCAGCAGCGAGAGGTGCGCAGCGCTGCGGCCTTTCGGCCCCCATTCAGCCATGATCTGTGCGGCGCGCGAGCGGGTCACGGCGAACTCGAAGTCGAGGATCGTCGGCCCGTGCGAGACGTGCGAGGGGTCGATCAGTTCCAAGAGCACCGTGAACACGACGGTCGCGACCCCGAACACGATCAGGGCTTGCTTGCGACGCTGCCGAACGATCGTCACGCTGTCAATCCCCGCTCAGCTCTCGCCGTCGAGATAGTCCAAGGGTTCCTGGTCGGGGCGCACGAGGAGGTCAACCGCATCCTCGGGCTGCGGTTGTCCGGGAGGCCAGGTGCGTGCCCACACCTTCCCGCTGTCCGGGTACTCGTTGATCTCGGGAGCGAGCATTGTGCTGATCACGAGCAGCCGTACCGGCGCGTCGCTGCGGTTGTCGATCCGGTGCGCGCCTGCACGGCCGGTCAGACAGGCGACCAGCTCTCCCTCTGCAAGCTCCCGATCGCCGTCGAGTGTACGTAGCGTGGGACAGCCTTCCAAAACGATCAGCATCTCCTCGTTGGCGTGATGGATATGCAGCGGGAAGCTCGATGAGCCCGGCGGCAACTCGAACAGCGACGCGCCAAGAGCGTGCCCACCGGCCTGGCGTCCCAACCGTGCCCGTCGCCATGAGAACGGCGGTCGATCCTGCTCCTCGTCCCAGTTTGGCTGAAACACATTGGCCATCGTTCACGCAGCCTACGTCGCGCGGAAGCGGAAGCTATCCGTCCCGAAGTCCGAGATCGCCCGCTGAACCGTCGGTGCCGCAGATACGATCCAGACCGTGCCGTTCGATCTTCCCGTCGGCGAGCCGCTCAATTGGACTGCGGCCAAGCCACCCGAGTGCAGGCTTGGCTCTCGCCCGCCGAGAACTTCGACAGCGACGGCAGGCAGATCCGTTCCCGAGCTGACCGCACGAGCATGTCTGAGGGGCGAGCGGTGACTCGTCTCGTATTTCGCAGCGCGACGAACCGGGACATCGAGCAAGTCCTCGCGTTGTGGAATGCGGCAGGGAGCGTTGAGACCGTGACCGACACGCGCTACGGCGTGCTGGGGCTGCTCGACGCTGATCCCGAGGCGCTGCTCGTCGCGGAGTCGGATGGCGGTGAGATCGTTGGGTCGTTGATCGCCGCGTGGGATGGGTGGCGGGGCAGCTTCTACCGGCTTGCCGTGCATCCCGAGCAGCGGCGAGAAGGGATCGCGACCGCCCTGCTGCGTGAGGGTGAGCGTCGTCTGTTGGCGCGCGGCGCCGCCAGGCTCACAGCGATAGTCACCGACGACGATCTCGATGCGATGAGCTTCTGGACGGCGACTGGATACGAGCGCCAGCAGAACCGAGCCCGGTTTGTGCGCAACGTCGAGTGATCCGTGGGGAAGGGTGGGCCTGCCCGCAGCCAAGATCGTCCCGGTGATCGCGATGACCGCCCCTGTATGCCCGATCAGTGCAGCTCTGCCTTGACAAGTCGCAGCCCCACGTCGAGCGTGTCGAGCGTGCGTAGTTGTCCGTAGCAGCGGTCCCACTCGCCGCTGTCAAGGTCGTGGCGTAGCCGATCCAAGCCGTTCTGGATGACTGCTGGTTGTAGTTGGTGCCAGGTGGAGGAGGCGCGGCGGACGTTTGGGTCGAGGTGAGCCTCGGGCCGGCTCCAGAGCGCGACGAGGAATCCATCGGTGCAGTCGGCGGGCACAAGGACCGTCTCGACCTCGATGTTGCGAAGGACGGTTTGGAGGTGCGCGATCGTCGGGAAGACCTTGCGGTCGTGCTCGATGATCTCGGGCAGGTAGTTGCGGCAGAGCCACATCTGCGCGGTCACGTCGAGGTCGAGGGTGAGGAAGACGATCCGCTTGCGGGTGACGCGGAGCACCTCGGTGAGCCCACGGTCGACATCTTCCCAGTGCTGCATCGTGAAGACACCCATCGTCGCGTCCACGCTCTCGTCATCGAGCGGGATGGCCTCGGCGACTCCCTGGATCGCCGGAGCGGCGTCCGCACGGCGCTGGGCGATCATCACCGGGGATGGCTCAACCGCGATCACTTCGCGATCCTTCGGCTCATAAGAACCGGCGCCTGCTCCGATGTTCAGGACGGCCTGTGCGTCACCGAGCGCTTCCCAGATCGCCGCCTCGAACCGCGGGTCGGCGCGCCGAACGTCGCTGTAGCTGACACCAATGCAGTCGTAGGCGGGAGCGCTGTCCGTGGTCACGAGCGGGCGGGATTGGTCACACGACCATCTCGAAGCTGACTTATCGTGAACAGCGCGCGCAGGTCAAGACCCTCGGCAGCGAGGTTCTCACGGCCGCCGGCCTCGCGGTCGATCACGCACAGCACCGCCGCGATATCGGCTCCGCGGTCACGTAGCTGCCGACAGGACTCGATCACCTGGCCGCCGGAGGTCACGACGTCCTCGATGACCGCGATCCGGCGCTCGGTGACTTCGCCGCCCTCGGCCAAACGGCACGTTCCGTAGGTCTTGGCGGCCTTGCGGACGAACACGGTGGGCAGACCCGACACCTGGGAGACAGCGACGGCCACGGGCACACCGCCAAGCTCAAGACCAGCGAACAGTTCCACCCCGGCGGGTACCAACCGGACCAGCTCCTCGGCGATCTCGCGCAGGAGTCGAGGATCGGACTCGAACAGGTACTTGTCGAAGTATTCGCTGCTCGTCGCGCCCGAGCGCAGCCGAAACTCGCCCGTGAGACGGGCGCGCTCGTAGATGCGATCACCAAGCATCGAATAGCAGCTTATTCACCGGCCTGGCGTCCCAGCCGCGCCCGCCTACACGAAAACGGCGGACGGTCCTGCTGCTCATCCAACTGCGGGTTGATCACGTCGGGCATTGCGCTCACGCAAGCCTACGTCGCCGGCAAGCGGAAGCCTGAAACCCGCTGGAAGCCGAGCTGTTCATAGAACGGGTCCGCGCAGGAGATCACGTCAAGTCGCAGACCATGTGTGCGGGCACGCGCCTCCTCGACCAAGCGCCGCGCGACACCCTCACGGCGGTGCTCGCGGGCGACCACAAGGACCGCGAGGAACGCTTGAACCTCACCGTCGCTGAGAACCTGCGCGATCCCGATGACCGTCTGCTCGGACGAGAGCGCCACAACGCTCAACGTTCCGGGCGCAGTGAGCGCCCGCCAGGTCCTCTGCTCGTCATCGGCATAGCTCCAGCGCTCGCCGGAGAACAGCTTGATGACGCCAGGCAGATGCTCGCGCTCCAACGAGACGACCTCTGGACTGGATGCCATCAGCGGGAATCTACGTGACCGAAGTCAACGCCGCGACCAGACGGCTTGAGCGCGCGACTGCTGACCGAGCAGGCTGCCGCGCCGATGGTTTTACATTGGGAGTAGGTCCAAGAGCTTCGGGAGGTCGTCCAGGGAGCGGACGATCTCGGCGCCAGCGTTGTGAAGGGCGCGCTCGTCGCTGTCGGCTGCGTAGCCGACAGCCCGCATCCCGGCGGCGACGGCGGCCACGACTCCCGAGGGGGTGTCCTCGATGACCACGCAAGCCGATGGCTTGGCGTTCATTGTGGCGGCCGCGTGTTGAAAGAGAGCGGGGTCGGGCTTGGGGCGTGGCACGTCGTAGGCAGAGAACAGCGCGTCGGGCGGGAACAGGTCGCGCAGGCCGGTTAGCCCGAGCGTCAATCGTGTCTTGGTCAACTGGCCCTGAGACGCAACGCAGACCTTCAGTCCGGCTGCCTTGACGTGCTGTACCGCCTCGGCTGCGCCCTTTACCGGCTTGAGTTCGCGGTGGAACGCCTCGTTGCGCTCCTGTTCGTATTCGGCGATCCAGTCCGGCGGAAAAGGTCGGCCGAGCTTGGCCTGGGCTCGGTCGCAGATATCGGTGAGCAGGAGCCCTTGGCAGGCGCGGCGGGCCTCGGCGAGTGTGGTCGGCAGGCCCTCTCGGGTGAGCATCCGGGCGAGCACTTCGTTGGAGATCACCTCGGAGTCAACGAGCACGCCGTCGCAGTCGAAGATCACAAGCTCGTGCATGGCGGATCGGGCACTCTACAGCCCGCCCTGGCTGCCCCGCCAGCCGTGTTCGATCGTGACCTGCGTTCGGCTGCTCAGAGGCGAACGTCTCGCACGCGCCCGCGTATGCTACGGCCGAACGTGTCCGGTGCAACGGTGAGAGATGCGAGTGAGGATGACGCGCCCGCGTGCGCAGCGATCTACGCGTCGTATGTGAGCGAGACGGCCGTCAGCTTCGAGAGCGAGCCGCCGACGCCTGCGCAGATGGCCGAACGCATTGCGGCTGCAACGCGCACGCACGCCTGGGTCGTGCTCGAAGACAAGGATCGCGTCGTCGGCTATGCGTATGGCGGGCCGCACGCGCAGCGAGCGGCCTACCGTTTCTCGTGCGAGGTCAGCGTCTACGTAGAGCCGGGCCGGCGACGCACAGGCTCGGGTCGCGTACTGTACGAGGTGTTGTTCAAGCGTCTCGTGGCTCGCGGCTACCGGATGGCAGTCGCGGGTATGACGCTCCCGAACGAGGCGAGCGCGGGCCTGCACCGAGCGATGGGCTTCGAGCCGGTCGGCGTCTACAGGCGGATCGGCTGGAAGTTCGGCGCGTGGCACGATGTCGCGTGGATGCAGCGAGCGATCGGCGTCGAGCAGGACCCTCCCTCCGAGCCGCGCTGAGGCGACCGGGCGTACTCCGAGCGCGTGGAAGCGGATCGCCGGTGAGAGGCGGCCTGACGCGACGGGCGCAGTCGGCCTGGACCACTCAAACAATCGCCGTAACCGGACCTGTGAGGACAGTCGGCTTGCGCAATACAGCGCGTCGTAGCGCCATCCGCCCAGAGAAAGCCCAGCGCCGACCCGCACGCTGCGAGAGCCCCCGCGCCGCGCGTCCAAGAACCGCTCCCGGTGGGGACCATCAGAGATCAGCCGGTCAGTCCACCTGCCCTTCGATCGTATAGAACTCGGTAGCAGTGGACAGGACGCCGAACATATGCGCCGGGCCATTCGGGGCGCTGTACGACTTCTACATTGAGCGACCGTGGCTGATGAAGGCGATCGGCCGCACGGTGTGGGGCATCGACGCATCGGTGCTGTATGACAGCATGGAACCGCTCGCCGGGATAGGCGACGGCAAGACGGTGGTGGACGTTCCGTGCGGCGGCGGCGTGGCGTTTCGTGCCCTGCCATCTGAGCGCGACGTGCGTTATGTGGCTATCGACATTGACGAGAAGATGCTCGCTCGTGCGCGCGCCCGCGCCACGCGCAGAGGACTGTCGAGGGTGGAGTTCGTGGCAGCGGACATGTTGGCACTTCCATTTGATGACGGCGAGGTCGACCTAATGCTCTCCTACAGCGGCCTGCACATGGTCAACGACCCCGAGCAGGCAGTACGAGAGTTCGCCCGCTGCCTCAAGCCCGACGGGCGCCTGATCGGCACGACATTCCTCGCCGGCGAGACACGGCGTACCCGAGTCCTATTCGGAATCGGCTCCCGCCAGGGCCATCCGCTGCCTCCAGCGCGCGAAGACCTGGTTCGCTGGCTGACGGACGCCGGCATCGCCGATGCGCAAGTCGGCCCTCAGCGTGGGTTCGCAGTCTTCGGCGGCCGTCGCGCATAGACCACCTGGGGAGTTACGCAGCCCACACGCCGCTGCCAGGGCCTATTCCCGTCCTGCTGTCGATGTTGAGTGACTGGCGCCAAGTATCGTGTCCACGGATGAAGCTGGCCTATCTTTCGATCTGCGCCATTTTCAAGGACGAGGCGCCGTATCTGCCCGAGTGGATCGAGTTCCATCGGCTCGTAGGCGTCGAGCGGTTCTTCCTGTACGACAACCTCAGCGTCGATGGCGGCAGGGAGGTTCTGGAGCCGTGGATTCGCGCGGGCGTCGTGTCGATCTCAGACTGTTCGATCCCGCTGGGACAGGGCGGTCAGGGTTGGGCCTACGCCGATGGTCTGGAGCGAGCCCGCGGTTGCACTCGCTGGCTTGCGTTTATCGACCTTGATGAGTTCCTATTCTCGCCAGGGCCGACGCCGCTGCCCGACGTGCTCCGGGAGTATGAGGACCATCCCGGTGTCGTCGTCAACTGGCAGGTCTACGGCTCGTCGGGACACACCGCCAAGCCGGACGGCCTGGTGATCGAGAGCTTTGTGAAGCGCGCGAGGATGCAATGGGTCCGCAACCTACGCATCAAGAGCATCGTGGACCCGACGCGCGCCGTGCGGCCGATCGGGCCGCACTTCTTCGAGTACGCCGACGGAGCGCTCGCGATTACAGAGGACCACGAGCCGGTATCAGTGATAAGCGTCGACCCGTGGACGCGACGGATGCGGCGCGGCATCTCGCGGCTGCCGCTAATCGAGACGGACCCGTATGCGATCCGCCAGTCCTCGGTCAAGCAGGTTTCGGTCGGGCGCCTGCGGCTCAACCACTACGCCGTCCGCTCGCGGCAGGAGTTCGAGCAGAAGACAGCTCGGCACAGCAGCTCACGTCTTGCGCCGCGTTACTTCGCCTACCACGACCGCAACGAGGTTCACGACCCTGCACTCCTCTCCTCCGCAGGCGAGGTCCGTGCGCGGCTCGCTGCCCTACAAGACAACGATGGCACTCGCTGACCGCCGAGCAGCCGGCGCGGTGGACCTGGAGCGCACTGGCGAAGCCGACGCTCCGGTACAGGTCGTTGACTACGATCCTGCCTGGCCGGCTTCCTTTGAGGTCGAGCGCAGGCGACTCGCGCCCCTGCTTGGCGGCGCTGATATCCACCACATCGGCTCGACTGCCGTGCCCGGCCTGGCCGCGAAGCCCGTCATCGACATGATGGCGCTGATGCCCGACATTGACGCGCCTATCGCCGTGCTGGTCGAGCGCGCCGGCTACCAGTTCCCTCGCGCGTATAACGCGACACTCTCGCACCGTCGGTTTCTCTGCTATCCAACGGCGTCGCATCGTACCCGCCACCTGCACCTTGTAGATGAACAGCACGAGCTGGATTATCGTCTTTGCTTCCGCGACCGGCTGCGCGCGGACCCCGTGCTCGCGCGTGAATACGCCATGCTCAAGCGTCGGCTCGCCAGTCGATTCGCCGATGACCGAGAGGCATACACCGATGCAAAGCGCCAATTCGTCCACGCTAACAGCGGGCTAACCGGGAATCCGCTAGGACCGGGACGAAGCTCGCAGGGCGAGCAAGTCGGGTAGTTCGGGAGAGCGAGCGCAGCGCGCGGGCTTGACGGCTATCGCGTTGACGCGAGCGTGCGTTCGTAGGTGCGATATCGGCGCGTGATCTCAGCTCCCATGCCTTCCAGTGCGCGATTCATCCCCTCGTTAACCTCAAGTGTCCAGCCCATCTCACCGCCCTTCTGCGGTGTACGTTCGGCCGCGTCGAAGTGCATTTGGTAGAGCCTCGCGGCTACCCCGGTGTGCCGGTAGTCGGGCATGACGCCGAGCACGATCACGCGAACCGCGTCGATTCGGCGACGCTCACGCAGCGCCCGTATCCAGCCGAACGGCAGCAGCCGTCCGTTCAGCTTGGCGAGCACCTGGTTGTAGTCCAATAGTGTCAGTGCGCCGCCGACGATCTCGCCTGTGTCCTTGCGTTCGGCGAACATCGCCCAGTTCTCATCGAGGATCGGCTTGAGGTCCTTGGCGTAGTGGTAGACCTCCTCCTCGGTGAGCGGGACGAACCCCCAGTTTCGTTCCAGCACCGTGTTGTAGAGCTTCACGAAGCGGGCGACCTCGGCGTGGAGGTCCTTCTTGCGGAAGGGTCTGCACACGATTCCGTGCTCGGCCTCAAGTCGATCGGCGGCCTCCCAGATCGCGGGGTGGACCTTCTCGCGGCCGGTGATGTGCAGGCTCCACATATACACGTCCATTGCCTTGCCCATGCCGAGATCGTGCTCAAGTAGCCGTTGGTAGTACGGGTGGTGCCATTGGCAGAGGATCACCGGGGGACGCTCGTGGCCTGAGATCAGCAGGCCGATTTCGTCGTTGGTCGTGAAGTCCATCGGGCCGACCATGCGATCCCGGCCGCGCTCCCGCAGCCATCCCGCAGCGGCGTCGAGTAGCGCGCGTGCGGTCTCGGGATCGTCCTCGCACTCGAACCATCCCCATAGACCCCAAGCGTTTTTCTGGAACTCGTTGAAGTTCCGATCAATGTGCGCGCTCACGCGGCCAACCGGCCGCCCGTCACGCCAGGCCAGGAAGTATTCGGCCTCGGCGTGCTCGAAGAACGGGTTGCGCTTTCGATCGAGCCGCTTTCTGACGTCCATCAGCAGCGGCGGAACCCAATTGGGCTCGCCACGGTAGAGCTGCCACGGCAGCTTGATGAACGCCCTCATCTCGCGCTGGCTCCGCACGGGCCTGATTTCGACCGCCATCCGGCGGGAACCCTACATGGCGGTTTATGCGGCGTGCTGCCGGCCCGCCAAGCAGCGCCTGGCGCCACCATCAGCCTGGTGCTGTATCCAGCGAGCAGACCCAGCGCGGAGCGAATAACCTGCTCGGACGATGCCTCTGGCGGATCGGCTTATCGACGCGACGGCGCGGCGTCCGTCCGGGTGGATCGCTCGCAAGACCTACGGAGGCCCGCTGGGAGCACCCAAGGGGCACGAGACCGTATTCGACGAGATGCTCGACGTTGCCGGCCCGCTTGAGGGAGTACGCTGCCTGGAGGTTGGCTGCGGAGGCGGCAGGCTGCTTGAGAGGGTTCTTGCCGCCGATGCAGCGAGTGCGGCAGGGCTGGACCACAGTCCAGAGATCCTTGCGCTCTGCCGCGAGCGTAACCGGGAGGCGGTCGAGCGCGGTGCGCTAGAGCTGAAGCTGGGCGACGCAGCGCACCTCCCCTGGCCTGATGGCGCCTTCACCGTAGCCCTGTCAGCCAACACGTTCTTCTTCTTGCAGCAGCCGGAACTGGTGCTCGCCGAGCTTCACCGCGTCGTCTCGCCTGGCGGGCGCGTGGTGATCGGGACGGTGCCCGGCCCGCTCCCTACGCCGTCGCTTCGCAACTGGTGGGTGTGGGTATGGGGATCGCGGATGCACGTCTATGACGACGAGTCGATGCGCTCCATGCTCGACGCCGCTGGTTTCGCAGAGGTCGCCGTCACGCGGTCGAGTCGGTCGGCTGAGCCGCTGCAGCTCGTTCGCGCCGTGCGTAGATGATCCGGCGGGCTCACGTAGGTCTCGTTTGTGGCCAGTGTTGCCCGACACGAGCGGCAGAGTCCGGGAAGTGAGCGCGCCGCTGCGGAACATTGAGTGCAAGGCAAGCGACCCGGACCCCTCCGGCTCGTTGGCGGTCTGCCGCACGCTTGGCGCGAAGGACCACGGAGAGATTCGACAGAGCGACACCTATTTCACGGTGCCGCGTGGCGGGCTGAAGCTGCGTGAGGAGCACCCCGGCCGACCGCATCTGATCCAGTTCGAGCGCGCCAGTAAGCCGCAGCAGCGCGAGAGCCGGTATCGCATCGCCGAGGTCGACGACGCCGAAGCGCTGCGCGCCGCGCTGACGGCCGCGATCGGCACAACCGTAGTGGTCTGCAAGACTCGGCGGCTGTTCCTCTGGCGCCAGGTCCGTATTCACCTCGACACTGTTGAGCGGCTGGGGAACTTCATCGAGATCGAGGCGGTGGCACCACCTGGCTCCGACCTCGCTGAGGAGTACGCGCTAGTGCAGACGCTGCGCGAGCGCCTCGGAATCGCCGACGAGCGCCTGGTCGCGCACGGGTACGCCGAGCAGCTTCGAGCGCTTGGCGCCAGCGCATGATTTACCTGCCAGGTAATCGAACTGGAGACTCGCGGCTGGTTAGATAAGGCGCAGCATGGAGGGCGCAATTACCTCACCACGGGTTGGGCCACTGTTGCGCGAATGGCGCGAGCGTCGCGGCCGAACCCAGCTCGATCTGGCCCTCGATGCCAGCATCTCCGCGCGGCATCTGAGCTTCGTGGAGACCGGCCGCTCCAACCCGAGCCCCGAGATGGTGCTGCTGCTCGCCGAACGGCTCGAGGTTCCGTTCCGGGAGCGTAACCACCTGCTGCTGGCAGCCGGTTACGCCCCGGCGTTCCCGGAACGCTCGCTGCAGGAGCCGGAGATGGCCCCGGTTCGGGAGGCGCTCGACGTGATCCTCACCGGACACGAGCCCTACCCGGCGGTCGTCGTGGATCGCGGCTGGAACATGGTCGCGGCGAACTCGGCAATGGCGGCGATCGGCGCCTGGGTCGACCCGGCGCTACTACAGCCGCCGGGGTCCGTGTTGCGGGCCGGCCTGC
>JBKQHH010000048.1:0-3718 GCA_052148875.1 Solirubrobacteraceae bacterium
CGACAGTGATCGCCGACCGAGAGAGCGTGCGCCGCCTCGTCGCGGCTGTCGCTGATCAGCTCGAGCTCCTCGGTGTATAGAAGAGCATCTCCATGCTCGGGCGCGCCCGGTCGATGTCACGCTCGCCAGCGACCAGCACAACCCGCTCGATCTCGTCGGAGTCCTCGTCGACGAGCACCATCACCGGCACCGCGTAGCGCGCCCACACCTTCACAGGCCGGACACACTACCGCTCGAGTGCGTCGAGGAGGTTCTGCTCGTCGGTGGAGACACGCGCGTAGCCGACGATCTCTGTGGTCGGTGACGGCATGTCCCAAGCGTCCCATGTCTCGCGGAGGTGACCGTTACCGGCACGTAGTTTCCGGGACTGCGTTACGGCACGTTTGGCGGGTCGTGGCGTGGGTGTTTCGCGTGCGTCTGCGTGCGACGCCGAGGCCGTCCCGGAAAGGGTGGTGGGCTCAAGGGGTCAGTGCACCACCCCCGATGACGGAAGGATCTCACGTCGAGTCAATCCCGGCGTGCCGCTACGCGCGAGTGGGGGGTCGCATCGCTCGCCCAGCCGGCCACCACGTACCGCGCGACACGTCCCGCGTGTGCCCCAAGCCACGCATCGTGGCCGAGCGATCAAAGCGGAAAGCGAAGCGGTCTCAACGCGCGACGCACATCCGCACCCGCCCCGGCCAACCGCCACCCTTCATTGCAGGCCTTTAGCCGACGCGTCCGGTCCGCCTGCTCACGCCGCCGCGGGCGCAGCGCGCGTCAATTGAGCGAACCGCTCCGCCGGCGTCAGCCACCCAAGCGTCTTACGCGGCCGACCATTCAGCCGCGCTGCGACGGCGTTCAACTGCTCCTGCGTGATCCCGGCGAAGTCGCTGCGCTGAGGGAAATACTGGCGCAAAAGGCCGTTGGTGTTCTCGTTCGTACCCCGCTGCCACGGGCTGCTGGGATCACAGAAGTACACCCGCACGCCGCTCTGGACCGTGAACCGCGCGTGCTCGGCCATCTCCTTGCCCTGATCCCAGGTCAACGAGCGGAACAGCTGCGAGGGCAGCGAGCTAATGCTCTGCGCCAGCGCCGCGCGGACCGGCTCGGCACGATAACCGTCGGGCAGCGCGACCAACTGCGTGTAGCGGCTCGTACGCTCGACCAGCGTCGCGATCCCCGTCGGGCGCTTGCCGAGCAGCAAATCGCCCTCCCAATGCCCGGGCACTGCGCGATCCTCGACCTCAGCCGGGCGCTCACTGATCATCGCCATCTCCCGGATCTTGCCCTGACCATGCGCCCCCTGACGGTTACGCCGCGGCCGCCGCGTACGCCGACCACCACGCAGGTGCTCGCAGAGCTCGTGACGCAGCGCACCACGCGACTGAACGAACAACGACAGATAGATCGTCTCGTGCGAAACCTGCATCGCCAGCTCAGGATACGTGCAGCCAAGCCAGGCCGAGACCTGCTCAGGAGACCAGTCCAGCTCGAGCTTGGCCTCGACCACCTCACGCAACCTCGAGTTGACCGCAAGCTTGGAACGCTTCGGACGCCGAGCACGACCCCAAGCAGCCTGATCGGCAGCCTCCGCGCGGTAACCCTCGCGGCCACCGTTTCGATTGACCTCCCGCGCGACCGTTGTGTGGCTACGACCGATCGCCACACCGATCGCACGGAACCCGACCCCGCGAGCAAGCCCACGCGAGATCTCCTCCCGCTCCCGCCTGGCCAGACACCGCACCGAACGCCGCCTCGACGCCGGCTTGACCCCACCGACCGAGGCAACGTAACGCCTCACATACTCCGGCCGCGCCCCAAGCTTGCGCGCGACCGCCCGCAACGCCAGGCCCGTGCCCCACAACTTCCACACACGCTCCTGCTCACACTCAGAGAGCCCAAACCGCATCATTGTTCCGGCCCTTCATTCGCCAGACAGCCCACGCAGACCTGCCCGGATGTTCAGGTGGTGCGCCGATCCCCAGAATCCGCCGTCGTTTTCGCGACCCGCAGCGGACGCCTCCTATCCCGTGAATCCAGCCTAGACCTGGCCAGCCTTCGGCTGTAGAGTTGGCTGCAAGGCCGACTTGGGCGACAGAAGTCATGCAACCGGCGGGGGGCAGATGCGGTTCGCGCGGCTACCCAACTTGAAAGCTCAGCCCTCTCTGTCAATGTAGTTTGAGACGTTATTAACAGTAGTAATTTTTTCTGTAGATAACTGCCGATAATGTTGATAACTGGGCGGAGAAAGGGCTTCTCTGACGAGCATGAAGGAGAACGAATCCAACGGGAATGGCGTGGTCGCGCCAGACCCGGAACTTGTTGAGCGTGCCGCGCGGCGTCGGTTCACGGCGGCGTACAAGCTGCGGATCGTGCAGGAGGCTGATGCGTGTAGCGAGCCTGGCGAGGTCGGCGCCCTGTTGCGTCGCGAGGGGCTGTACTCGTCGCATTTGACGAAGTGGCGCAAGCAGCGTGAGCAGGGCGCGCTGGCGGAGTTGGGGCGCCCGCGCGGGCGCAAACCGGCTGATCCTCGCGACCGCGAGATGGCCGAGCTGCGCGTTCGTGCGGAGCGCGCCGAGGGGGAGTTGGAGAAGGCCCGCAAGGTGATCGCGATCCAGGGAAACGTCTCCGCGCTCTTGGAGCAGATGCTCGGTACCGAGAGCGCGGCGGGGAGCACCGAGCGATGATCGAGCAGACCGTCGAAGAGCTCTCGCCGATCATCGGTACCCGCCCCGCATGCCGTGCGCTGGGGGTCGCGCCAGCGACGATCTACCGCCGTCGCCGGCCACCTGACCCCAAGCCCCGCCAGCCGCGGCCGGCGCCGCCCAGGGCACTCTCAGAGCCCGAGCGCGAGACAGTGCTGGCCGAGTTGCGCTCGCCGAGGTTCGTTGACTGCGCGCCGGCGCAGGTGTACGCCACGCTGCTGGACGAAGGGCGCTACCTGTGCTCGGAGCGCACGATGTACCGGCTGCTTGACGCCAACGGCGAGGTCCGTGAGCGCCGTGATCAGCTCACCCATCCCGCCTACACCAAGCCCGAGCTGCTCGCCGAGGCGCCCAACCAGGTCTGGTCGTGGGACATCAGCAAGCTCAAGGGCCCCGCGAAGTGGACCTACTACCAGCTGTACGTGATCCTGGACATCTTCAGCCGCTACGTCGTCGGCTGGACGGTCCAGTATCGCGAGGACAAGCAGGTCGCCAAGGCGCTGATCGCGCAAGCCTGCGAACAGCAGCAGATCATCCCCGGGACGCTGACGGTGCACGCCGATCGCGGCAGCGCGATGCGCTCCAAGCCCGTCGCGTTCCTGCTGGCCGATCTCGGTCTCACCAAGACGCATAACCGCCCGTACACCTCCAGCGATAACCCCTACAGCGAGGCGCACTTCAAGACCCTCAAATACCGCCCCGGGTTCCCCGAGCGCTTCGAGAGCATCGAGCACGCACGCGCGTTCTGCCGCGGCTTCTTCGAGTACTACAACCACCAACACCACCACTCAGGCATCGGGCTGATGACCCCCGCCGCCGTCCACCACGGCCACGCCCCCGCGCTACACGCACAACGCCAACGCGTCCTGGACGCCGCCTACGTCGCGACGCCCGAACGGTTCGTCCACAAACCACCCGCACCCCCGAAGCTACCCACCGCCGCGTGGATCAACAAACCAGAGCATCAGGAGGCCGCTGCCTAAATTCCATCGCGACGCGTCTCATTCGACTTGACAGGTTCCGAGCGCGTG
>JBKQHH010000049.1:0-6199 GCA_052148875.1 Solirubrobacteraceae bacterium
TCAGGCCGGCCAGCGCGCTCAGCGCGCCACGGGCGGCGAGCGCCAGCCGCGAGCGGTAGCTGGCGGCGAGCACAGCGGCGAGCACGAGCGTGCCGACGAGACTGTCGTTGGAGTTGCTCTCCAGCGCGTACAGCGTGAACGGGTAGGAGACCCACGCGTAGGCGAGGGCGACGCCGAGCGTCGGTCCGCGCATGCGCCGGCCGAGCAGGAACAGCAGCGCGGTCGCGAGCAGGTCGAAGAAGATCGCCGCCGCGTGCGCCGCCGGCAGGTCGTCCCACTTGCCGCTCCAGCCGAAGATCTGCTGGAAGGGGACGTACGCCTCGTAGTTGACCGGACCGTACGTGTCGCCGTGTTCGTTGGTCGACGGCCACCTGCCGTAGAGCGGTTCGTCGTGGACGATCTTGCTGGCCCCGATCACGCCCGCGTAGCCGACGTCGATGACGTTCGAGTCGGTCACGTCGAGGCCGATGCGAAACCCGAGCAGGAAGACCACGCCGAGCGCGAGCCACGGCGTGGGCACGAGCAGGCGCAGCGGCGGCGTCTGGGGACGATCGCCGGGCGGGCTGGCGCCGGATCGGCGCCGCAGCAGCGCGAGCATGCGGGCGAGCAGGTACAGCAGCGGCGGATACGCGAGCGGGACCGACGCGTAGATGTGCGCGTGGTTGAAGAACGCCAGCGACACCGAGAACGACAGCAGCGCGAGCAGATCGAGGTGCAGCAGCGAGAAGGGGCGGCGGAAGTCGAAGAACGGCAGCATGAACAGCACGCACATGGGCAGCCACACGTACAGCGCGTTCACGTGCCTGCCGAAGGCGCCGGGATAGCCGCGCGCCATCGACCACGCGACCTGGAAGCCCGTCCACTGTTCGACCACCAGCCCGGAGAGGTCGTTGATGACGACCAGGCCGATCTCCTTCTTTCCTGTCCGCGTGAAGTAGCTGACCTGCCACTGGAAGGCCCCCTTGAGGTAGACGTCGCCGAAGGAGCCTCTGTGTTCCTTGCGCAGGGCGCGCATCTCGGGAAGGCGGTTGGCGATCGCCAGGACCTTTTCGGAGGACAGCCTGTGCGCGGCCGGGGGCACGTTCGAGAGCGCGACGCCCACGGGCGTTTCCGAGCTCGTCGACGTCGTCAGGGTCGACGCGGTCGACGTCGACTTGTGTGGCACAGCCGTGTGTGGCACAGCCGTGTGTGGCACAGCCGCGTGTGACGTCGACTTGTGGAACGACACGGCGGCGGCGCCCGCCGGCGCGGCCGGGAGCGCGAGCGCGAGCACGGCGACAGCGAGGACGCGCATCGAGCGAGCGTAACGCCCGTCAGCGCGACGGGTCGAGCCCGAAGTGACGCAGGACCAGCGGGGCGACGTCGCGGATCGCCCACTGCGATGACTCGTGCCCACCCAGCGCCACCCCGTGGAGGACGAGCGCGCCAAGCGAGTCGGAGGCGTGCAGCGAGCCGTGGCTGCCACCGCCTACGTGCGCCTGGCGGCCCCAGTCGATGAACTCGAAGCCGGGCGCGGCCGACAGCAGCACCTCGCCGGAGGTGCGGCAGGTGAGGGCCGTCCAGGAGCGCGCGAGCGCGTCCGGGTAGGCGGGGCTGAGCAGGCGCCCGTCCTCGATCGTCCCATCGATGGCCGCGAGCGCGCCCTCGACGCTCCAGGACAGGCCGCGCGGATCGGTGACGTCCCCGCCCGCACCGCCGGGCGCGAAGCGCAGCTCGCCGTGGCGCGCACTGGCGATGACGCCCTCGCGGGGCGCGTCGTGCGCGTCGCGCTCGAGCCACAGGACCAGGTCGATGCCGTCGATCGCGAGCGTGCGGGTCACGACCGACGCGCGCATCGCGTCGCGCTCGGACTCGTGCAGCGCGTAGACCATCGCGGCGCGCTGGGACGGGCACACGGCGATCCGCGGCTCCGCGTCCGAGGCGCCCTCCGAGGAGCGGACCGGTCCGAGGACCCCGAGGTCGGCGAGCTCGTCCTGGAGCGCGATCGTGGCTGTGACGGGGGCCTGCGAGTGGTCGGCCATCGCGATCACGGCGTGCTCGCTCAGGAACTCCTCGACGCCGCCGGCGGCGTTCATCACGCGCGCGAGCTGCAGGTCGGCCTGGCCGATCGAGTGGACCTGCGCCTCCGGCCCGCGCTTGTGCGAGTACCAGTCGTTGTCGGGCAGCGACAGCAGCAGGAAGTCGAACAGGTCGTGTTCGACCATGTACGCGGAGACGCACCCCGAGTGGCGGTCGCGCACGCCCGGCATGCCGAGGCCCGAGCGGCAGCCGGTGCGCTGCGAGGCGAACACGTCGGCGTAGAACAGCTCGCGCGGGCCCATCACCGAGTGGCGCATGAGCGCGGAGGCGACGCGTGTGAGAGCGGTGTCGCGCTGGGGCTCGTGGCGATGGCGCCCCCGGTACATCAGGTAGGTGGTGCCGGCGGTGCGCACGTCGGCGTCGTCGAGCGTCTCGAACACCGTCGGCGTCTGCTGCGACAGGTGGGCGCGATTCATGTTGTAGACGGTGTCCGTGAGCTGGCGCGCGATCCCGAAGCGCTGCGCGGCGCGGAAGCTCGAGCCGTACTCGACGTAGCGGTGCTCCTCGCGGTGAAACCAGTTCATCCCGGGGATCTCGTGCTCGTCCTGGCTGGCGCCGGTGACGATCGAGGCGGCGCACACGGGCGTCACCGACGGGAACGCGGCGACGCAGTCGGGCACGTAGCGCCCGCCGCTCACCAGCCGCTCGAGCACCGGCGCCGCGCCGGCGGCGATCGCGCGCTCGAGCATCTCCGGCGCCATCGCGTCGATCACGCACAGCACGAGCTTGGGCGGGGAGGAGCTCACGAGCCGCCGTATCAGCGGCGCAGGATGCGCAGCCCCGCGTACTTTTCGTCGCCGCGGGCGCGCCCCCGCCAGCCGAACCACGCGAGCAGCGCGACCGCCACGTAGCCGAGCGGATGCAGCAGCGCCACGAGCGCCGCGCACAGCAGCGCGGCGGCGTCCAGGTAGATGGTCAGCGCCTCGCGCGCCGCGCGTTCGGTCAGGCGCGAGCGGGCGCGGAGGATCACCGGCCAGCAGGCGCGCTGGGCGAGACCCGCCACGAGCAGGCCCCCGAGCAGCCCGGGCCACCACGCGTCGCCGTGCGCGGCGAGCGTGCCGGCGAACAGAGCCGCGCCCGCGCCGATCCCCAGGCCGGTGAGAGACGCGGCGAGCGGATCGTTGCGCTGCTCGCGGTCGCTCGGATCCATGATCGGCGCGAGCCTCAGCAGGATCTGCAGCGCATAGGAGAGCACGAGCGCGGCGGCCGCCGCCAGCAGCCACCAGCCGGACTGCAGGAAGTGGAAGTGGTGCGCGAAGCCGACGCCGAGCGCGCTCGAGGACGCGAGCGCGCCGGCGAGCAGCACCGGCAGGAACGGACGCAGCCCGCAGGCGGCCGCCAGGCCGGCGCCGAGGCCGATGTAGAAGAAGATGCCGTTCATGCAGAGTGCCCGTGGAGGTGCGCTACCTTGCGGTAATGCGTACCCTAATGGGCACCCTCCCTCCGGGAGGACCCCCCCTCCGGGAGCACCCTCCCT
This sequence comes from Solirubrobacteraceae bacterium, assembly GCA_052148875.1. GTDB lineage: Bacteria > Actinomycetota > Thermoleophilia > Solirubrobacterales > Solirubrobacteraceae > Palsa-744. The sequence continues at coordinate 3,557 of JBKQHH010000049.1, forward strand.
TCGGAAGGACAGGCAGGCAGGCAGGCGGTCATGGACGATAGACGACGCGCCCGGCCGGCAGCGCACGAGCTGGCGCGCTACGAGGCGCTGTTCGCCGCGCGCACGCGCGGCATGAAAAGCTCGGCGATGCGCGAGATGATGGCGCTCACCGAGCGCCCGGACGTGATCTCGCTCGCGGGCGGCCTGCCGGACACCAGCACGTTCCCGCCCGAGCTGTACGCGAAGCTGATGGCGCAGGTGGCCGCCGAGTCCACCGCGCGCGCGCTGCAGTACGGGCCCACCGAGGGCATGGCCGCGACGGTCGACTGCATCGTCGCCGCGATGGCGCAGGAGGGGACGGCGATCGACCCGTCGGAGGTGATCGTCACGACCGGCGGCCAGCAGGTGATCGACCTCGTGTGCAAGGCGCTGATCGACCCGGGCGACGTGATCGTCGCGGAGGCGCCCACCTACCCGGGGGCGGTGCCGACGTTCAGCGCCTATCAGGCGGATGTCGAGCAGATCGAGATGGACGCCGACGGCATGCCGATCGACGCGCTCGAGGCCACGCTCGACCGGCTGCGCGAGCAGGGGCGCACGCCGAAGTTCATCTACACGATCCCCAACTTCCAGAACCCGGGCGGGGTGACGATGTCGCTGGCGCGGCGCCGGCGGCTGGTGCAGGTGGCGCGCGAGCGCGAGCTGCTGGTGCTCGAGGACAACCCATACGGGCTGCTGCGCTACGAGGGCGAGCCGCTGCCCACGCTGTACTCGCTCGACGCCGAGGCGGCCGGACGCGGCGACGGTTCCGATCTGGTCATCTACCTGGGCACGTTCTCGAAGATCCTCTCGCCGGGGCTGCGCCTGGGATGGGCGGTCGCGCCGCGGCCGGTGCTCGAGAAGCTGAACCTCGGCAAACAGGGCGCCGACCTGTGCTCCTCGCCGGTCACGCAGATGTTCGTGGCGGCCTACTTCGCCGAGCGGACGGCCGCGGGCACCCCGGCGTGGATCGAGTACGTGGAGCGCCTGAAGGACCTCTACCGGCGCCGGCGCGACGTGATGCTGGAGGCGCTGGAGGAGCACTTCGGCGGGCGCGCGCGCTGGACGCGGCCCGAGGGCGGGCTGTTCATCTGGGCGACGTTGGACGGCGACGTCGACACCACCGACCTGATGGCGCGCAGCGAAGGCGTCGCGTTCGTGCCCGGACGCGCCGCATACATGGACGGGCGTCGCGGCAGCTCCTCGATGCGCCTGAACTTCGCCGGCGTGCCCGACGAGGACATCCGCGAGGGCATCCGGCGGATCGGCAGGATCATGGGCGGAGACACGGGTCTGCTGGGCACGCTCACCGGCGCGACCTCCACGCCGGCGCACGCGCGAGGCCGATCCGGGGCCGGCGAAGCCGGCGCCGACGGGGCGGTCCCGGCCGTGCGCACCGGCGCCGACACCGGGGAGGACGAGGCGGCGCGCCCGGGCGAGGAGGACGCTCCGATGGCGGACGTCGTCGCCCTGCCTCGCCGCGAGGAGCCGTCCGCGGCACGCCGACGAAAGGATCGATGAGCGCCGCGAAGAAGGTCGCGGTGCTCAAGGGCGGCGGTTCGCTGGAGCGGACGGTTTCGCTGCGCTCGGGCGGACGGGCGCAGCAGGCTCTGAGCCGGCTGGGCCACGAGGTGGTGGCGATCGACGCCGGTCCGGAGCTCGTGGCGCAGCTGCACGAGTGCGAACCCGACGCTGCGTTCGTTGCGCTGCACGGCCGCGACGGGGAGGACGGGACCGTGCAGGGCTTGCTGGAGGCGATCGGCGTCCCCTACACCGGCTCGGGACCGGCGGCGTGCATGCGCTGCACGGACAAGGCGCTGGCCAAGTACCTGATGCGCGAGGCGGGCATCCCGACGCCGGACTTCACCGCCATCAAGGAGAGCGCCATCAAGGAGCTGGGGGTGGCGGCGGCGCTCGAGGACATCGAGCGCAGGCTCGGGTTCCCGCTGGTGGTCAAGCCCGCCAGCCAGGGCTCGGCGCTGGGGATCAAGTTCGCGCGCTCCGGCGAGGAGCTGCCCGGGGCGATCGTGGGAGCGCTCTCCTACGACCGCAAGGTCGTGATCGAGCGCTACGTCAAGGGCCGCGACCTGGCGGTGTCGGTGCTCGACGCGCAGGCGGACGGAAACCCGCCCACCGGTGCGCCCGCCGCCGAGCCGCTCGCGCTGCCCGTGGTCGAGGCGATCCCGCGGGAAGAGGAGTTCTACAACTACGAGTCGCGCTACGAGATCGGCATGACGACGTTCGTGTGCCCCGCCGAGCTGGAGCCCGAGACGACCGCGCGCGCGCAGGAGCTAGCGGTGCAGGTGTACCGGCTGCTCGGCTGCCACGGCGTCGCCCGCGTCGACCTGATGCTCGACGAGGACAGCGGCGAGCTGTGGGTGCTCGAGACGAACGTCGTCCCCGGCCTGACCGAAACGAGCCTCCTGCCGCTCGCCGCGGACGCCGCGGAAATCTGGCTCGATCTACTCGTTGGGCGGATCCTCGGCAGCGCCTTCACGCGTTAGGAATCAGCGCTCCGTAGTGGGGCACGGAGGCCCCACCCCACTCGCCTTTGGGGGAAGCGCACCCGCGAGGATGCGACCCAACCCCCAACACACTCAGGAATCGCCCGCCGCAAAGTCCTCC
>JBKQHH010000050.1:0-13065 GCA_052148875.1 Solirubrobacteraceae bacterium
CAGGAGTTCGAGGCGATGCTGCTGGAGGTCCTGTCCGACTTCCAGATCTCGATCCCCGAGCTCGGTCGCCTGAACGCGCGCACGCACCCGGTCGTGCTGCTCACCTCCAACAACTCACGTGAGCTGACCGAGGCGCTGAAGCGGCGTTGCCTGTACCTGTGGCTCGACTACCCGGACCTCGAGCACGAGCTGGAGATCGTCCGCCTCCACACGCCCGAGTTGAGCGAGACGGTCGCGCGTAAGCTGGTCGAGGTCGTGCAGCGGGTGCGCGACCTGGATCTCAAGAAGCCGCTGTACGATCTCCACCAGCTTGCGCGCGACCGTCTCGCTCAGCTCGGGCGTGTGGAGGCGGACGATCTCAAGCTCGTGCTCGAGGTCCGGGTAGTCGAGCCACAGGTACAGGCAACGGCGCTTGAGCGCCTCAGTCAGCTCACGCGTGTTGTTGGAGGTGAGCAGCACGACCGGGTGCGTCCTCGCCTCGATCCGCCCGAGCTCGGGGATGCTGATCTGGAAGTCGGAGAGCAGCTCGAGCAGCATCGCCTCGAACTCCTGGTCGGTCTTGTCGATCTCGTCGATCAGCAAGACCACCGGCTCTTCGGAGGCGATCGCGGTCATCAGCGGCCGCGCGAGCAGGAACGCCTCGCCGAAGATGTCCTGCTGAACCGCATCCCAGCCGGCGTCTCCCGCCTCCGTCTGGATGCGCAGCAGCTGCTTGCGGTAGTTCCACTCGTACAGCGCCTTCGCCTCGTCCAGTCCCTCGTAGCACTGCAGGCGCACCAGCTCGCGGCCGAGGTAGGAGGCGAGCGCCTTCGCCAGCTCGGTCTTGCCCACGCCCGCCGGCCCCTCCACGAGCACCGGCTTGCCGAGCCTCGTCGCCAGGAACGACACCAGCGCCGTCGACTCGCCCGGCAGGTAGCCCACGCCGCGCAGGCCCGCGGCCACATCTGCGACGGAGGCGGGCGCGTCTGCGACCGGGGCGGGCGCCGAGGACGGAGGGGTGGGCATCGTCCGGGCAATGATAGGTGGCGGCTCGCGACGGGCGTGTGGCGGCGCCGCGGGCGGGGGATGCCGAGGGTGGTCGAGCCGTGTTGCGCAGCTCCGTGCCGTCGTGCAGGGCACATAGCAGGAGGCCCGAGTCGTGCTAACGATGACGATATCGTACTAATCCAGCGGTCTATTAGCATGACTATGCGATAATTAGCACGATGCGGAGCTTCGTCGACTTCGATCGCACCTTCGGGGGCCAGCCCGCCGAGCTTGGTGCAGTCCTTGCCGTGATCGATACCGGGAGAGGCCGGGAGCGTACGTTCGAGGATCAGATGCCAGAGTTGCTCGGGCAGCTCTCCGAGCATGCGCGGATCGCGTCGATCACGGCATCCAACGCGATCGAGGGCGTGGTGCTGGACACCCAGCGAGCCGAGCGCATCGCGGAGGGATCGCCTCGCTTCCGCAATCGAAACGAGAAGGAGTTCGCCGGCTATCGAGACGCGATCGACGTGCTCCTGCGCCTCGAGACCTACGAGCCGCTCACTGTTCCCTTCACGCTGTATCTCCACCGGCTGCTGTTCCACCACGTCGGCGGCCGAGGCGGCTACCTGAAGACCGAGGACAATTTCATCGTCTCCTTCGAGACGGGCCGGCGCCAGGTGGTGTTCACCCCTCCGCCCTGGCAGCGCACGGAGTTTCTCCTCACCGAGCTCTTCGATCGCTACAACGAGGCGAAGCGCGACCGGCGTGCGCATCCGCTCGTCCTGGTGAGCGCGTTGATTCTCGACTTTCTCGCGATCCATCCCGTCGCGGACGGCAACGGTCGCTTGGCCCGCTTGCTCACGACATACGAGCTGCTCGCGCAGGGGTACGGCGTTGCGCGCTATGTCAGCGTCGAGCAGCGCATCTATGAATCGAAGAACACCTACTACGCGAGCTTGTACGAGTCTCAGCGGGGCTGGCACGAGGGCGAGCACAGCATCTGGCCTTGGGCGTCCTACGTCGCTCGGGTTCTCGCGGATGCCTACGCGGACTTCGAGAACCGGGTCGCAGCAGCGGGGCAGAGTGGTGGCGGCAGCAAGCAGGACCGGGCTCGCGACTACATCCTGCGACAGTCTCCCGCCGACTTTCGCAAACGTGATGTCGAGCGCGCCCTGTCTGGCATCAGTCCGGCGACCGTTCGTCTCATCCTGAACGAGCTACGCGACGCGGGAAAGATCAGACTCGAAGGCTCCGGGCCCGCGGCACGCTGGCATCGGGTGTAAGCCGTCTCGCTCTTCGCGCCCCGTGCAAGGCGGCTACTCCGAGACGGCGGGGGGGTCCTCGAACGACAGCTGCTCCGGCGGGGCGGGCGGGTAGCGAGCCCTCGCGCCCCGGTTCCCCGCCGCTCCGGGCTCGCGCGCGGCCACCGGCGTCGAGCGCCGCCGGCGCACGGTCCCGGGCGTCACGACCGTGGCGTCCGGATCGACGGGCGGGCGCGCGGCCCTGGGCGGCCGCGGGTCCCAGTCCGTGGGCGGGCGCCGATCCTCGGGCGGTCGCGGGTCCACGGCCGGGCGCGGGTCACCGCCGCGGCCGCGGGGGCGCCGCAGCGGCGGTGGGGGCCGTTCGAGGGCGCGCATGCGCGCGCCGGCGTAGGCGACGGCGATCGCGAGCAGCAGGGCGATGAAGATCCCCCACTCGACGCCGACGGTGGCGGTCACGCGTTCGTTGCCCTGCAGTCCGGGCTTGTCGAGCAGGCGGTAGAAGACCAGCAGCGCCGTCCAGCCGCCGGCGATCAGCACCATCACGCCGTCGCCGCCGGGGAGCTGGAAGTCGCGCCCCTCGGCGCGTCCGAACAGCATCGCGAGCACCGCGGCGCTGACGAGCAGCACGGCGGCCTCCACGAACGAGAATGCCTGGAACGCGGTGAGGTTGGTCTGGGTGGCCTTGGCGGCGCCGTGCACGACGACGGTGTCCGTCTTGTCGTACCAGGGCAGGAACATCGACGCGAACAGCCCGAGCGCGGCGAGCGCGGCGAGCCGCTGCTCGGGCGCGAGCGCACGCCACGCGTTGGTGAGCCGTGTCATGTGTGCCCGTCGCTTGGCCGGATCGTGTCTGTGGGGGGTCATCTGCGCCCAGTCTAGGCGCGGCGTCTGAAGCCTAATGACGGCGCAGATGGCTGACCGTGACGGTGCCGCTGGTGGTGGAGACGTTGCCCGCGAGGTCGGTCGCGGTGAGCGCCACCGTGAAGCTCCCGCCCTTGGCGGGGGTGATCCACAGCAGCCGCGGCTTGCCGCGTTCCACGGTGGCGCTGTTCGTCCAAACCACGCGCGAGCCCTGGCGCACGGTCAGCGCGACGGTCGAGATCTTCGACAGCGAGAGCTGCAGGCCCGCGCGCGCTCCGCCGGGAAGCGTCCTGGAGAGCAGCGAGATCGCCGGCGGGGTGTGCAGGTCGGCGGTGAAGCGCTGCGCGGTCGCGCAGTAGATCTGATCGCCGGGGATCTGGGCGCCCGCCGGCCCGCTCGCCTGCGCGGCGTGCGCTCCGCGCAGGGCGGCGGCGCTGGCGCCGCCGGTGTTGGACGAGGGCGTGGTCGACGTCGGGGCGGTGGGGGTGGGGGTGCTGCCGGCGGGCGGCGCGGCGGACGCCAGCGGCGGTCCCTTGCTCGTCCGTTCGCACAGGTGCTGGAGGAATTCCGTGAGCAGTTCGTGGTAGTTGAGGTCGGATTCCCCGAACTGGTCGTACAGCGACCACGCGCCGGTGTCGTACAGCGGCACGATCGCGCGCGCCTCGGCGTCGCCGGCTTCGAACAGCGCGAGCCCGAGCGGGTCCTTGGTGATCGACGTGTAGTCGTACAGCCCGACGAGCGACTGGACGAAGCCGTTGAGGATCCTGTCGCTGGGCGCGTACGTGTACTCCGCGTACATGGCGCCGGCAGGCGTCGCGACGCGCACGCCCTGCGGCGGCGGCGTCTGGAAGATGCCGAGCGCCTGCTGCGCGGCGGTCAGGTAGGCCGGTTCCTTCAAGCGCGACCATGCGCGCGCGAGCAGCTGCAGCGCGGTTCCCTGCGACAGGCCGCTGGTCCACGGGGGCGCGCCGCCGTCGAAGCGGAACATGTACTCCCACGCGATCCCGCCCGCGCGCTCGGTCGCTAGCGGTATGACTTCGCCGAGGAGCTGGCGCAGGTTGGCGTTTTCGTGGCCCGACAGGTAGTAGCCGTTGCCCTCGCCGAAGGTCGCCAGCCACTGGATCTGGATCCCCTGGCCCGGATAGTGCTCCCAGACGATGCGGCTGCCCGGGAAGCTCACGCGCTCCTCGCCGCCGAGCAGCGGTTCGGTCGTCCACCACTGCCGGTTGCGTTCGAGCGTCAGGAACACCGCCGGCAGCCGCGACGGGACCAGCTCGCCGGCGCTCGCCATCGCCTGGACGTTCGCCAGCACGGCGCCGAGTTCTTCCCTGCGCGTGCCGCTGAGCCTGCCGAGCGCGCTTTTCGCGGCGACGTACGCGGAGTAGTCCTGGTGGTAGATGACTTCGCTGATCGCGCTGACGTGCAGCAGGCTGGCGAGGGCCGCCGTGACGCTCGGCCCGTGGCTCGCGGCGGCCCGGGCGCGCACATGGACGCGGACGGGGCCGAGGGCGCTCGCCTGCCGATCTGTGATCGGTTGGCCGGCGAGGGCAGCGGCGGATGTGGCACCGCCGAGGGCGATCGCGCCCAGGGCGAGCGCCACGAGACGCTTGGCGCGTTGCACCGCGTCGATGCTAGCGCGGGCGCCGCCGGCTCACTCCGGTTCGAGCTCCAGCTCCTCGACCCCGTCGAGCTCGTCCTCTTCTTCGTCGTCCTCCTCATCGTCGAGGTCGTCCTCGGGCGGCAGTTCGCCGCCCGCCCCGTGGGACAGCTGAAAGCGCTCCACCAGCTCGTCGCGCTTGGGCTCGTCGAGCGGCGAGTCCTCGGAGATCAGCACCCACTCGTCGCCCTCGAAGCCGCCGGTCTCGAAGATCTCGTGGTCGACCTCGGGGGAGTCGTCGACGACGATCATGATCTCCGTCTGGGGGTTGAAGTAGGTGCCAGGCCGGAGCGTGATCTCGTCGAGCTGGAAGCGGCGGGCGTTCTTCATGGGGCGTTTATACCCGACGGCACGAGGATTGTGTTGCGGCTTCGGTCAAGGTTCGAGCTCGTCGAGGGTTCGCGCCACCTCGCCGTCCACGTCGAGCGGCTCCATGCCCTGGCGGACACGCCGTTCGTTGCGCGCGAGCACCAGCTGGCGCACCTCGGCGACGAGCCCCGCGTCGCGGGGATTGGAAGCCCGTCCGCCCCGCTCGCCGGCCAGCAGTCGCGCCAGCTCCGCGTCGACGTCCAGCGCCGGCTGCCCGGAGCGCACGAGCCGTTCGCTGCGTGCGCCGAGCATCTGGCGGATCTCCCGCTCGCGCTCCGCCTGCGCGATCGGGGAGTCGGGCGCCGGCGCGGCAGCGCCGCCCGCGTAGTCGCCTTCCCGAGAGATCCCGCCCGCGCCGATGCGGTCGTACACGCTGCCGCTCTCGCCGCGGGTGATCAGGAACAGCAGCGACATCAGCAGCGAGAAGGCGATCGTCCCGAACACGACGACGCTCAGCGCGTTTTCAATCAGGGCGAGCACCGCGATCGAGTGAAGGACGTGCACCAACGCGGATTCTTGCCGATCGGCCGACTGTTCGCTACCCTGGCAAGCCTTGGTTGACTGACCAGTCAATCTACTTCACGTGCCAGCCCGTTAGGAGATCTGAGAATGGTCGATTTCACGCTCACCGACGAGCAGAAGAACCTGCGCGAGATGGCGCACGACTTCGCCGTCAAGGAGATACGCCCGGTCGCCTGGGAGTACGACAAGGACGGCACGTGGCCCGAGGACATCATCAAGAAGGCGTGGGAGGTCGGCTTGATGAACTCGCACATCCCCGAGGAGTACGGCGGCGCGGGGGCGAGCTACCTCGACGGCTGCCTGATCGAGGAGGAGCTCTCGTGGGGCTGCTCGGGCATCCAGACCTCGCTCGGCTGCAACGGCCTGGCGACCGCCCCGATCGCCCTGGGCGGCTCGGAGGAGATCAAGAAGAAGTACCTGGGCATGCTCACCGAGGAGCCGAAGCTCGCGTCGTTCTGCCTGACCGAGCCCGACGCCGGCTCGGATGTCTCTGGCATGCGCACGACGGCGGTGCGCAAGGGCGACAAGTACGTGATCAACGGCTCCAAGTGCTTCATCACCAACGGCGGCTACGCCGACTACTACACCGTGTACGCGAAGACCGACAAGGACGCCGGGCACCGCGGCATCTCGGCTTTCGTGGTCGAGCGCGACTGGGGCGTGGTCGTCGACAAGAAGGAGGACAAGCTCGGTCAGCGCGCCTCCAACACCGCGACGATCTCGTTCAACGACGTCGAGGTGCCCGCCGAGAACCTGCTCGGCGAGGAGAACGGCGGCTTCAAGCTCGCGATGATGACGCTCGATCGCACCCGTCCCGGCGTGGCCGCGATGGCCACGGGCATCGCCCGCGCGGCGTTCGAGTTCGCGACCGACTACTCCAAGGAACGCGTGCAGTTCGGCGTGCCGATCGCGATGCACCAGGCGATCCAGTTCATCATCGCCGACATGGCCACCGAGATCGAGGCGGCGCGCCTGCTGACGTGGAAGTCGGCGTTCATGCTCGACAACGGCGAACGCAACACGCTCGTCTCGTCGCACGCCAAGCGCTTCGCCGCCGACACCGCGATGAAGACCGCCACGGAAGCGGTGCAGGTCTACGGCGGCTACGGCTTCATCAAGGACTACCCCGTCGAGAAGCTGTTCCGCGACGCCAAGATCATGCAGCTGTACGAGGGCACCTCCCAGATCCAGCGGCTGGTGATCGCGCGCGAGACGCTGCTGCCGCGACGCGTCGAGGAGCCGGCGACGGTCGCAGTCTAGGTACGACCGCCGGCGCGGTCGCCGCCCAATCGGGCGCTCGCGCCGGGTGTAGACTCGCGCCCATGTGGGTGCGTTGCGGATTGGCCGCGTCGCAGGGGGTCCGACGGCGGGCGGGGACGTTCATGGCCCTCCTGCTCGCGCTGAGCGCCTGGGGCCTTGCGCTGGCGCCCGCCGATGCCCTGGCCGGCGGCCTCTGGAAGGGCACCGCCGAGGGAATCCGGGTCGATCACGGCCAGCTCCAGTCGGACGAAGTCACCTCCTCCAGCGTCGACAACTACCAGGTGGAGCTGAGCTTCTTCTTCAGCGTGAACGGCCACGGCGAGGTCAGCGGCGGCGGCAGCGGCTACTACACCGACGCGCACTGGCACCTGTTCGGCGTCAACGGCAAGGAAGGCTCGTTCGACTGCGAACCGCCGGTCTCGGCCGAGGCGTTCAAGGTCGAGGTCAGCGGCCACAGGAGCGGTCACGAGGTGCTGCTCACGCTGGCGATCTCCGACGCGACCGAGACGAACGAAGACTACGACTGCGGCGCTAACTACACGGGCTTCGCCACCACCACCCACCTCATGAGCGAATCCCTGGAAGTGGTGGGCGGCAACCAGCTGCACGTCTCCACCACCGCGCCCACGTCGCTGACGCTCCAGAAGACGGTCGACAGCGGCGACGCGGAAGACAGCCACGTCGACACGCACATCTGGTCCTTCTCCGTCACCCCGCCCGGCAGCGGCTCCGGCGGCGGGCAGGGCTCGGATGAAGCCGCCGGCGGCTCCTGCTCGCTGTCGCTGACCCATGTGCTCGCCGCGCCCTCGCCGGGGCACGCGGGCGAGCCGATCGCGGTGTCCTTCCACGTCTCCGCGCCGGCCAACGCCTCGCTGCTCGTCGCGCCCGTCGGCGGCACGCCCAGCACCGTCGTTGCCCGCAAGGTCCCCAAGGGGCCCAACGAGCTCGTCTGGGGCGGCTGGCTTGGCACGCTGCCGGCCCCGGCTGGTCGGTATCAGCTGACCGTGCAGGCGAAGGCCTGTGGCCGCACGCGCTCGCAGTCCGTCACCGTGAATGCGACGTAGGGCGTATCCAGAGTAGGTCCGTGCTGACCGTGCTGGTCAGCACGAGCGTGTAGCGGTCGGCTCGAGCTTCTTGGCGGCTGGCGCGCGCGTCCCGCTTCGCTAGGCTCCCGATCCCCCAGCCATCAGAGGAGACCAAAGCATGTTCGTGTTCAAGGCCGCCGTCGCCGGCGCAGGCACCATGGGCGGGCAGATCGCCCAGACGATCGCCGCAGCTGGAATACCGGTCGTCCTCAAGGACATCGACGACGCGCTCGTGCAGGCCGGCCTGGAGGAGGCGCGCAACGTGACCCAGGGCCAGATCGGCAAGCTCGCCGAGAAGGGCAAGATCACCGCCGAGCAGGCCGACGCGCAGATCGAGGAGATCCTCGAGCGCATCCACGGCACGACCTCGTACGAGCGCTTCGGCGAGGTCGACTTCGTGGTCGAGGCGGTGCCCGAGCGGATGGAGATCAAGCAGAGCGTGTTCGCCGAGCTCGACGCCGCCACACCCGGCCACGCGATCCTCGCGTCGAACACGTCCTCGCTGTCGATCACCGAGATCGGCGAAGCGACGCTGCGCCCGGAGAAGGTGGTCGGCTTCCACTACTTCTATCCAGCGTCGATCATGCCGCTGATCGAGATCGTCGAGGGGGAGGAGACCTCGGCGGAGACCGTCGCCGCGGCGATCACCTTCGCGCAGGCGATCCGCAAGCAGCCGATCACGTGCGTGGAGGTGCCGGGCTTCGTGGTCAACCGCATCCTCAACTCGGGCATCTCCGAGATCTGGCGTGAGCAGGAGGAGAAGGGCCTGTCGATCAAGCTGATCGACGAGGGCGTCGGCGCCGCGGGCGTCGTGCCCGTTGGCCCCTACTACCTCGTCAATTTGCTCGGCCTGGACACGGTCCTGCACGTCGCCGAGCACCTCGTCGAGTCCTACGGCGAGGAACGCTTCTACGTCCCCAAGGGCATGCAGAAGCTCGTCGCGAACGGCAAGCTCGGCGCGAAGACCGGCGGCGACGGCTTCTACGACCCCCAGGGCGAGCCCAACATCGAGGGCGAGAACGAGCCCGACATCGCCGAGCTGGTCGAGCTCCTGTCGCTGAAGACCTTCCTGGAGGCGTGCCTGGTGCTCGAGGAGGGCGTGGCCACCCACCGCGACATCGACTTCGGGATGATGGCCGGTGCCGGCCTCGACCCCCGCCGGGGCCTGTTGCCGCCGTTCATGAAGGCCGACAGCGAGGGCCTGGACACGATCCTCGAGCGCATGGAGAGCGCCCAGGAGCGCTACGGAGAGCGCTTCGCCCCGCCCACCATCCTGCGCCGGCTCGTCGCACAGGGGCGCCTCGGGCAGAAGAGCGGGCAGGGCTTCTACGCCTACCCGCAGCCCGACGCCGAGCAGCCCGCCGAGGTGGTCAAGCTCGAGACGCGCCCGGACGGCGTCGCGATCGCGTGGCTGGCCAACGGCCAGATGAACTCGATCTCCCCGCAGGTCGTCGAAGACCTCGGCAAGGTGTGGAGCCACGTCAAGGACGCCGCAGACCCGCCCGTGCGCGCGCTCGTGATCGCCTCGTCCAACCCGTTCCTGTACTGCGCGGGCGCGGACATCAAGGCGTTCACCACCATGGACGAGTCCTCCGGCGCGGCCCTGATCGACGGTGCGCACGCGCTCTTCCGGGAACTGGGCTCGGAGGGGATCGTGACGATCGCCGCCGTCAACGGCCTGGCCTTCGGCGGCGGCTGCGAGCTGGCGATGGCCTGCGACGTGCGCATCGCCGCGCGCTCGGCGATCTTCGGCCAGCCCGAGGTCAAGCTGGGGATCATCCCCGGCTTCGGCGGCACCCAGCGTCTGCCGCGCCTGGTCGGCGAAAACAAGGCGCTGGAGATGAACCTCATCGGCGATCCCATCCTCGCCGACGAAGCGTTCGAGCTCGGCCTCGCCAACCGGCTGGTCGAGGACCACGAACTGCTCGACACCGCCCTGCAGTGGGCGCGCAAGCTCGCCGGCCAGGCGCCGCTCGCGGTCGCGCAGATCAAGCGCGTGTCCGCCGCCGGCGACCTCGACGACGGGATCGAGGCGGAGAAGCGCGCGTTCGCGCAGGTCTTCACCAGCGCCGACGCCAGGGAGGGCATCGCCGCCTTCCTCGGCAAACGCGCGCCGCGCTTCACGGGCAGTTGAGGGTCGCCGCAGTGGAGGGGGGCCGGGTGCTGTGTGTGTCGCTCCGCGGCGACGAGCGGTGTATGACAAACGCTATACACCACGCATCGTCGTGGATATAGGCGGGCGCCCCGCCGGGGAGATCGCGCGCTTGGCGGAGCTCATGAGGGATGCGCGCTCGGTCGTGGCGCTCACCGGAGCCGGCATCTCGGTGCCCTCCGGCATCCCCGACTTCCGCACCCCCGGGACGGGGCTGTGGGAGAAGGTCGATCCGATGGAGGTCGCGCACATCGACGCCTTCCGCCGTGACCCCGTGCGCTTCTGGAGCTTCTACGGCCAGCGCTTCGCCACGCTCGAGGACAAGGAGCCCAACGGCGCCCACCGCGCGCTGGCGGCGATGGAGCAGCGCGGGCTGCTCGACGCGGTGATCACGCAGAACGTCGACATGCTCCACCGCAGGGCGGGCACCCGCGAGCTGATCGAGGTCCACGGCAGCATCGCCAGCTGCTCGTGTCCGACGTGCGGCGCCAGTGCTCCGCTCGAGCGGGTGCGCGCACGGCTGGAGGGGGCAGCCGACGGCGTGCCTCGCTGCGAGGCGTGTGAGGAGCCGGTCAAGCCCGACGTGGTGCTGTTCGGCGAGATGCTCGACGAGCACACGCTCGAGCGCGCGCGGGAGCTGTGCAGGCGGGCGGACGTGCTGCTGTGCATCGGCTCCTCGCTGGAGGTCCATCCGGTCGCGGGGCTGCCACTGATCACCCACGGGGCGGGCGGCGAGCTGGCGATCCTCACGCAGGGCCCGACCCCGCTCGACGAGCTGGCCGGCGTGCGCCTGCACGGCGATGTGGTCACGGAGCTCGACGCGCTGCTGGGTGCGCTCGAGGCCGACGAGCGCCGGGCGGCGGCCTCCGGCTCTGCTCAGGCGGGCATCTGAGCGACCGTCAGCAGGTACTCGGCGCGCGCACGGAAACCGCCGTCGCCTGCCTCGTTGCCATCCGCGTAGAGCTCCAGCAACTCGTTGCGCAGGGCGTCCCACCTGCCCTGGGGCTCGAGCGCGGCTTTGGCCATGACCGTGGGTCCGAGCAGGCGCTCGTTGTACGCGAGCCAGCTCTCGGGGGAGTCGTGTTCGAACGTGACGAAGCGACGCTCGAACGCCAGCTCCGCGCCGGTGTCGGCGAACAGCGAGCGGACGTGGTCCTCCTCGCCCCACATCGTCGCCGGCTCGAGCTCGGGCGGCGGCGGTGGCATGTGCGAGCCGACGGTCTTGAACATCCTCCCGTTCAGGCCCTCGGGGGTCCATGCCGTGAACACGATCCTCGCGCCCGGGCGCGCGACGCGCGCGAGCTCGCCCGCCGCAACCCGCTGGCGCGGTGCGAACATCACCCCGAAGCAGGACGTCACGCGCTCGAACGACGCGTCCTCGAACGGCAGCTCCTCCGCGTCCCCCTCGACGAAGCGGACATCGAGGCCGGCGTCCGCCGCGCGCACGCGCGCCGCCTCGAGCAGCCGCGGCGTCAGATCCAGGCCTGTGACGCTCGATCCGGCCAGCGCCGCCGGGATCGCGACGTTGCCGGTGCCGGTGGCGACGTCGAGCAGGCTCACACCGGGGGCGGCCTGCGCGCGCTCGACGACCAGCTCGGCGACGCCCGCGATCGTCCGGGAGATCTCGGCATAGTCGCCGGCCGACCACATCCTGCGCTGCCCTTCCTTGATGCCACCGACGTCGATGCTCATCGAGCCCCCTCTTCAGTCGTCGACGGCCGAGAGCTCGCGTTTGAGCAGGTCGCGCGCGGGGTCCACGCCCCAACGCCCGGCCACTTCCGCGAGCTCCCCGTCGATCCCCCAGCGGTCCGCCAGCGGCTCGCCCTCGTGTTCGAGGCTCGCGCCCTTCAGCGCCATGCAGCCGGCGTTCTCGCCGATCGCGCGGATCGCCTCGACCTCCTCGGCGCTCAGCGCCAGGTCGACGCCGGCGAGCGCGGCCAGCTCGGCGCGCTTGTCCTCGACCGGGCGGGGTATCGAGTTCCCACCCGCGTCCGACTCCTGGATCAGCGACGGCGCCACGCAGCGCACGGCAGGCTGCGCGAGGTTCCACGCGCACGCCAGCTGCAGCATGCTCAGGCCGTGGCGCTCGGCGAACGGGCGCATCCGCTCGAGCTTCTCGCGACCCGCCTGCACCCAGCCGTCGGGGCGGAACTTGCGGTGGTCGTACTCGGCGAAGGCGTGGCCGGGCAGCACGTCGTCGTGGAACAGCCCGCCGTAGTCGACGACGCGCGTGATCAGGCTCACGTCGTGGGCGACGGCGGCGTCCAGCACCAGCTCGCCGGGCCACGGCTCCATCGGGCCGAGGATGATCATCGCCCAGTCGATCAGCGAGGCGTTGCGCTCCAGGCAGTCGATCAGGTCGAGGGTGAAGCCGTTGGCCGGGCCGGGGGCGACGCCCAGCTGGCGCGTGAGACCCGCGTCGCGGACCGCCTGCATGCCCTCCCACACGACGGGGCTGGAGTAGCCGATGCGATCGGGGTTGTGCAGCAGCAGCAGGTCGAAGCGCTCGACGCCGCAGCGCTCGAGGCTGCGCTCGGTGGCCGTGCGAATGTACTCGGCGTACTCGCCCGGCCCGCGCAGGCGCGGGTCGGTGAAGCGGGGGAAGCCCTTTGCTCCGTCGCGCTCGCCCGTGTAGAAGTCGTGGCCGATCGCGCCGACCAGGCAGTAGCTGTCGCGCTCGACGCCGGCGAGCGCCTGGCCGAGGGCGCGGTCGGCCTCGCCCGCGCCGTACACGTCGGCTGTGATCACCGTGTCGATGCCGCCGCCGGGACGCAGCAGCGCCGTCAGGCGCTCGTCCGCCAGCGGCTCGCCGAAGTGCATGAAGCGCCCGCCGCTCCAGGTTCCTATGGCTGTGGTCGTCGGATCCACGCCCATCAGACTAGAGCCCGGCCGCCGTGCGGGCGCGCAGCGCCGCCTCCAGGCGCTCGA
>JBKQHH010000051.1:0-16054 GCA_052148875.1 Solirubrobacteraceae bacterium
CGCCGCCGAACGCGAGCATCACCTTGCCCACGGCGGTCGCGTGCGCGACGCTCGGGCGCCCGAGGCGCGCCATGCTGACGACGCTCGACTGCGACGGGACCGAGTCGACGGTGATCGCCTCGCGCTCGCCGGGCACCGACAGCGTCGCGGTCTCGCCGGTGCGCTCCATCAGCTCGACCAGCACGGGCCGCGCGAGCGCGCGCAGGTCCAGGCGCGCGAGCACGCGGTCGGCGAGCGTCACGAGCCCCAGCCCCAGCCGGAACGGGCCCTGGCCGTCGCGCTGGACGATGCCGGCGCTCTCGAGCGTGCCGAGCAGCCGCGAGGCGGTGCTGGGGCTGACGCCGATCCGCCTTGCCAGCTCGTTCACGCCGAGGTCCCGCTCGCTTTCGCGCAGCGCGTCGAGCAGCGCCAGCGCGCGGGCGACGGAAGCGACGGGGCGCGCACGCGGCGCCGGCGCCGGCTCGAGCGAGCCGCCCGCGCCCGCCGCACTCGATCTGTGTTGCGCCATCGGCAACAGTATTGCGCTTTGCGTTACGGCTGTCTAGTATGCCCGTCGATGTCGTTCGTTCTCGAGTGCCCGCACTGCGGCGTCCGCGAGGTCGCCGACTTCGCGTTCGGCGGAGAGGTGAGCAGCCGGCCGCGCGAGACTCCGACCCTGCGCGAGCTGTGCGAGTACAACTACTTCCGCCGCAACGTCGCGGGCGTCCAGCGCGAGTGGTGGTACCACCGCTCGGGCTGCCGCACGTGGTTCCAGGCCGAACGCGACACGCGCACCAACGCCGTGCTCCGCGTCGGGCTCCCGGACGAGCTCTCCGGCGCTCGCCCGCCCGGCGATGGGGATGCGCCCGCGCACCCTCAGGGGCACACCCCAAG
Organism: Solirubrobacteraceae bacterium; assembly: GCA_052148875.1. Classification (GTDB taxonomy): domain Bacteria; phylum Actinomycetota; class Thermoleophilia; order Solirubrobacterales; family Solirubrobacteraceae; genus Palsa-744. The sequence goes on from JBKQHH010000051.1 coordinate 874, forward strand.
GGGCGCAGGCAGGCAGGGTGCGGCGTGAGCCGGCTGGCGCCCCAGCCCGGCGAGCGGATCGACCGCAACGAGACCGTCAGCTTCACGTTCGACGGCAAGCCGGTCACGGCGCTGGGCGGCGACACGATCGGCTCGGCGCTGTACGCCGCCGGCAGGCGCACGTTCTCGCGCAGCTTCAAGTACCACCGGCGCCGCGGGCTGATGTGCTGCGCGGGCCACTGCCCGAACTGCCTCGTGGCGGTCGACGGCGCGCCGGGCGTGCGCGCGTGCACCGAGCCCGTCCGCGAGGGCATGCGCGTCGAGCACCTGAACGCGACGCCGGGGCTCGAGCTCGACGCGATGGCCGTCACCGACGTGCTCGGCGGCCCGTTCACCCCGCCGGGCTTCTACTACAAGACGTTCATCCGCCCGCGGCGGCTGTGGCCGGTGTACGAGTGGGTGCTACGGCATGCCGCGGGTCTCGGCCGGCTGCCCGAGCGCCAGGCCGAGCGCACGTGGCGGACCGAGTACCGCCGCCGCCACGCCGACGTGCTCGTCGTCGGCGCCGGCCACGCCGGCCTGAGCGCGGCGATCGCGGCGGCCGAGCTGGGCGCGGACGTCGTGCTCGCCGACGAGGGGCCCGAGCCGGGCGGGCGCCTGCTGTGGGAGGGCGGCCACGACCAGGCGCGGACGCTGACGGCGCGGGCGCGCGAGGCCGGCGTCGAGATCCTCTGCTCGGCCCCGGCGCTCGGCCATTTCGACGGCCTCGTCCCTGTGTGGCAGGGCAACACGCTCCATCAGGTGCGCGCGCGTCAGCACGTCTATGCCACCGGCGCGATCGAGCAGCCGCTCGTGTTCGCCGGCAACGACCTGCCCGGTGTGATGCTCTCGGCGGGCGCGAGGCGGCTCGCGACGCTGTACGGCGTGCGCCCCGGGGCGAGGGCCGTGGTCGCCAGCGCCTCCGATCGCGGGCTGCTGGCGGCGAGCGCGCTGGCGGAGCTGGGCATCGACGTGCTCGCCGTCGCGGACCTCAGGCGCGCGCCGTCGCCGGCGGACGAGCTGCTGCGGGAGCAGGGCATCGAGACGCTCAACGGCTGGACGGTCGTACAGGCCACGGGACGGCGCGCCGTCGAGGGCGCCACGCTCGCGCCCGTCGCGGACGCCGAGCGGGTGGGCGCCGGCCCGCACGGCTCCGGCGCGGCGGGCTCGGCTCGGCGCCAGATCGAGTGCGACCTCCTGCTCGTGTCAGGCGGCGAGGCGCCCGCCACCGCGCTGATCGAGCAGGCCGGCGGGCGCACCGAGTACGACCGCGCGCGCGGCCACTTCGCTCTCGCCGAGCTGCCGCCGGGAGTGTGGGCGGCGGGCCAGGTCGCGGGCGAGGGCGACGAGCACTCGGCGCAGGCCTCGGGCGAGCGCGCGGGGCTGGCGGCCGCCCACGCGCTCGGCCTCGGCGACGAGCGCTCGGCGGCCCGCGGCGCCGAGCTGGACGCGCGAGTCGCCAGCTCGCTGCGCGGCGAGGAGGCGCCCGCGCCGGTGCTCGCCTCGGGCACGTCGAGCAGGGGCAAGGCGTTCACGTGCTTCTGCGAGGACGTCACCGCCAAGGACATCCACCGCGGCGTGCGGGAGGGCTACGACTCGATCGAGCTGTGCAAGCGCTTCACCACCGTGACCATGGGCCCGTGCCAGGGTCGCATGTGCCAGCTCTCCTCGATCCGGCTGATGTCCGCGGAGACCGGCCAGGGACTCGAGCAGATCGGGACGACCACCGCGCGCCCGCCGTGGTCGACGGTGCCGCTCGGCGCGCTCGCCGGCCGGCCGATCGAGCCGGCCAAGCGCTCCTCGATCCACGGCCGCCATCGCGACCTCGGCGCGACGATCAAATGGGCGGGCGACTGGCGCCGCGCCTACGACTACGGCGACCCTGAGGGCGAGGCGCTCAATGTCCATGAGGCCTCCGGACTAATCGACGTATCGACGCTCGGCAAGCTGCTGGTGCGCGGCCCGCAGGCGGGCGAGTTCCTGGATCGCCTCTATCCCAACCGCCTCTCCAATCTGAAGCCCGGGCGCGTGCGCTACGGCGTGCTCAGCACCGACGCCGGGCGGATCATGGACGACGGCACGATCAGCCGCATCGACGAGGACACGTTCTACGTGACCACGACCTCCAGCGGCGCGGGCGCGGTCGAGCAGTGGTTCTCGTGGTGGCTGGCCGACTGGAAGCTGGACGTCCAGCTCAGCGACGTCACCCAGGCGCTGTGCGCGGTCAACCTCGCGGGGCCGCGCGCGCGGGAGATCCTCGCCCGCCTGACCGACGCGGACTGCTCGCCGGAGGCGTTCGCCTACCTCGACTCCCGTCAGGCGCGCGTGGCGGGCGTGCGCTCGCTGCTGATGCGCATCGGCTTCGTCGGCGAGCTCGGCTACGAGATCCACTTCCCCGCGGCGTACGGCGAGGACGTCTGGAACGCGATCCTGAGCGCCGGGGAATCCGATGGCATCCGCCCGTTCGGCCTCGAGCCGCAGCGCATCCTGCGCCTGCAGAAGCAGCACATCATCGTCGGCCAGGACACCGACTCCGAGTCGACGCCGTTCGGGGCGGGCATGCCGTGGGCGGTCAAGCTCGACAAGGACGAGCAGTTCATCGGCAAGTGGGCGCTCGCGCACGTCGCCGAGGTCCCCGCCGAGACCGCGCTCGTCGGCTTCACCGTCGCGGACGGCCAGCTGCCGACGGAGGGCGCGGTCGTGCTCGACCAGCGCGGCCGCGCGGCCGGACAGGTGACGAGCGCGCGCCGCTCGCGCCAGCTCGGGCGCGTGATCGGCATGGCGTGGGTGCCGAGCGCGCTCGCGAGCCACGGCCAGGGCATCACGATCGCCGACAACGGCGCGCGCCTGTCGGCCTCGGTGGTGACCGAGCCGTTCTACGACCCGGCCGGGGAGCTGCTGCGATCGTGAGGGAGCGCTCGCGCCGGTGAGCCTCGCATTCCTCGCCCCCGACGCCGCGCCCGCGCGCGACGTGCGCGCGCGCTCGCCGATGGAGCGCCTCGCCGTGGAGGCCGGCGCGCGCCTCGTCGACATCGAGGGATGGAACGTGCCGATCGCCTATGGCGAGCCGGCGGTCGAGCGCGCCCGCCTCACGCAGAGCGTGGGCTTCGCCGACCGTTCGAGCCTCGCGAAGCTCGAGATCCACGCCGAGCCGGCGGCGCTCGCGCGGATCGTCGCGCGGGCGAGCGACGGTCTGGTGCTCGAGCCCGGGCTCGCCGGCCGCGCTCAGGCCGGCCCCTCACCGGAGGCGTGGTGGTGTCCGGTGACGCCCGCGCGCGTGCTCGTGCTCGGCGAGCCGGGAGCCGCCCCGGCCGTCCGCGCGGCGGTGGCGCGGGCGCTCGAGGATGCGCAGGGCACCGTGAGCGTCGTGGACGTCACGTGCGGCCTGACGGCGCTGTCGCTGATCGGGCCGGGCGCGCGGGAGCTGCTCGCGCGCTTCTGCGCGATCGACGTGCGCCTGGCGGCGACGCCGCGCGCGGGCTTTCGCCCGGGCTCGGTCGCGCGCACGCCCGGGTACGTGCTCGTCGAGGAGCACGACCGTCTGCTGGTGCTCGTCGGCTGGGCGCTCGGCGAGTACCTGTGGCGGGTGGTCGCGGACGCGGCCGCGGATCTCGGCGGGGGGCCGGTGGGCGCCGAAGCGCTCGCGCGGCACGTGGAGAGAGACGATGCGTGAGATCTTCCGCCCCGGACGGATGTGGCGGGCGCGCCGCGAGCTGGGCGACTCCTACGACGTGGTGATCGTGGGCGGCGGCGCGCACGGCCTCGCGACCGCCTACCACCTCGGTCAGCTCGGCGTGAAGCGCGTGGCCGTGCTCGAGCAGGGCTACATAGGCTCGGGCGCGGCGGGTCGCAACACGACGATCCTGCGCTCGAACTACAAGACGCCGGAGGGCGCGCGCTTCTACGACGCGAGCATCAAGCTCTACGAAGGCCTGTCGGCCGAGCTCGACTTCAACGTGCTGTTCTCGCAGTGCGGTCATCTGACGCTCGCGCACAGCGACCGGGCGATGTTCGTGATGGCCAACCGCGCCGAGGTCAACCGCCTGCACGGCATCGACTCGCGGCTGGTGGACGCGGCCGAGGTCAAGCGCCTGTGCCCGCAGCTGAACGTCTCCGAGGACGTGACCTACCCGATCGTCGGGGCGCTGTACCACCCGCCGGGCGGGATCATCCGCCACGACGCGGTCGTGTGGGGGTACGCGCGCGGCGCCGATCGCGCGGGCGTGGAGATCCACCCGTACACGAAGGTCGAGGGCTTCGAGAAGTCCGGCGACGGGCGGATCGCCGCCGTGCGCACCAACCGCGGCACGATCAGGGCCGGGCAGGTGATCAGCGCGACGGCGGGCTGGAGCACGCTCGTGTGCGCGATGGCGGGCGTCGAGCTGCCGATCACCACGCACATCCTGCAGGCGTGCGTGACCGAGCCGGTGAAGCCGCTGCTGGACGTCGTGATCGTCTCCTCGCAGATGCACGTGTACATCTCCCAGTCCGACCGCGGCGAGTTCGTGATGGGCTCGGAGATCGAACCGTGGACGACCTACCGCATGCAGGGGACGCTCAACTTCCTGCAGGACCTCACGCGCCACACGCTCGAGCTGTTCCCGCAGCTGGAGCACGCGCGCCTCCTGCGCAGCTGGGCGGGGCTGTGCGACCTCTCCCCGGATTACAGCCCTATCCTCGGCCGCACGATGGTCGAGAACTTCCACGTCAGCGCCGGCTGGGGGACGTACGGCTTCAAGGCCGCGCCGATCGTCGGCAGGACGCTCGCCGAGCTGATCCACAGCGGCGAGACGCCCGAGCTGATCGCGCCGTTCGCGCTCGAGCGCTTCTACGAGGACAGGCTGGTGTCGGAGCTCGCGGCGGCGGCGGTGAGCCACTGATGGCCTATCTCGGCTCGCACACCGGGCGCGGCGCCGACCACACGGCCCGGCTGCTGATCTCGTGTCCCGACGGGCCCGGGATCGTGGCGGCGGTCTCGCGCTTCCTGTTCGAGCAGGGGGCCAACATCGTCAGCTCGGACCAGTACTCGACGGATCCCGAGCACGGCAGCTTCTTCATGCGCTCGGCCTTCTACCTGCCGGCGATCGACGCGGATCGCGCCACGTTCGAGGCGGCGTTCGGCGCGGTCGCCGAGCGCTTCGGGATGCGGTGGCGGATCGCCTACGCGCGCGACCGGCGCAGGGTCGCGCTGATGGCCTCGCGCGCCGATCACTGCCTGCTCGACCTGCTCTGGCGCAACAGCCGCGGCGAGCTGGAGATGGACGTCGTCTGCGTGATCTCAAACCACGAGGACGTCCGCCGCGACGTCGAGGCGCTGGGCGTGCGCTTCCTGCACGTCCCCGTCACCAGGGAGACCAAGCCGCAGGCCGAGCAGCGGGCGCTCGACGAGCTCGCCGGCCGCGTGCAGCTGCTCGTGCTCGCGCGCTACATGCAGATCCTCTCCGGCGACTTCCTGGCGCGGATCGGCTGCCCCGTGATCAACATCCACCACTCCTTCCTGCCGGCGTTCGCCGGCGCGGATCCCTACCGGCACGCGTACGAGCGCGGCGTGAAGCTGATCGGCGCCACCGCCCACTACGCGACCGAGGAGCTCGACGAGGGGCCGATCATCGAGCAGGACGTGGTGCGCGTCGGGCACCGCTACACGGTCGAGGACCTCGAGCGGGTGGGACGCGACCTCGAGCGCATGGTGCTCGCGCGGGCGGTCCGCAGCGAGCTCGACGACCGCGTGCTCGTGCACGAGGGTCGCACGATCGTCTTCTGAGCGCTCAGGGCGCGGCGGCCGACGACGCGTCCTCGACCGGATGCCCCCACGAGCGGGCCACGAGCTGGCGCAGCGGCCGCGGAGCCCACCAGTTGGCGCGCCCGAGCAGCCCCATCAGCGCCGGGACGAGCAGCGCGCGCACGACCGTCGCGTCGATGATCACCGCCAGCGCGGCGCCGATCCCGAACTCTTTCAGCGAGGCGACGCTCGAGACGGCGAGCGATCCGACGGCCGCGCAGAACAGCAGCGCCGCCGCGCTGACCACGCGGCCGCTGCGCTCGAGGCCGGTGGCTACCGCCACCTCGTCGCTCGCGCCGACGTCGTGCGCCTCCTTGATGCGGGCGAGCAGGAACACGCCGTAGTCGGTGGACAGGCCGAAGCCGATGATGAACAGGATGATCATGTTCGTCTGCTCCAGCGAGCCGGTGGCGGTGTAGCCGAGCAGGCCCTGCAGCCGTCCGTCCTGGAAGATCAGCACGAGGAGGCCGAACGCGCCGCTGAGCGTCAGCAGGTTCATGACCAGCGACTTGATCGCGAGCGCGACCGAGCCGGTCATCGTGAACAGCACGATCAGCGTGGTCGCGGCGAGGATCGCGAATGCCAGCAGCATGTGCGAGCGCAGGCTCAGATGCTCGTCGTACTGGCCCGCCGCCACGCCGGTGAGCGCCACCCGGTAGGGGGCGCGCTGCGCGTAGATCTCGCCTATCAGGCGCTGGGACTGCGAGCTCAGCGGAGGATGGGCGGAGAGCACGTCGACGGTCCACAGGCCGGGGGCGATGCGGGTCGCGGGTTCGGCCAGCGCGACGCCTGCAAGCAGCGCGAGCTGCGCGCGGTAGCGTTCCAGCGCCGCTCCCGCCTGGCCCGGGGCGTGCACGAGCGCCACCACCGGGTTCGCCGGGTCGGCCGGGAACTGGTCGGCCACCGCCGCTTCCACCGTGCGCGCGCTGGATCCCGGCGGGAGCACGCGCGCATCGGTCGCGCCCAGGTGCAGATGCAGTGCGGGAAGCCCCACGAGCAGCAGGCAGATCGCGCAGGCCGCGGCCACCCAGCCGGGCCTGCGCATCACGCGTGTCGCCAGGCGATACCAGCGGCCGTGCGTGGCGGGGCCCTCGGCGTGCCTGCGCGCGCGCTGCAGGCGCGCGGGCGAGAGCGCGTTGACGCGCGGGCCGAGCAGCGCCAGCATCGCCGCGAGCGGGATCAGCGCGGCGCTCGCGGCGAAGACCGTCACGACGGCGGCCGCGATGCCCATCGAGGAGAGCATCGGCTGCGGGAAGACCAGCAGCGAGAGCAGCGCCACAGACACCGTCAGCGATGAGAACGCGACGGTGCGCCCCGCGGTGGCGAGCGTGCGCTCGAGCGCCTCCGAGCAGTGCCCGCAGCGCGCGAGCTCCTCGCGGTAGCGGTAGACGACGAACAGGGAGTAGTCGATCGCCAGGCCCAGGCCGAGCCCGGTGACGAGGTTGAGCGAGTACACCGACAGCGAGGTCACGTGGGTGAGCGCGCGCATGATCATCAGGCTCCCCGCCACCGCGACCGCCCCGACCATCAGCGGCAGCGCGGCCGCGACGAGGCCGCGGAAGGCGACGAGCGACAGCAGCAGCAGGATCGAGAAGGCGATCAGCTCGACCTTCGGCAGCTGATCGGAGATCGTGTCTTCCAGCTGGCTGAACGTGAGCTGGTCGCCGCCGACCGTCACGCCGGGGACGCCGCGCAGGTCCTGCGAGATCCGCCGCGCCGCCGCGGTCGCGGCGCGTTCGGAGGCGTGCGCGCCGATGTAGCCCAGCACGAGCGTCGCGCGGCCATCGCGCGACAGCAGCCCGCTCGGCCGCCGGGCGTCCAGGACGCTGATCACCCGCGAGACAGCGCTCTGCGAGGCCACGTCCGCCGCCACGCGCGCCACCAGGCCGCGTCCCCGTTTGGAGAGCGCCGATTCGGGCGTGCGCACGAGCACCACCACCCCGGGCTGGGCGGGGACGCCGGTCGCCGCGACGATCTGGCGCCCGGAGATCTCGCTCGGAGCGTTCGGGTCGGAGCTGCCGCCGTTGCTGAGCGAGCCGACGACGCCGGCGCCGAACACCCCCCCGGCCACGGTCAGGACAGCCGTCGCCGCGAGCACGAGGCGGGCGCGTCGATGTATCAGTTCGGCGATTGTGCGCACGGCTGCGACGGTGCCCGACCGGGTCGCCTCGGGTCGGGTTCGACACCGCCGGCGCGATCACGACAAAGCGCGCCCCGAGCCCCCGACAGGGACGCGCCTGATCCTCAGCGTAGCGAGTCGCGCGCGCCGCCAGGATCCGGTATTTGCCGCACACGTCACCGGCTCCATCCCCGTGGCGCGGGTAAGTACTGAGCGGCTACGCGGGGGTACTCCGATGCCGCTTCCCGCGTCGCGCGCTACGTTCGACCTGAGGATCTCGCAGGAGGGAGGCGGAGGCCATGGCTGAGCAGCTGAGCATGCTGGACACGATGTTCCTCGAGCTCGAGCAGTTCGACGAGTCCGCGCACATGCACATCGGCGCGGCGCTGATCTTCGACCCGCTCCCCGGCGGCGGGACGCCGGACTTCGCCGAGTTCCGCGACTACGTGCGCGGGCGGGTGGGGATCCTGCCGCGCTTCTCCCAGCGGCTCTCCGGCGCGCATGCGGGTCCGTTGACGTGGCTGACGTGGGAGCCGGCACAGGAATTCGATCCCGACGCCCACGTGCATCACGCGACGCTGCCGGCGCCGGGTGGAGAAGCCGAGTTGCGCGAGTGGCTTGGGGAGTTCTGGTCGCACCGTCTGGACCGCCACCGGCCGTTGTGGGAGATGACGCTGCTGGATGGGCTCGAGGGGGGGCGCTGGGCGCTTGCGACCAAGACGCACCACTGCCTCGTCGACGGTGTCGGCTCGCTCGACATAGCGGACGCCCTGCTCGACGCCTCCCCGGAGGCTGCGCCGCTGCCCTTGCGGCCGCTGCCGGACGGTCACGAGGCGGTGGCAGAGCACGGCAATGGCCGCTTCTGGCTCTCGCCCGGCCTGGTCTTGCGCGGGGCGCGCGCCGGCGTCGGCGCGGCGCTGCACCCGCGCGAATCGCTCGATCATGTGCGTGCGGCGGTCGAGCTGATCGTGCGCGACGAGGTGATCGGGGCGCCGCAGTCGAGCCTGAACGGGCCGATGAGCGGCACGCGCCACTATGCGGCAGTGCGCCTTGACCTCGCCGACGTCAAGGCGACGAAGGCGCGCCTCGGCGGCACCGTAAACGACGTCGTGCTGGCGCTCTGCGCGGGCGGGCTGCGACACCTGCTGCTCTCCCGTGGCGACACGCTGCCGGAGGGCGATCTGCGGGCGCAGGTGCCGGTGAACATCCGCTCTGAGGACCAGGAGCACGCGCTCGGCAACGAGCTGACGTCGCTGTTCGTCGAGCTGCCGGTCAGCGAGGCGGACCCGATCGCGCGCTACCGTCGCGTGGTCGAGCGCGCGGAGCAGCTCAAGGCCGGCTCGCAGCGCGTCGGCGGCAAGACGATCGTCGACCTGGCCGACATGGGGCCGCCGCTCGCCGGCGGCCTGCTCGCGCGCTCGATGTTCGGCGGCACGCGGATGTTCAACCTGACGATCACGAACGTCCCAGGGCCCAGGGAGCGGCTGTACGCGTTCGGCGCCCCGCTCGTCGAGATCCTGCCGCTCGTGCCGCTGTTCGCCGAACACACGATCGGCATCGCGGTCGTCTCCTACGCCGGCCAGATGGTCTTCGGCCTCAACGCCGACCGCATGGCAGCCCCCGACGTAGGGGTGCTCGCGGAGGGCATCGAGCGCTCGTTCGCCGAGCTGCGACCCTCGCGGGTCAGACGTTGACGGCCTCCGCGGCGGGCAGGCCCGCGTGGGCGCCCTGCTCGACGGCCAGCCGGTCCTCGACCGGGCCGACGGCGGCCACGGGCAGGTCGCGCTCGCCGACCCGCGCCCTGACGAGCGTCCACGCAAGCAGCGCGCCGAGCAGGGCGACGGCGGAGCCCAGGCGCAGCCCGTACTGCAGCGCGTACACGAACGCCCGCTGCCCGGCGTCGACGATCTGCGCGGAGATGCCGTGCGGGACAACGCCTGAGCCGATGCCGGCGGCGAGGTGGGCGCGCTCGGCGGAGGACGCGGCGGGCAGCAGCTGGTCGATCTTCGAGCGCCCGAGCGTGGCGACCATCGCGCCCAGCACCGCCACGCCGAAGGTCCCGCCGACCATGCGGTTCATCGAGAGGATGCCCGAGGCGACCCCGGCCTTGGCCTGCTCGACCGAGTTCATCGCGGCGGTGCTCATCGGCGACATCACGAACGCCATGCCGATCCCCATCAGGACGAAGCCCGGCAGCAGCGCGCCGTAGCCGCTGGAGACGGTGAGGTGCGACTGCCAGAACAGCGCGCCCGAGACCGCGAGCAGGCCGAAGGTCATCAGCGGGCGCGAGCCGACGCGGTCGGCCAGGCGCCCGGCGAGCGGCGCGATCAGGACGATCATCAGCGTCGAGGGCAGGAAGCGCAGTCCGGCCTGCAGCGGCGAGTAGTGCAGGACGTTCTGCATGTACAGCGCCATGAAGAAGAACATGGCGAGCATCGCGAAGCTGACGATGAACGCGACGATGTTGGCGCCGAGGAACGTGCGCGAGCGGAAGAAGCCGAAGTCGACCATCGGCGAGGACTGGCGGCGCTCGACGAGCGCGAACGCGCTCAGGCCCACCGCGGCGGCCGCGAACAGCGCGAGCTCGCGCGGCGAGCCCCAGTGCCATTCGTTGCCCTCGACGAGCGCGAGCACGAGCGCCGCGAGGCCGCTCGTGAGCGTCAGCACGCCGCCCGCGTCGATCCGCTGCGCGACGCTCTCGTCGCGCGACTCGCGCACGGCGAACAGCGTGATCAGGATCGCGCCGGCGGCGACGGGCAGGTTCAGGAAGAAGATCGACTGCCAGCTGACCGTCTCGACGAGGAAGCCGCCGAGGACCGGGCCGATCGCGAGCGCGAGCGCGGAGACGCCCGCCCAGGTGCCGATCGCCTTGCCGCGCTCTGCGGGCGGGAACGCGTTGGTGATGATCGACAGCGTGCCGGGCATCATCATCGCCGCGCCGACGCCCTGCACGGCGCGCCACGCGACGAGCCAGGAGTCGTTCGGGGAGAAGCCGATCGCGCCGCTGGAGCACGCGAACACGACCACGCCCGTGAGGAACATGCGGCGGCGGCCGAACAGGTCGCCGAGGCGCCCGCCGGTGACGAGCAGCACGGCGAAGGAGAGCGTGTAGGCGTTGACCGTCCACTCGAGCGACGCGGTGGAGGCGTGCAGGCTGCGCTGGATCGAGGGCAGCGCGACGTTGACGACGGTGTTGTCGAGCATGATCATGAAGAGGGCGAAGCACATCGCCCCGAGCGCCCACCAGCGGCGGTTGTCCTCGTTCATCCGCAGCGATCGGATCCTCGCGGTCATCGGGCGGCTCCCTTCTCGGTCGGTCTGTAGGCGGCGATCTCCGCGCGGCGCTCGAGGATCAGCGACAGGGCGTGCTCGAGCGCCTGCGCCTCCTCGTCGCCGAGCGAGCTCAGCAGCTCCTGCAGCGCGGACAGGCGGGCCTCGTTGAGGGCCTGCGGCACCGTTCGCCCGGCGTCGGTCAGGCGGACGCGCTTCATGCGCCGGTCCTCCGGGTCCTCCTCGCGTCCGACGAAGCCGCGCTCGAACAGGCCGTCGACGGCGCGGCTCATCGCGGGGAGGGAGACACCGAGCGATTCCGCGAGGGCCTTCACCGAGCGCTCTTCGCCGTCCGCCTCCAGCGCGCACAGGGCCTTGATCTGCGTGAACGACAGGTCGAGCTCGGCGATCGCGTTGAACGTGCCTACGTTGGCCGTGCGCATCAGGTAGCTGGCGAGCGCGTACATGTCGCGCGTGAGCGCCCGGCGGCCGGTGCGCGCGCCCGCTGAAGTTGCTTGCATGAGCGCAACTATATAGGCGGCGCAATGGTTGCCTGTGTGTCATGCATCACACGCAAGCACCTGCGCGAGAGCAAGCCGCGCCAGGACGAGCCGGAGGGGTGGGCGGGCGATCGGGCTCGTTCTTTGGGCGCGCGGCCCGTGGTGGGCGCTCAGCCGGCTTGGAGCGCGAACGGCAGCGCGACCACCTCCGCGCTCACACCCTGCTCGCCGACGCTGAGCACGCTGCCGGGCTCGGCCTCGCGGCGCACGAGCGCGAGCGCGATCGGGCCGAGCCTGGGGGAGAGGACCGCGCTGCCGACGCGCCCGACGGGCCGCTCGCCGAGCGCCAGCGGCTCGCCCGAGGCGACGGGCTCCGACAGGCGCAGGCCGCGCAGGTGGCGGTTGGGCCTGCCCTTGTAGTACAGCCGCGCGACCGTCTCCTGGCCGACGTAGCAGCCCTTGGTGAAGCTCACCGCGCGCTCGTTCAGCCCCGCCTCCTGGGGGATGACGGTGTCGTCGAGGTCGATCCCGTAGCGGGGGCGGCCGTGCTCGACGCGCAGGCACTCGGCGGCCTGCTCGCAGACGGTGCTCGCGCCGCGCGCGCGCAGCGCGGCGCTCAGCGTGTCGGTGTCGGCGGAGTCGCAGATCAGATCGACGCCGACGTCCGTGCGCACGGCGAGCGCGTCGACGCCGTCGATCTCGATCGTGGCGTTCGCGTGCTCGACGCCGGCCAGCCGGATCTCCGGTCCGTCGACGCCGGCGAGCGCAGCGGCGCCGGGGCCGATCAGCGACAGCAGCCCGCGCTCGAGCGTGCGCTTGTGCAGCTCGAGCTCGTAGCCGACCTTGAAGCGGCGGATCATGTCGAACAGGCCCTGCAGGGCCACGCGCTCGGTGTCGAGCAGCAGCTCGGACGGAGCGGCGTCCGGGTCCTCGCCGACCGCCAGGATGCGCAGGTCGCCGAGCATCTTGCCCTTGTGCGTGAGGAACGCCGCGTAGCAGCCGTCGCCCGGGCGCAGCGTGCTCAGCTCGTTGGTGACCTGGCCGTTCAGGAACTCGACCGCGCCCGGCCCGGTCAGGGCGAGCTTGCCGCGCTCGGAGCGGTCGAGCAGGCCACATCCCTCGCGAAGGGTCGCGTAGTCGCGCTCCAGCGTGCCAGCGTCGGCGCTCGTCGTCGTGCCCGTTTGCGCGCCAGCGATCGTGTCCGTGCGTGCGCCTGCCATTGATTCGAGAATAGCCGCGCTAGGCTTCCGGCCAATGGCTTTCGCCGAGGACTTCCAGCGGGTGGTCGACTCGCTGCCCGAGGACTGGACCGACATCGAGCTCGATCTGCGGATCGCCGACGAGTCGCGCTACGTCGAGGCGGCGCTGTACCTGGCCACGTGCAACGCGCGTCCGTACTCACACCACGACTGGCACTGGCGCCTGCTGGTGGCCCACCGCTTCGGGCACGCCGCGGCGGCGCAGACCGTCCACGGCGCTCTGGGCCTGCTCGACGACGCCGGCATCGAGGGCGAGCTGGTCGTGCGCGAGGTGCGCAGCGGGCGGGTGGAGGTCACGCAGATGTGGGGGCGCCCGCAGTCCGCGCGCGAGGAGTTTCGCCGCCTGCGGGCGCAGTAGCCGATGGCGCGGGTGCTGGCGCTGACCCGCGACCTGCTGTTCGGCTCGCAGGTGCAGGGCGCGCTCACGCTCGCCGGCCACGACGTCGAGCTGATCGCGGACGAGCCGCGGCTGAGGGAGCGGCTGGCGGACGCTGGCGATCCCGCCAACCCGGCGGTCGACGTCGTCGTGGTGGACCTCACCGACAGCGAGCTCGACGGGGCGGCGACGGTCCAGGCGCTCTCGGATTCCGCAGCGCTCGGGGGCGCGCGCACGCTGGGCTTCTACTCGCACGTGGATGCCGCCGCGCGCGAGCGCGCCGAGCGCGCGGGCATCCATCTAATAGTGCCGCGCTCGCGCATGGCGCGCGAAGGCCCGCAGCTGGTGGCGGGGCTGCTCGCGGCTCCGCAGCCCGCATCTGACGCTCCGCAACCCGCGGCGGAGTGAGCGCTCAGGCGGCGTGCGCTCGCCGTTCGCGGCGCACGAGCGGGTGATCGGCTGGCGCGCCCGGCCCGGGGGTGGCCCACACGTCGCGCACGGACAGCCTCGCCCCGCACACCGCGCATACGCGGTGCTCGTCGACGGCGCCGCCGCAGCCGCGGTGCTCGAGCAGCACCACGGGGCCGCCGGCGGGGACGGCGTGGCGGTCGCCCCACTGCATGAGCGCGACGATCGTCGGCCACAGGTCGAGGCCCTTCTCGGTGAGGCGGTATTCGCAGCGCGGGGGGTGCTCCTGGTAGAGGCGCTTCTCGAGCACGCCGTGATCGAGCAGTCGCGTCAGGCGCGCCTGCAGCACGTTGCGGGCGATGCCGAGGTTCTCCTGGATCTCGTCGAAGCGGCGCAGGCCGAGGAAGACGTTGCGCACGATCAGCAGCGACCAGCGCTCGCCGACCACCTCGAGGGCGCCGGCGATGCTGCACACCTGGCTGTCGTAGTCGTTTCCGAGCATCGCACGACACAGTCTAGACGACTGAGTTGCATGATGCAACCCTTATGCTAAGGTGCGTTTCGTGATGCAACGGAAATGGCGCGTCTCCCTGATCGTGTGCGTCGGCGTGTTCATGTCGAGCCTCGACCTGTTCATCGTCAACATCGCCTTCCCGGCGATCGGCAGGCACTTCGGCGGGGCGTCGGCGACGGATGCCCGGCTCGCCGTGGACGCGCCGATCGTCGCGGAGCGCGCGGCGTGAGCACGGTCGGCCAGCTGCGTACGCGCAGCTTCAGCTGGGAGGACCCGGCCCCGACGGCCGCCGCCGGCCAGCAGTTGTCAGGCCTGCAGTGCATGCAGGCGATCGTCGACGGAACGCTGCCGCCGCCCCCGATCGCACGGCTGCTGGACTTCACGATCGTCGAGATCGAGCACGGTCGCGCGGTGTTCGCGATGGAGCCGGCGGAGTGGATGTACAACCCGATCGGCTCGGTCCACGGCGGGATCGCGGCGACGATTCTCGATTCGTGCATGGGCTGCGCGGTGCACACGACGCTCGAGGCCGGCGTCGGCTACGCGACAACCGACCTGCAGGTCCGCTACATCCGCGCGATGAGCGTCGCGACCGGGCGCGTGCTGGCCGAAGGCAGGGTGGTGCATGCGGGAAAGCGAAGCGCCACCGCCGAAGGGCGGCTGTTCGCCGAGTCTGACGAGACGCTGATCGCGCACGGGACCACGGGTTGCATGATCCTGCGCTGAGCGGCGGGCTGGAAGCGGCCGGCGAGGTTCAGGTATGGTCGGCCCATGTGGTCCGATCTCGATGATGAGGTCATCGGCGGTGACCTGACCGCGGCGCTCGCCTACGCGACCCCGGCCGGTGGCGCGGTGGCGACCCCCGTCGCGCCGATCGGCCTGCGAGACCGCGAGGCTCAGACCGTCGGCTTCACCACCTCGCTTGGCTTCGGGCG
>JBKQHH010000052.1:0-3187 GCA_052148875.1 Solirubrobacteraceae bacterium
CGATCATCTCGTGGACGGTGGGCGGGGACAGCTGCATGGCGCGGGCGACGTTGGCGCCGGTCATGGGCAGGCCGGCCTCCTGCAGCCAGAAGAGGATCTGCAGGTACTCCTCCTCGGCGACCGTCGCCGTCGTGTGGCCGTCCTCCCCGCTCATGCAGGTGATGCTAGACGACGTGCTGTGTGGCGAACGCTCAGCTGTAGAGCTGGTCGTATGTGCACTCGCGCGCGGGCTTGTCCTCCCGCCAGCGGCGCAGCTTGGCGCCGTGGCGGATGCGCCCGGCGGCGACGTGGTCGAAGTCGATCTCGACGACGAGCTCGGGCCGCAGGGCGACCCACTCGAGCTCCTTGCCGGAGCTCCAGCGGCTGGGGTCGGCGGAGCCGCGCTCGCCGGTCTCGTACGGGGCGAGGAAGCCGACGAGCCGGCGCTTGTCGGCGGCGTTGAGCCCGGAGCAGTGCCCGACGACGCGCAGCTGCTGGCCGTCGTAGAGGCCGAGGATGAGCGCGCCGACGGTGTCGGGCTCCTTGCCCGGGCGCCAGCCGACGAGCACCGCGTCGATGGTGCGCACGCGCTTGACCTTGGCCATCCCCTTGCGCTCGCCGGGGCGGTAGGGCGCGGAGCGCTCCTTGGCGATGGCGCCCTCGGCGTGCTCGAGCCATTCGCGGGCGTCGCCGGCGCTTGAGACGGTGGGCATCAGCTCGACGGGCGCGCCGTCGAAGCTCTCGCCGGCCGGCAGCCCATCGTCCGCGAGCAGCCGCTCGAGCGCGGCGCGGCGCTCGGCGAACGCGAGCTCGAGCAGCGAGTCGTCTCCGCGCGCGAGCAGGTCGAAGGCGACGTAGACGGCGGGCGTGTCGGCGGCGAGGCGCTGGATGCGCGAGGCGGCGGGATGGATGCGCTGGCCGATGGCGTCGAAGTCCTCGCGGCCGTCGGAGTCGCGCACGACGATCTCGCCGTCGAGCACGTAGCGGCCGGCGGGGAAGGTGAGCTCGGGGAAGTAGCGCCCGAGCGGCTTGCCGCCCCGCGACTGCAGGAACACCTCGCCGCCGTCGACGAACGCGACGCAGCGAAAGCCGTCGAGCTTGATCTCGTACACGTAATCGTCGCCCGTGGGCAGCTCCTTGCGCGAGAGCGCCAGTTGGGGCTTGAGTATGGGCTGCAACGGCAGGGTCACTCTGCCTCCGGCTGGCTGGAGCGCGCACGGCTGGGCTGCACGCGCGGGGGCTCGCCCTTTTGCTTGCGAAAGTGCGGCGGCCAGGGGGCGTCGCCGAGACCGTCGCGCTCGTCGCGGGCGGCCAGCTCGAGCAGGCCGTCGAGGCGGCAGGGGCGCTCGTCGATGCTGGCGGAGGGGTCGCCGCGCTCGCGCAGGCGCGCGGGGACGGTCTTGAGCGTGAGCTCGGCGGGCTCCACGTCGGCGACCTCGTCCCACTCGAGCGGACAGGACACGCGCGCGTCGGGGACGGCCCTGACGGAGTACGCGGAGGCGACGGTGCGGTCGCGGGCGTTCTGGTTGTAGTCGATGAACACGCCCTCGCGCTCCTCCTTCCACCAGCGGCTGGTGGCGCGGCGGGGCATCCGCCGCTCGACCTCGCGCGCGAGCGCGAGCGCGGCGCGTCGGACTTCTTCGAAGCTCTCGCGCGGCTCGATGCGTACGTAGATGTGGATGCCGCGCGAGCCGGAGGTCTTGGGGTAGCCGTGCATGCTGTGCTCGTCGAGCACCTCGCGCACGCCGAGCGCCACCTGGCGCACCTCGGAGAACGGCACGCCGGGCCCGGGGTCGAGGTCGACGCGCAGCTCGTCTGGATGGTCGAGGTCGCTGCGGCGCACGGGCCAGGGGTTCCAGTCGATGACGCCGAGGTTGACGCCCCAGACGAGGTGGGCGGCGTCGTTGGCCACCAGCTCGCGCGCGTGGCGCCCGCTGGGAAACGTGACGGTGGCCGTCTGCAGCCAGTCGGGCGCGCTGTCGGGCACGCGCTTCTGGAAGAACGGCTCGCCGCCGACGCCGTCGACCCAGCGCTTGAGCACGGTCGGCCGCTCGCGCAGGTGGCGCACGACGGCCTGCTGGCACTCGAGGTAGTAGTCGACGAGGTCCATCTTGGTGATGCGGGCGTCGGGGAAGAACAGCTTGCCGGGGTTGCTCACGCGCACCTCCCGCCCGCACACCTCGACGTGGACGGGCTGCGCTTTCTCGGCGGCCATTGCTGGAAGGATGCCCGATCGTGACGCCGTCGACCCCGATCCCACTGCACGTACTCGTGGCGAGCGGCCCGTTCGGCCCGGCACTGCCCGCGTCGGAGGTGGCGGCGGCGATCGCGCGCGGCCTGCTGGCGGGGGGAGCGCCCGAACCCGACGTCTGCCCGCTGCCGGCACCCGGTGCGGGCGATGGCGACGTGCGCGGGCTGCTGGACGCGCTGGGCTTCGACGCGCGCATGCGCTCGGCACGGGCGGTGGTGGTGGCGACGCGACGCCTGGAGGAGCGCGCGCTGGCGGGCAGCGTGACGTTCGAGATCGCCACCAGGGCCCGCCAGGGCGGCGTCCCGGCGTACGCGGTCACTGCCGAGAACGCGCTGGAGCCGTTCGACGCGCGCATCCTCGACCTCCAGCTGGTGCTGCAGGCGGACAGCCTCAGGGCGCTCGCGGCGGCGGGCCGCAAGCTGGCGGGCATCGTGTGAAGCCGCCGGCCGCGCCCGGACGCGTACCGTCAACGGCCCGCACGCCGGCGCCGGCCGGCGATCACGCGACGACACGCCGGCGAGGAGCGTCGGCGAGCGTCCGCGCCAGCTCGTGCACCAGGCGAACGGCATCGACGATGCTGCCGTAATCGAGGTTCGCGGGCACGTCGCTCGGCAGGTGGTAGTTGGCGGGGCTGAGCCAGTCGGTGACGGACACGAGCGTCGCGATGGGGTAGCCGGCGCGGCTGGGGATGACGCTGTCGGTGGAGGCTCGCGCCCGGAAGCCCCGCCGCAGGGGGATCTCGAGCCCGCGCGCGCACTCGTCGAGCGCGTCGCGCAGCCATGGGCCGGCGTAGTCCTCCATCCACACCGGGCCCTCTCCCTCGAGCATCACCAGATGCGGCGAGCCGACCGTGTCGAGGTTGACGAAGCACGTGCTCTCGGGCGCCAGCTCGCGGCGGTGGCGGGCGATGAACGCGCGCACGCCGTCCTGGAGCGTCTCCTCGGCCCCGCATGAGAC
>JBKQHH010000053.1:0-15290 GCA_052148875.1 Solirubrobacteraceae bacterium
GGTCGACTGCGAGAGCACGGTCAGCACCAGCTCGGCGATCGGATGACCGTGCGGGCGCATCAGCGGAATCCCGTAGACCGCCCGGAGGCGGTCGCCTATCCTCGCGACTCGTGCGCGCGTTGGCGGCCTCCAGCCGGCGGTCGGCCTGCGGGCGGCGCGAAGTGGGACCGTGCTCGGGCGCACCACAGCACCGTATCCCCCCCGCCCGCCCCCCGCACCACACCACCGTGTCCGCCGGCCCTCCCCCTATATCCTCGACCGGTGCCCGAGGTCAGCGACCACACAGGCGAGCTCGACGGGCTGCCGATCTTCTGGCGTAGCGCTGCTGCCCCGGCGAGCGCTGCCGGCCTCGCCCCCGTGCTGTACCTCCACGGGGTCCCGAGCAACTCCGATGAATGGCTCGCGTTTCTGCAGCGCACCGGCGGGCTCGCGCCCGACCTCCCTGGCTTCGGGCGCTCGGGCAAGCCCGGGTACCTGAGCTACACCATCGACGAGTACGACCGCTTCATCGAGCGCTTCCTGGACGAGGCCGGCGTGGAGCGTGTGCAGCTCGTCGTGCACGACTGGGGCGCCGTCGGGCTGGCATTCGCGCAGCGTCTGCCCGAGCGCGTCGAGCGCCTGGTGATCGTCAACGCGGTGCCGTTCCTGCCCGGGTATCGCTGGCACCGCACGGCGCGCGTGTGGCGCACGCCGGGGCTGGGCGAGCTGTCGATGGGCGCGGCCAACCGCTTCACGCTGCGCTTCGCCTCGCGCGAGTCCAACGCCACGCCGGGGCCACTGCCGGAGGAGTGGCTGGACAACGTGCTCGCGCACTTCGACCAGGGCACGCAGCGCGCGATCCTGCGCCTGTATCGCAGCTCCCCTCCCGAGGTCCTGGCGGCGGCCGGCGCGCGGCTGGGAGCGCTCGAGATGCCGGCGCTGGTCGTGTGGGGCATGAAGGACCCCTACATCCCCGCGCGCTTCGGGCGCGAGTACGCGCAGGCGCTGCCCCACGCCGAGCTCGTCGAGCTCGCCGACGCCGGGCACTGGCCGTGGCTCGACCGCCCCGACACGATCGAGCGCGTGGTGGACTTCCTGAGCGCCGGGTGAGGGTGGGCGCTCCCGCACCCAGCGGGGCGCAGGGCGCCTTGGGCGCAGGGTCGACTCCGGCCGCCAGGGCGCTCCGCGCACCTCCGGCGTGGACGATCACCGCGGCGCTCGGCGTCGTCTACCTGATCCTCGCGCCCGCAAGCCCCGACCTGGCCGCGGCCAGCTATCGCAGCAACCTGTTCTCGACGGCGGGATTCACGCTGTGGGACAACTCGTGGTACGGCGGCCACCATCTGCTCGCCTACTCGGTGCTCGCCCCCGGGCTGGGCGCGCTGATCGGGCCGCAGCCGCTGACGGCGATCTCGATGATCATCGCCACCGCGCTGTTCGCCCGGCTGATCGACGGCCGCTTCCCGGCGAGCGCCACGCGCATCGCCGCCGTGTGGTTCGCGCTCGGCGCGTCCGTCGCGCTGCTCTCCAGCCGCGTCCCGTTCGACCTGGGCCTCGCGATCGGCCTCGGCTCGGCGCTGGCGGCCGAGCGCGGGCGGCCGCGCTGGGCACTCGCGCTGGCCGTGCTCTGCGCGCTGGCCAGCCCGGTCGCCGGCGCCTTCCTGGCGCTCGCCTTCCTCGCGTGGGCGGCGGCCGGCCCGGCGCGAGCGTGGCCCCTGGGGCTGACCGTGGCGGCGCTCGCACCGGTCGCTCTGCTGGCGCTGGCGTTCCCGGAAGGCGGCACGCAGCCGTTCGTGGCCTCCGCCTACTACCCGGACCTGGCGGGGGTGCTGGTGGTAGGCGTGCTGATCGGATCCGAGCAGCGCGCGCTGAGGATCGGCGCGCTGCTGTACGCGGTGGCGCTCACCGGCTCCTACGTGCTGCCGACGGCGGTCGGCGGGAACGCCGACCGGCTGGGGGCGCTGGTGGCCGGGCCGGTCGCCGCGTGCGCGCTCGCCGGCGCCTCGCGCGGGCGCCGGCGCCTGCTGGTCGTGCTCGCCCCCTTCCTCTTCTACTGGCAGGCGAACGCGCCGGTGGCCGACTTCGGGTCGACGCTCTCCAACCCGTCCGTGCACGCCTCCTACTACGCGCCCCTGCTCGGCGAGCTGCGCGCGCTCGGCGTCGGCTACGGCGCGCGCCCGGCGCGCATCGAGGTCGTCGCGACGGCCGACCACTGGGAGGCGCGGTACCTCGCCCCGCACGTGATGATCGCCCGCGGCTGGGAGCGCCAGCTGGACGTCTACCGCAACGGCCTCTTCTACGAAGAATCGAAGCCGCTGAGCGCCGCGCGCTACCGCGCGTGGCTATCCCAGAACGCGGTCTCCTACGTCGCGCTGCCGGATGCCCCGCTCGACTATTCGGCCGAGGCCGAGGCGCGGCTGCTGCGCGGTGGCGGAGTCTCCTACCTGCGCGAAGTCTGGCGCTCGGCGCACTGGCGCCTGTTCGCGGTGCTCGGCGCCAGCTCGCTCGCGCAGCCGCCGGCGCTGCTGACCGCCGCGAGCGGCGACTCGCTCACGCTGTATGCGCCACACCCCGGCTCCTATGCCGTGCGCGTGCGCTTCACCCCCTACTGGGCGCTGGCGGGCGGGAGCGGGTGCGTCAGCCGCGCCCCGGGCGATTGGACCGACGTGCAGGCGCGCCGCGCGGGCAGCTTCCACGTGGTCATCCGCTTCTCGCTCGCGCGCGTGTTCAGCCATGGGCCTCGCTGCCGCTGAGCATCGTCTAGGCTTTAGCGGTTGATGCTCGCCCGCGCTCGTGTCCTGCAGGCGCGCGCCCTGCCGCACGGATGGCTGGACGCGCTGCGGCAGGTATCCCTCTTCGGTGCCGCCTACCTCGCCTACAGATTGGTGCGGGGGCTGGTCGAGGGCGACGCCAACGCCGCGTTCGCCCACGCGCGCGACCTGATCTCGCTGGAGCGCACGATGCACGTGTTCGTCGAGCCCTCGATCCAGGCGTGGGCGTCGGGCAGCCACTTCGTGATGGTGCTCTCGAGCTGGCTGTACGTGAACGCGCAGACCAGCGTGACGGTCGCGGCGCTCGTGTACCTGTACCTGCGCCACAACCGCAGCTTCTACTTCGTGCGCAACATGTTCATGGTCGCGATGGCGATCGCGCTCGCCGGCTACGCGATCTTCCCGACGGCGCCTCCGCGCTTCATGCCCGAGTGGGGCTTCATCGACACCGTCTCGGACGTCACCGGCGTGCACGTGTCGCACGCGAGCGCGTCGCTGAACGCCCTCACCAACCTGTACGCGGCGGTGCCCTCGATGCACGTCGCGTTCGCGCTGATGATCGGCTGGACGCTCGCGCGCCTGGTGCGCTGGCGGGTCGTGCGCGTCCTGTGGCTGCTGTACCCGTTCGTGATCGCGTTCGTGATCGTGGTGACCGCCAACCACTTCATCGTCGACGCGCTCCTCGGCGCGCTCACAGCGGGGGTATCGGCCTACGCCGCGACCTGGATGGCGCGCGCGCGACCGCAGGCGTGGCGCTTCTCGACCGTCTCCACTCCCCAGCTGAGCGCGAGCGGGTAGAGCGGTCGAGCGCGGATGGCACCGCCCAGGCAACACACCCCCTCCCGTCGCACCCGGCGCGCGTCCTACCGCGCCGGCCGGCCCGCCGCGCGCGCCCCGATCGGAGCGGGCCAGCGCCGCGAGCTCGTGCGCAACCGCCTGATCGAGTCGCGGCTGACCCCCAACGCGATCTCGCTGACGGGCTTCGTGGGCAACGTGATCGCAGCGGTCCTCGTGTGGGAACGGCTGTTCTTCCTCGGCGGGATCGCGTTCGTCCTCGGCTCGGTCATGGACACGCTCGACGGGCGCTACTCGCGCATGTCGGGCAAGGGCACGCCGTTCGGGGCGTTCCTGGACTCGACGCTCGACCGCATCGAGGAGGGGATCGTGCTGACGGCCGTCGCCGGGTACTTCGCGCTGCACGGCAACCGCGTGGCCGCCGCCGCCGTGGTGGTCGCGGTGCTGGCGTCGCTGATGGTCAGCTACACCCGCGCGCGCGCCGAGGCGCTGGGGGTGGAGTGCAAGGTGGGCATCGCCACGCGTCCGGTGCGCGTGGTGATCCTGTCGATCGGCCTGATCTTCGCCAGGGGCGCCTCGCTCGGCGACTTCGAGCTGCTGCAGCCGGCCGTGTACGTGCTCGCCGCGCTCAGCGTGATCACGGTCGCGCAGCGCATCTGGCACGTGCGCCGCGAGCTGTCCGTGTGACCTGGCCAGCGCGGCGGAGTAGATAGCACGAACTTCAAGAAAGGGATCGCCCCGTGAGCACCAACAGCAGCAAGACCAACGGCGCCGCAGTCGCCACCGCAGCCGGCAACGGCGCGGCCCGCTACCAGTCGGAGAAGGTCCGCGTCGCGATCGTCGGCGTCGGCAACTGCGCCTCGTCGTTCGTGCAGGGCGTGCACTACTACCGCGACGCCGACCCCGCGCAGCGCGTCCCCGGCCTGATGCACGTCGACCTGGGCGGCTATCACGTGCGCGACATCGAGTTCACGGCCGCCTTCGACATCGACGCCGCCAAGGTCGGCAAGGACCTGGGCGAAGCGATCTGGGCGGGCCAGAACAACACGATCAAGTTCGCCAAGGGCGAGCACGCGGTGCCCAGGAAGCTGGGCGTGCCCGTGTACCGCGGCATGACCCACGACGGCCTGGGCAAGTACCTGAAAGAGAAGATCACCAAGGCCCCGGGCGAGACCGCCGACATCGTGCGGATCCTCAGGGACACCCACACCGACGTGGTCGTCTCCTACCTGCCGGTCGGCTCCGAGCAGGCCACCAAGTGGTACGTCGAGCAGATCCTGGAGGCGGGCTGCGCCATGGTCAACTGCATCCCCGTGTTCATCGCGCGCGAGGACTACTGGGACAGGCGCTTCAAAAAGGCGGGGCTGCCGATCGTCGGCGACGACATCAAGTCCCAGGTCGGAGCGACGATCGTGCACCGGACGCTGGCGCGCCTGTTCGCCGAGCGCGGCGTGGAGATCGAGCGCACCTCGCAGCTGAACGTCGGCGGCAACATGGACTTCTACAACATGCTCGAGCGCGAGCGCCTGGAGTCCAAGAAGATCTCCAAGACCAACGCGGTCACCTCGATCATGGACCACGAGCTGCCGGCGAGCGACATCCACGTCGGCCCGTCCGACTACGTGCCGTGGCTGACAGACCGCAAGTGGGCGCACATCCGCATCGAGGGTCAGGCGTTCGGCGACGTGCCGCTGAATCTCGAGCTGAAGCTCGAGGTGTGGGACTCGCCCAACTCGGCGGGCATCGTGATCGACGCGGTGCGCTGCTGCAAGCTCGCGCTCAACCACGGGGTCAGCGGGCAGCTGGACGGGCCGTCCTCCTACCTGATGAAGTCGCCCCACAATCAGCGACCCGACGAGCAGGCGCGCACGGACACCGAGGCCTTCATCGCCAGGTACGGCGGCCCGCCCACCCCGCCCGGCACGCCCGCGAAGGGCGGCGCACGGGCGGCGAAGGTCACCGCCCGGACCGCGAGCGCCGCGAAGCCGGCGAAACCGCGGACGGCCAAGACGCCCGCGGCCAAGTAGCCCGCCGCAGCGAATGGCCGCCCGCCCACCCGCAGGCGGGATAATCGTGGAGCCGATGGCCTCGTCGTTCTCCATAGCCCACGTGACGCCGTATCCGTGGGAGGCGCAGGACAACGAGGTCAACGCCCACGTGGGGCGTGTCGCCGCGGAGCTCTCGCGCCGCGGCCACCGCGTGCTGGTGCTCGCGCCGTCACGCTCGCAGGAGCGGGTGCGCGCCTCGCGCAAGGCGCTGCGCGCCGCGAGAAAGGGGCCGGGTGGGCTCTCGTCTCTGCTCGAGGGAACCGACCGCGGAACGCCGCGGGTGATCGCCGTCGGCGAGGTGCTCGATCTTCGAGGGCCGGGGCGGGCCGGCAATGCCAGCCGTCGACCGGCGGCGCTGCCGATCGACGTGGCGCGCACGGTCGAGGAACTGCTGAGCGTGGTGCCGCTCGACTTCGTCCACGTGCACGAGCCGTTCGCGCCGAGCACCTCCAACGCCGCCCTGCGCCACTCGCGCGCGCTCAACGTCGGCTCGTTTCACTCCTCCACCGAGCGGCTGCTCTCGACGCTGGTGGCACGTCGCTTCGTGGAGAGCTTCTTCGGCCGTCTGGACGCGCGCACGGCGAGCCTGCCGGCGACCGCCGAGCTGATGGCCCACCACTTCCCGGGCGACTACCGCCTGGTGCGCGACGAGGACGGCGCGGCGGATCAGCTCGAGCAGATCTACCGCGAACTGGCCGCGCGGCGGCATCCGGCCGACGGAGACGCGGCGCTGGCGCGGCGACTGTCCACGCGCCCGCTGATCGAGGTCGACCTGCACATGCACACCGACCACTCCTACGACTGCGCGACGCCCGTGGAGGTGCTGCTGGCGAGCGCGCGCGAGCAGGGGCTGGGGGCGATCGCGGTGACCGACCACAACGAGATCTCCGGCGCGCTCGAGGCCCGCGCGCAGGCGGCGGGATTCGACCGATCCGGGCCCCACCCGCCCCGGCGGGGATCGAATCTGAAGGTGATCGTTGGCGAGGAGGTCAAGACGGCCGGCGAGGGCGAGGTGATCGGGCTGTTCATCAACGAGAAGATCCCCCGCGGGCTGAGCCTGAAGGAGACCATCGCGGAGATCAGGCGCCAGGGCGGGCTCGTGTACGTGCCGCACCCGTTCGACCGCATGCACTCGGTGCCCGACTACGAGCACCTGCTGGAGATCCTCGACGAGGTCGACGCGATCGAGGTGTTCAACCCGAGGGTGGCGATCGGCGCGTTCAACGAAGAGGCGGTCCGCTTCGCGGCCAAGTACCGCATTCCGGCGGGCGCCGGCTCGGACTCGCACGTGGCGCAGGGCCTCGGCTCGGTGCGGATACGGATGCGCGACTTCGACGGGCCGGCGGAGTTCCTGCAGTCGCTGCGCGACGCGGAGATCCTCACGCGCCCCTCCTCGCTGCTGTACGTGCAGGCGCTGAAGTTCCTGCAGACGCGCGCCACGCCGCGCTCGGCACGGCGCGCGAGCAAGGCGCGGCGCCTGAAGCGGCTGAACCGGGCGCACGGCGGTGGCGGCGGCCGGAGATAAGAGCCCGCCCTCCTCCCAAAGCGCAAGTACTGATGCACCGTCAAGGACAAGACGACGCCTCGTCAAATCCCTCGGGGTCGATGCCCGTGACCGATGACGAGATCCGCGAGAAGTATCTCGAGCGCGCCATCCGCGAGCTGAACACCCTCACGCGCGAGCTGCAGGCGTGCCCGCACTGTCCGCGCGGCAACCTCATGCCGGTGCTCGGGTCGGGGCATCCGCAGGCGGACATCATGCTGTTGAAGTACTCCGCCCTGCCCTCCGAGATCGAGGAGGGGGTGGCCTTCTACGGGCGCGCGGGCGGCGCGCTGATGAAGTCGCTCAAGCGGCTGTCGATCGACCCGCTGGCTGTGTACGGCACGCTGTGCGTGAAGTGCCCGCTGAGCGACGCCTCGCTCGCCGACTTCGCGTGCGTCTCCCGCGTGGTCGAGGAGATCGCGATCGTGCAGCCGAAGCTCGTGGTCGGGAGGGGAGCCGACGCGCTGGCGGCGCTCGGCGAGATGGACATCCCGCTGGCGCGCCCCCTGCACGACGCCGTGGGAGAGATCCAGCAGCTGACCCCCACGATCGACGCGCTGTACGTGCCCAGCATCGACGACTCGCTCGACGAGCACGACGCCAAGCGCGAGTTCTGGGCGGCGTTTCGCGTGGTCGGCGACTGGTATGCGGCGCAGCCGCCGTATTGAGCCTCGCGCACGCTCGACGTCGAGCCCTCAGGCGGCCGGCAGACTCTCGACCCAAGCGCCGAGGGCGGCGATGAAGGAGGGAAGCTCCCTTCGCTGATGGTTTACAGCGGCGTGCACCTCATCGGGCGCAAGGATCCAGTACGCGTGCTGACTCGTGTTGCGCAGATCGGTGACCTCCTGCATGACCAGCTGCGCCGCGCTCGGGAAGAGACCGAGTCCGCGCAGCTGATCGGATGCCGGCGTCTTGCGATCGGCGGGAATCGCACCCAGATCCTGTGCGACTCGCACGCTGCGATCGATCAGGCCCTGACAGAGGTTGTGCAGGTCGTCCATGTTCGATCGCACGAGCATGGCCTGGTTGCGCTTCTCCGGAGCCTTCGAGTTCCATGCGGCTCTGAAGGCGTCGAGGTCGAAGTCGGGCGGAAAGGAGGCGACGGCAGTCTCCAGCTGCTCCATGGTGCGCGCGAGCTGCAGCAGGGCTTGCTCGACAGCCCTGCGACGCGCCTCGTCCGCCACGGGCGGCCGAGTGGAATCGCTCATCGCCCGGTGGCGGCCGACGGCCGAGTCCGTTCGGCGGCCAGCCGCTGGAAGTAGCCAACCGCCGCGCGTGCTTCCTTGCGCAGCTCACGTGCCGCCTGATCGGCCCGTGCCTCCGTCTGGTCTCGCTGCGCCTGAAGCCCCGGCCACACTGCTCGGCGATCCACCAGAGGCCGACCGTCGCGCAAGATCTCGGACAGTAGGCCTGGATCGCGCAGCGCGGCCTGCAGGGGCACGATCTCCACGCTGGCCCGGAGGCGCTCGTCGAGTCGATGGCGCAGCGCCTCGAGGGCCCCCGGCGACGGACGTCGCAGCTCGACCAACAGGTCTATGTCGGAGACGCCCCGCACGTCCGCCCCGCGAGCCACGGAGCCGAAGAGCACGCAGAGCTCAACATTGGGCTCTGTCCTGAGGGCCGCAAGCAGCTGGCCAACCAGTGGCCAATGGGAGCGGACCCAAGCCATCTCGTGGTCCGAGAGGGAAAGGCGGCGCGAGCTCGGCCGTCGTGCGTGGATCAGGCCACTGCCGACTGCTCGCCGGAGCGTACGCTCGTGGACTCCGACTTCACGCGCCAGCTCGTTGAGCATCAGGCTCATGTGTCCAATCTAGCACCGTGTGTCCGATCAGACGGTGAGCACGATCTTGCCGAGCTTGCCGCCGGCGACGAAGCGCTCGTAGGCGGCTGCCGCCTCCGCCAGCGGGAAGGTCTCCGCGATCGGGACCCGCAGCGCGCCGGAGTCGAACAACGGGAGCACCTCGTGCTCGAGGCGGCGCGCGACGAGGGCTTTCTCCTCGAGCGGCCGCGCGCGCAGGGTGGACCCGTGGATGCGGGCGCGCTTGCCCATCAGGGCCAGCAGGTTCAACTCGCCCTTGGCCCCGGCGGAGACGCCGATGATCGCGATGCGCCCGCCGGTGGCGAGCGCCTGCAGGTTCTCCGCGAGGTTCTGCCCGCCGACCAGCTCGAGGATCACGTCGAACGGGCCGTGCTCGGCGAAGCCCTCCGGTGCGATCGCGTCGGCGCCGAGAGCCGCCACCTGCTCGCGCAGCTCCTCGCGGCGCACCGTCGCGGTCACCCGCGCGCCGACGGCACGCGCGAGCTGGATCGCAGCGGTGCCGACGCCCCCGGCGCCGCCGTGCACGAGCAGGCGCTCGCCTGAGCGCAGCTCGGCCTGGGAGAACAGGGCGTCTTGCGCCGTGATGAACACCTCGGGCAGCCCGCCCGCGGCCGGCCAGTCCAAGGCGTCCGGGACGGGCATCAGCTGGCGCTCGTGCACCGTCGCGAGCTCAGCCTGCCCGCCGCCGCCGACGATCGCCATCACGCGCTCGCCCACCGCGAAGCGCGCGGCCCCGGGTGGGTGGGGGCCGAGAGCAACGACCTCGCCGGCGAGCTCCATTCCGGGAATGTCCTGCGGCGAGCCGGGCGGCGCCGGATAGAGGCCGCGCCGCTGCATCATGTCGGCGCCGTTCAGGCCCGCCGCGCGGACGCGGACGAGCACCTCACCGGCCTGCGCCACAGGATCGGGGTGCTCCTCGATCACGATCTCCTTGTCGCGGATGGTGGCGGCGCGCACCGCGCGAACCCTAACCCTTCGAGCGAGACGAGGGTCAAGCAGATCAAGAACGCAGGGAGCGTGGCGTGCTTTGCACGCGAGCGACCGAGGACGCAGATATGCGCCGGCCATCGTCTCGCTCGAGGAGCGCGACGCACTCGATGTGGTGAGTCTGCGGAAACATGTCCACGGGGCGAACCTTGCGCAGCACCCACCCGGCCTCGACGAGTTCGGCGGCGTTGGGGGCGAGCGTGGTGGGGTTGCAGGAGACGTACACGATGCGCTTGGGCGAGGCGTCGATGATGCGGTGCACGACCTTCTTGGACAGGCCGGCGCGGGGTGGGTCGACGACGATGACGTCCGGGCGCCCGGCTCGCTCGAGCAGCTCGGGCAGGGCCGTGCGGCTGTCGCCGGCGAAGAAGTGGACGTTGGTGACCTCGTTGCGCCGCGCGCCCGCGATCGCGTCCGCCACCGCCTGCTCGATCAGCTCGATCCCCCACACCTCGCCCGCGCGCGGTGCGAGCGTGAGCGCGATCGTGCCGATCCCCGAGTACAGGTCGTACACGCGCTCCCAGCCCTCCAGAGCGGCGTACTCGGTGACGATGCCATACAGCAGCTCGGCCATCTCGGTGTTGGTCTGGAAGAACGCCTCGGCGGAGATCCGCAGATCGAGCTCACCCAACCGCTCCGGCAGCTCCGCCTCGCCCCACACGAGCTCGGTCTCGCCGCCGGCGGTCGTCTCGGCGACGCTGCGCGAGCGCGTCCACAGGACCCCGGACAGGCTCTCGCCGAGCGCCTCGCTGAGCGCCGCCGCGAGCGAGCCGGCCTCCAGCTCCCCCTCGGTGGTCACGATCCGCACCTGCAGCTTGCCGGTGGCCCGGCCTTCGCGCACGACCAGGTTGCGCAGGCGCGCACGCCCATCGGGCGCGGGCCTGGTCCGCTGGTCGTGGCCGCCGCGTGCGCCGCGGCGCGCGCGCCCGTCCCGCCGAGCCGCTCCCTCGTGGTCCGCCTGCGCCTCCCCTCGCGCACCGCGACTGCGCTCCCACGCCGTCAGCCCCTCGGCCCGGCACCAGCGCAGCGCGGCGGCGCGCGCGAGGTTGCCGCGCTCGGACGCCAGCAGGCAGTCGTCGATCGGTGCCACCCGGTTGCCGCCGGCCGGCGCGTGAAAGCCGCACACGAGCTCGGGGCTGGCGGGATCCCCAACTTCACCGAAGGAGTACTCGAGCTTGTTGCGGTAGCGCCACGGCGCCAGCGCGGGCACGATCTCCTGCAGCTCGAAGCCGTCGAGCCGGCCGATCCGCCGCAGCGCGTCGTCGACCTGGCCGCGCTTGATCTCGAGCTGGCGCTCGTACGGGATCACCTGCCAGGGCACGCCGGGATGCTCGGCCGTCGGCGCGATCCGCTCGGGGCTGGGCTCGAGCACCTCCAGCGTGCGCGCATGCGCGTAGCTGCGCTTGCGCTTGTGCACGATCGCACGGACGCGGTCGCCGGGGATCGCCCCCGCGACGAACACCACATAGCCGCCGTCGCCGAGGCGCGCAACGCCCTCGCCGCCGAACGCGAGCGAGTCGATCCGCAGCTCCAGCTCGTCACCCCGCTGCGGGCGCGGCGAGCCCTCGGGCAGGACCGGTGCCTCGACGCTCACGCGGGTGCCACCAGCAGCTCGAGCAGCGCCTTCTGCGCGTGCCGGCGGTTCTCGGCCTGATCCCAGATGTGCTCGCGGGAGCCGTACAGGACCTCGGCGGTGATCTCCTCGCCCGGATGCGCGGGCAGGTCGTGCATGGCGAACGCGCCCGGCGCCGCGGCGTCCAGCAGCGCGTCGTCCACGCGGTAGCCGGCCAGGTCCCGGCGACGCTGCTCGGCGGTGCTCTCATCGCCCATGCTCACCCACACGTCGGTGTAGACGGCGGCCGCGCCCCGCACCGCCTCGCGCGGGTCGGAGTGATGCGTCACCGCACCGCGGGCGCCGGCGGGGAGCTCGAGATCCCCCTCCAGCGCATAGCCGGCGGGCGAGGCGAATGCGACGTGCATGCCCGCGAGCGCTCCCAGCACCGCGAGCGAGCGGGCGACGTTGTTGCCGTCGCCGACGTACGCCAGCCGCAGGCCCTCGAGCCTGCCGCAGGCCTCGCGCAGCGTCAGCAGGTCGGCGAGCGCCTGGCAGGGGTGGTGGCGGGGGCTGAGCATGTTGACGATCGGCACCGTGCTGTAAGCGGCCAGCTCCTCGAGGATCGCGTCCGCTCCCGTGCGCAGCCCGACCGCGACGACGTGCCTGGAGAGCACCAGCGCCGTGTCGCGCGGCGCCTCGCCGCGCGAGAGCTGAAGCTCATCCGAGCGCAGCACCACCGCGTGGCCGCCGAGCTCGTCGATCCCCACCTCGAATGACACCCGCGTGCGGGTCGACGGCTTCTCGAAGATCAGCGCCACGCTGCGGCCGGCAAGGGCCTGCGAGGAGCGCGGCGCGCGCTTGAGCTCCAGCGCCCGGTCGAGCAGCGCGTCCAGCTCGACTGCGCTCAGCTCCGCACCGGTGAGGAAATGGCGTGGCGTCATGGAATCGGCCAGTGTAGGGGCTTCACGGCCCGCCCACGGCAGCAGCGCGCCGTGGCGGTGGCGCGAGACGAAGCTCCAGCGGCAGCCGAACGTCAGGGACGACCGGTGACCGCGGGGGGCGCCGTGTGCGATGGTCCGGCTGCACGAACTTGTCGAGAAAGGATCACGACCGATGAAAACAGTTATCGCCGCCGTCATCGCCTGCGGCGCGTTGGCCCTGATGGCGGGCTGCGGATCGTCGAGCAATTCGACCGGCAGCACGACCGCGACCACCACAGGGACGTCGGCCGCGACCGCGACGTCGACGAGCGCGAAGTCAGCGGCCAAGTCGACCTCAGGCGGGGCGTCGCTGAAGGTCGACACCACGCCCAAGTTCGCCTCGCCGTCCCCGTCGGCACCGGTGCAGAGCGGGCTGGTGCAGATCGCCTACCGCAACATCGCGATCGACCCGGACACGGTGAGGGTGAAGGTCGGCAGCACGATCAGGTGGACGAACTACGACTCGGAGGAGGCGAACGTGACCAGCGAGGGCGGGCCGTACAAGTTCGCCTCGAAGAACTTCGGCGAAGGCGGCACGTTCGAGCTCGAGGCGAGCAGGCCTGGGGTGATCCACTACGAGTGCACGCTGTATCCGGTGACGATGAACGGCACGATCGAAGTGGTCAGCTGAGCCCGGGGGCGCCCCCGCCGAAATCCGGGAGGCCCTGCTCGGGCGTGGACGGGGTCGCGTAGAGGCGGCGGGGGATGCGCCCGGCGCCGCGCGCGAGATGGCCGGCCTGCACGGCCGCGCGCATCGCGCGCGCCATCGCCACGGGGTCCTGGGCGCGGGAGATGGCCGACGCGGCCATGACCGCGTCACAGCCCAGCTCCATCGCCAGCGCGGCGTCCGAGGCGGTGCCGATGCCGGCGTCGAGCACCACCGGCACGTCCACCGCCTCGCGGAGCAGGGCGATGTTGTACGGGTTGCGGATGCCCATGCCGCTGCCGATGGGCGAGCCGAGCGGCATCACCGCCGCGCACCCGAGGTCGGCGAGGCGGCGTGCGAGCACGGGGTCGTCGGTCGTGTATGGGAGCACGACGAAGCCCTCGTCGACGAGCTCCTCGGCCGCGCGCAGCAGCTCGGGCGCGTCGGGCAGGAGCGTGTCCTCGTCGCCGATCACCTCGAGCTTGATCCAGTCGGTCGCGAACGCCTCGCGCGCCAGGCGCGCGGTGATGACCGCGTCGCGCGCGGTGTGGCAGCCGGCGGTGTTCGGCAGCAGCTGCACCCCCGCGTCGGCGAGCACGTCTATCAACGAGCCGCGATGTCTGGTACCCCCTCCCCGATGTCTGGTGTCCCCGCCCGGGTGGGCGGGATCCAATCGCCGCAGCGCGACCGTCACGAGCTCGCTGCCGCTCGCCGCGATCGCCTCGGCCATCAGCTCCAGCGACGGGAAGCCGCCCGTCCCCAGCAGCAGCCGCGAGCGCATCGTGCGGCCGGCGATCGTCAGGGCGTCCTCGGCCGTGCTCACCGTGTCGTGCATGCCCCGATCATCCTCCCTGCATGGCCGTGAGCACCTCCACGCGCGCGTCGCCGCCGACGGTGAACGACTCCCACGCGGCGCGCGGCACGACCTCGCCGTCGACCGCCACGGCGACCCCGCGCGCGTCCACGTCGAGGCCGAGGCGGACGAGCACCGCGGCGACGGTCTCGCCGGCGCGCACGTCCGAGCGCTCGCCGTTGAGCAGGATCACGCGGCCGCCCCCGCCGTCGGGCGCGCGGCGAAGCGGTCGGGCGAGCATGCGGACAGGAGGGAATCGCCCGCTGGATCGCCTTCCGGTCCACCCGCGTGCCCGCCGGCATCCCCGTCGGCGAGCATGCCCGCGACGAGCTCGGCGGTGAGCGGGGCGAGCAGGATGCCGTTGCGGTAGTGGCCGGTCGCCCAGATCACGCCGTGCACCGCTCCGCGGCCGATCGCGGGCGCGTTGTCGGGGGTGCCCGGGCGCAGGCCGACGGACAGCTCCTCGATCTCCAGCTCGCTGATGCCGGGTACGAGCTCGCGCGCGTCGCGCAGCAGCTCGTACACGCCGCCGGCGGTGGGCGCCAGCCCGAAGCCGCGCTCCTCGACGGTCGCGCCGAGCACGTAGCGGCCGTCCTCGCGCGGGACGAGATAGCCGCCGCGGAAGCGCAGCACCCGACGCAGCAGCCCCGGCCCGGCGGGGTCGCGCAGTCGCAGGATCTGGCCCCTGACCGGGCGCACCGGCACGCTCGCGCCCGGGGGCAGGCCCTCGATCCGCTCGCTCCACGGGCCGGCCGCGAGCACGACCTGCTCGGCGCGCAGGCGCTCGCCGCTCTCGAGTATCACGCCGGTGACCCTCCCGCCGGCCTCAGCCACGGCCTCCCCGGCCGCACCGTCCGCGCCCACCTCGTCCCCGCCGGCGCCCTCCACCTCCACGCGCGCCACGGGCGAGCGCTCGCGCAGCCGCACCCCGGCCGCGTCGCACGCCCGCCTGAGCGCCGCGAGCACAAGCCGGGGGTCGACGGAGTGGTCGTCGGGCGCCTCCAGCGCGAGGCGCACGGTCGGGGCGAGCGCCGGCTCGAGCTCGCGGGCCTCGCTCGGGCGCAGGCGCCGCACACCCAGGCCGAGCGAGCGGCGGAAGTCGAGCTGGCGCTCGAGCTCGCGCGCGTCGTCATCGTCGCGCGCCGCCAGCAACGTACCGGTGCGCATCAGGCCGACGGACGAACCTGCGCCCGCCTCCAGCTCGGCGGCGAACGCGGGCCACATCTGCGCCGAGCGCAGCCCCAGCTCCAGCACGCGCCCCCCTGCCTCGCCGAACTCCACCTCTGCGACCGGCGCGAGCATGCCGGCGGCCAC
>JBKQHH010000054.1:0-4099 GCA_052148875.1 Solirubrobacteraceae bacterium
ACCGCAGCCAGCATCGGTGCCGCCAAGGGCGGCGGGTACGCGCGCTATCTGGAGAGCAAGACGATCCGGCCAGAGCGCGGCGACTACTACCTCAGCCCGGAGGGTGAGCCCACGCAGGCCCCCGGCCGATGGCTCGCCTCGCCGGACACGCTCGCGCGGCTCGGCATTGAGGGCGAGACCGTCGAGGGCCGCGAGTTCATCGCGCTAATGGAGGGACGCCACCCACGCACCGGCGAGTGGCTGCGAGCGGAAGGCGCCGGCGGCGGCCGAGGCGGCGGGATCGACCTGACGTTCAGCGCCCCGAAGTCCGTCTCGGCGGTGTGGGCGCTCGGCGACGTGGCACAGCGCCGCGACATGGAGGCCGCGCACGCCGCGGCCGTCAAGGACGCGTTGGCGCACCTGACAGAGACGGTGCCCACCGTGCGTCGTAGTCGCCACAACCAAATCTTCGAGGAGCACGCCGTTGAGCTGATCGCGGCCGAGTACCGGCACACGACCGCCCGCGGCGTGATGGAGGGCGACGCGCCCGACCCGCAGCTGCACAGCCATGTGGTCATCACGAGCGCCGTGCGCGATGACGGGCGGATCGTCGCGGTCGCCTCCCGGCCGATCTTCCGCTCCGCCAGGGAGCTCGGCGCGTACTACCGCTCGGCGCTCGCGCACGAGCTCGCCCAGCGCGGCTACGCGATCGAGCGCGGCACCGGCAAGCAGGGCCGCTACTTCGAGATCGCCGGCGTCCCACGCGGGCTGCTCGACGCCTTCTCGTCGCGCAGCCGCGAGGTCGCCCGCGCCGCCGAGCGCTTCCGCGCGAAGTACGGGAGGGCACCCGAGCGCGGAGAGCTGCGCGCGCTCAAGCTGGAGAACCGCAAGGCCAAGGTGCTCGTCACCCAAGGCGATCTACAACTCGTCTGGAACGAGACCGCCGCGCGCTTCGAGTACACGACCGACAAGGAGCAGGCGGTCGGGCACCGGGCGCCCGACGCGCCCGAGCGCGCGCTTGAGGATCGCGTCGAGGAACGCCTGACCGAGCGCGCCGCCACGTTCGAGCCGGGCGAGCTGCGCGCCGTCCTGCTTGAGCAATCCGTCGGCGAGCTGGCGCCCAGAGAGGCGCTTGCGCTGTCCAAGAGCATGATCGCCGAGCGGCGCATCCTGCCGCTTGAGGGCGGGCTGATGACGACGCTCGCGGTCCGCGCCCGCGAGCAGGCGATCGAGCGGCGCTTCGGAGAGCTCGCCGGCGACGCCGGGCGCGACGTGGGCGAGCACGCGCGCTCGACCGCGGGCGATCAGGTCGCGGAGCGGATCAGCGGCCGACTCTCAGACGAGCAGGCCCACGCCCTTGAGGTCATCACCGGCCCGGAGCGCGGCGCGATCCTCGTCGGACCCGCCGGCACCGGCAAGGGCGTGGTGATCGACGCGGCGGCCCGCGCCGAGCAGATGACCGGCCACCACACGTTCGGGATCGCCGTGTCCGGCTCGACCGCGCAGCGGCTCGGCCAGGACTCCCCGGCGCTCTCCGGTCAGACGCTCACGCTCGACGCGCTCGTTGCCCGTGCGGACCGCGGGCAGTTGCAGGTGGGCGAGCACACGACGATCTACTTCGATGAGGCAGGGATGGCCGACACCGACCGCC
Source organism: Solirubrobacteraceae bacterium (assembly GCA_052148875.1). Taxonomy (GTDB): domain Bacteria; phylum Actinomycetota; class Thermoleophilia; order Solirubrobacterales; family Solirubrobacteraceae; genus Palsa-744. The sequence continues at coordinate 1,631 of JBKQHH010000054.1, forward strand.
TCGACCGGCTCACCGAGCTCGTGGCGAACACCGGCTCCAAGCTCGTCGCGATCGGTGACGCCGCGCAGCTGCCCTCGATCGGCGCCGGCGGCATGTTCGACCGGCTCGCGCAGATCGCGCCGAGCGCCGAACTGTCGAACGTGCGGCGCACCCTCGACCCGGCCGAACAGCGGGCGTGGGCAGACCTGCGCGCCGGGCGCTCGGACCGCGCGATGGCGCACTACTACGCCGAGGGTCGCCTGCACATGGAGGACACCCGCGATGAGGCAGTCGAGCAGGCCGTCCAGAACTGGGCGCAGCTGACCAAGACCCATTCGATCAACGAGGTAGCGCTGATCTCCGACGCCTCCAACAAGGAGATTCACCGACTGAACGCCCGCGCGCAGCACCACCGCGCAGAGCGCGGCGAACTCGGCGAGCTGGAAGTCCAGGTGCCGGACGTTCACTACGGCGTCCGCGCCGGCGACCGCATAGCGATGATCGACCAGCACCACGAGCCCGGCGTCGAGCGGATCGAGAACGGCGCCCGCGGCGAAGTGCTGGACATCAACGACGCCGGCGAAGTGCTCGTGCAGTTCGACGTGACCGGCCAGTGGCGAACACTCGCCGAGGATGACCTCGCGCGGCTGCGGCTCGGGTACGCGCAGCACATCCACCGCGCGCAGGGCGCGACCGTGACCCGCACGCTCGTCGTCACGGGCGGCTGGCAGACGAGCAAGGAGCCCGCCTACGTCGAGGCGTCACGCGCCCGGCAGGGCACCGACTGGTACGTCTCCCGCGACGACCTCGGCGTCGAAGGCCACGACACCGACCGGATCAAACGGCTCGCTCAGAACATGAGCCGCAGCCACGCGCAAACACCGTCCCTGGCCTACCCCGAGCTGCCCGACCCCGAGTACGGGCCGAGCTTCCAGCGAACGATCGCCCCAAGTCGAAGCCGGCTGCCGGGGATCGCCCGCGCCATCCACCGCATCGTCCAACCACAACCGACACAGGAGAGAACACGATGAGCCTCAAGGTCCAGGTCGTCCTACCCGACCCCGTAGCAACCCAGCTCCAAGAGCTCGCCGGCGCCGCCGGCGAACCACACTCCAGGCTCGCCGCGCAGCTGATCCGCAACGGCGTAGCGCAGGCCGCCAAGGACGGCAAGGTGCGCCCGCTCAGGCAGGCACCCGTGATCGTTGGCGGCAAAGCAGGCGAGCGGGCGCGCTGGCTTGAGCCCTACGGCGGCGACACCGCCTGGCGTGCAGAGATGTGGGGCCAGATCGTCGCGCTGCACGGCCGCTACCCCCGCATCCTCGCCTACCTCAAAGACGAGTGGTGGGACGAGGAGGCCCACGTCGAGACGCTGTGCGCGCTCGCCGTGTGGCGCTCAGAGCTCGACGACGGCGGCGTTGACCCGCGCGAGGAGCTTGCTTTCCACACCCAGCTCACCGACTACGCCCAAGCGCTCCGCCAGGAGGGCGGCGGCGTCACGAAGGCGTGGAAGCCCGGTGCGCCGCCGGAGGGATGGGCCGGCTGACAGCGGCCCACGAGCCCGACTGTGACAGGAATGTGCCCTTCTGTGCCGGCCTGCTGTCACACGCTCGCGGCGGGCTCGCGCCGATGTACGGTCGCGCCATGAACTGAAAGCCAGCGGCCTGTCGGCCCCGGCCGGCGAGCCCTTCGGCCGCCCAATGATCGCACGCCTCAAGGGCGTGCGGTGGGGGCGCAGAAGGGCTCGCCGCCAGGCGGGTCCGCGTTTTATCTACAACTGAACACTTGGCGCCGGCGGCAGCGCAAACTGCCCCGGCGCCGTGACACAAGGAGCAGTAACTCCCCATGCACAAACACCGTACTCCAGACGGGTTGGAGGCGCACGCGCTGATTGACCGTGCCGTCCTCAACCTCATGCTCGACATCGACCAGCAGCGGCCGTGGGCAGAAGATGAGATCGCTCGCGCGATTGGCGTCCCCGGCGATGTCCGCGACAGCCTCCGTCGCCTACGCGCCTCCAAGCTCATCCAGCGCTGGAACGACCTCGCGACCGCATCGCGTCCGGCCGTGCGCTACCACGAGCTCACCCAGGGCGGCGACCCGGACTCCGCCCACGAGCGCCGCGACGACAAAGCGGTCCTCGAAGGTCTGCTCGTGCGCAGCGCCGACGGCGAAGGCCCGCGCAGCGAGGAACAGGTGTGCGAGGCGCACGGCGCGCGCAAGCGTAAGCAGCGGCTCGCGATCACCGACGCGCTGAACCGGCTGGACGGAGCCGGTCTCATCGAGCGTCGCGGCGGGCGCGCGATCCCCTCAGAGGTCGCGCAGCGCCTCGATGAACTGATGACGCTTTGACGCGCGGGGGTCAGCTATGCGCGTCACCGAACTGGCCTTGAGCCAGGCTGCCTCCCCCAGCCTGGCCAGGGCCGGCATACATGAAGTGGATCAGCTCGCCGAGTACACCACCGGCGAGCTGATCCAACGCCCCCAGTTCAG
>JBKQHH010000055.1:0-13346 GCA_052148875.1 Solirubrobacteraceae bacterium
ATTGCGCCTAGTTGACCCCTGTTAGAGGGGGCCAGACGAGCTGGACACCCGCTGGGCTTTGCTTCCTCCTCGCTGAACGCCGAAGGTTTCCAGAAACACGACTCCGCTAAACCAGGGTCAGATCAGCGTCTCCGCACAACCAGGGGCAGATCACGGCAGCCGCTAATCCAGGGGCAGCTCACGAACTGCTCCTGCATGAGAGATCACTTACCTTTAGAGGTCGCTTAACGAGCTGTCCCTACTCTTCGGCGCATGAACAGCGAGACCATCGCCGCGCCGCGGCGAGCTGGGGTCGACTGGCGGCGCGCGGAGTTCGTCCTGACGCTGCTCGCGTTCCTCGGCTTCCTGACATTGCCGATCCGCATCACCACGATCTACGACGGCCTACCCGCGCATCCGCTGTTCGTACACGTGCCGGTCGTCCTGATCCCGACGACGGTCGTAGTGGCGGCCGTGTTCATGTTCAAGCGGGATTGGTTCTCGCGCTACGGGATCACGCTGGCTGTCGTGTCGATCGTCGCCATGAGCTCGATCTTCCTGACGATGCAGGCCGGTGCCGCGCTGCGCGCCGCACTCCACCTGCAAGGTCATGCGTCGAAACTGATCTCCGAACACTCGCACTCGGCGCACATCCTCTCCATCGTCTACGTTCTCTTCACCGCGACGCTGATCATCACCTTCGCAGCGCAGCGGATTTCCGGCGGAATGCCGACCGGCCTGGGGATCGTGGACGATCTCCTGTCTCCCAAATGGATGGTCACAGGGCTCCGCGTCGTGCTCGTGCTGCTCTCGATCGGCGCCGGCTACATGTGCTTCAGGACCGGCGACCTCGGCGCGAAGGCGGTGTGGCAGGGACGGATCCAGGCCGCCTACGGCGCTGGCCCCGGCGGTCCGGGCGCACCCGGGCTGTTCGGGCCGTCGGGTCCCGGCGCGCCCTAGCTTCATCTACGCTCACGCGATGAGCGCGCCAGGCACCCCGGAATCCCTGGCTGCGCCGCAGCTCACGGCGTCCCAGCTGCAGGAGATGGCGGCGTTCGGCAGCGAGCGCGCGGTCGCCGCCGGGGAGCTGCTGTTCGAGGCTGGAGAGGCGTCCTTCGACCTGTTCGTCGTGCTCGAGGGAGAGGTCGAGATCGTGCGCTCCGAAGGTGCCGAAGAGGTCATCGTCACCGCATTCGGGCCGGGTAACTTCATCGGCGAGCTGACGCTGCTGACCGGCCAGCGCCGCTTCCTCACCGGCCGCGTCTCTCAGGCGGGCCGCGTGCTGGTGATCGAGCAGGCCGAGTTCCGGCGGCTGATGAGCGTGCGCCCGGCGCTCGCCGACATCATCTTCGGTGCGCTCGTCGCACGGCGGGAGTCATTGCGATCTGGGCACGGGGCCCAGGCGATCCGCATCATCGGCTCGCGCTACTCGCCCGAGGCGATGAGCCTGCGGACGTTCGCCGAGCACTCGCGCCTGGCCCACGAGTGGATCGACGTCGAGGACGCCGAGGACGTCGACGCCCTGCTCACGAGCATGGGCGTGCGCCCCGGGGACACCCCGGTGGTGATCACCCCGACGGGCATCCTGCGGCGCGCGTCGGCGGCGACGCTCGCGGAGAGCCTCGGCCTGACCTTCCAGCCCAAGCCCGGCTACATCTTCGATCTCGTCGTCGTCGGCAGCGGCCCCGCCGGCCTCGCCGCGGCCGTCTACGGTGCGTCCGAGGGCCTGAGCACGGTCTGCCTGGACGCGGTCGCCGTCGGCGGCCAGGCGGGCGCGAGCTCGCGCATCGAGAACTACGCGGGCTTCCCCAACGGCATCTCCGGCGGCGATCTCACCGGGCGGGCCGCCGTGCAGGCGCTGCGCCTCGGCGCGCGGCTGAACGCCCCGTGCGAGGTCGTCGGCCTGCGCTCCGAGGGCAGCTTCCACGTGATCACCCTCAGGGACGGCAGCGAGATCCCCACGCGCGCGGCGATCGTGGCCTCCGGAGCGCGCTACCGGCGCCTGGCCGTGGAGGACCTCGAGCGCTTCGAGGGCGCCGGCGTGTACTACGCGGCCACCGATCTCGAGGCGCGCGTCTGCGAGGGAGCGCCCGTGCTGGTGGTCGGAGGCGGCAACTCGGCGGGGCAGGCCGCCATCTACCTCGCGCAGGGCAACTGCGCCGTGACGATCGCGATCCGGCGCGACGACCTCACGCAGAGCATGTCGCACTATCTGATCGAGCGGATCGAGGCCGACCCGAAGATCACGCTGCAGACGCGCGTGGAAGTGCAGGGGCTCACCGGCGAGGGCCGTCTCGAGCACGCGACGCTCGTGCACACCGCGACCGGCGAGCAGAGCACGGTCGCCTGCTCGGGCCTGTTCTGCTTCGTCGGCGCGCAGCCGGCGACCGCGTGGCTGGACGGCAGCGTGCTGCTCGACCGGGACGGCTTCATCCTCACCGACCGCCAGCTGCCCGAGTCGGTGAGCGCCGGCGCGACCGGACCGCTCCCGTTCGAGACCTCAACGCCCGGCGTGTTCGCCGCCGGGGACGTGCGCCGCGGCTCGATGAAGCGGGTCGCCGCGGCGGTGGGCGAGGGCTCGAGCGCCGTGCGATCGGTTCACGAGCGGCTGGCCACCCAGCACTGATTACGCGGCGTGTGCCGGTGGTCGGCCGGCTGGCAGCCGGATATGCTCCAGACGATGGCGCAGAGCGATCGACAGATACCCGAGAACGCCCGGTGCTCGGTGTGCGCCGGAGCGGGATGGACCTGGTGGTCAGCCGAGCCGCCGGCAGAGAGCAAGTGGATCGTCTGCCGCGAGTGCATCGGCACCGGGCGCAAGGACCACAAGGGGCGCAAGCGCCTCAAGCCGTCCGACCCGCCGAGCGCGTAGAGCGCGCCCGGCCCGAGTGGGCACGAGGTCGCTCGCCGGCTGCCGTGTGGCGAGTCCGGAGCTGAACCACCGATTGAGACTGCGCGAGCTGACACCTGCCGACTGGCCGCGGCTGCTGGCTCTGAACCTCGCCTCGGTGCGGGAGCTGAGCGAGCTCGACGATCAGCGGCTGCAATGGATCCTGTCGCTGGCGCATCGCAGCCTGGCGGTCGAGAGCGAGGGGCAGATGGTCGCCTTCGCACTGGCGATAGCTTCGGGCACTGCTTATGACAGCGAGAACTACCGCTGGTTCGGCGCTCGGTACGAGCGCTTCCTGTATCTCGACCGGGTCGTCGTCGCCGAGCCGCTGCGACGGCGCGGGATCGGCGCGCAGCTCTACGACGCGATGGAGGCTGCCGCCGACGGCTTCGGGCGCATGGTGTGCGAGGTCAAGGTGCTCCCGCCCAACCAGGCCTCGCTGGCCTTCCACCGCTCCCGTGGATATGTCGAGGTCGGCCGCCTGACACACGGACAAGGGAAGGTTGTTGCGCTGCTGAGCAAGGAGTTGGCGTAAGGCGAGTTGCCGCTGAGCGGATCGCGCGCCCCGCAGTGGCATCCCCGCCGCAGAGAACCGTCCCATGCAGCGCGGATCATCGACGCAGATGCCACTGCCGCAGACACTTGCTCTGAGCTGATGGACGCTCGCCGATCGCCTGGTCCGGCCTCCAATTATGTCTGACAAAAATGCTAAGCTGTCGACCGTAAACGTGCGATTCGCGCGCTCTGCGACTCGTCACCGCGTATCCAAGGACCGCATCCGACATGTCATCGTCCGCCACGGAATTCGATTCGAGGAGCAACCGCCCTCCGGGCAACCCGGTGAAGACGATTGCGGGCGACGAGCTGTCAGAGCAGGACATCGAGGTGCTGGCAGACGAGGCGGAGCGCGGCTACGACCTCAGCAAAGCGCTGCGCCGGCACGTCGGCAGACCCGCGCTGGGCGACGCTGGCGTGTCCCCGCGCGTGCAGGTGCGCGTTGACGCCGAGCTTGCCACGGCGCTCCGGGTACGCGCTCGCCGCGAGAAACGCTCAGTCAGCGAGATCGCCCGCTCCGCTCTGCGCGAATACCTGGAGCGCGTAGCCTGAGATACCCCGCGGTGTTTCTGGCGGCGCGGAAAGGAACAGATATGGGCCAGCCTGTAGTCCACTTCGAGATCCTGAGGGTCATCGGATCGGCGTTGTGAAGTCCGCGGCCTGAGCGCCGCGCGTCTCAAACGCCCTCAGGGAAGGGAAACCTCGCAGGCGGCGGAGGTGGCGGTGGTGGGAGCACGTGGGCGCGCATCGCGGCGTCGCAGACGGCGTAGCCCCAGTTGACGAGCCGGTGCTGGCGTTCAGCGGACAATCGCTGCAGCCGCGTGGGCGTTTCCGCGAGTTCGCGCGTGCGTTCGGGCGGCGCCGGCAGCGTTTCCACGCCGTAGTTGGCGATCAGCGTGCGGATGCCCCAGTAGGCGCCGCCCAGAGGTTCGGTCTTCTGCGTGTAGCTGGAGATCAGGTGCGACCTGCGCAGCGCCAGCACCTGGTTGTCGATGACTTTCAACACGCGCACCATCTGCATCAGCCAGAAGCCGGTCGGGCGCGGTTCGTCAGCGGTCTTCGCCCCGCCGTCGGAGACGAGCACGGTCGGAAAGCCGGTGGCCTGCTGCAGGCCGAGGTTGTCGTAGACGCCGCCGTCGGAGAGCACGATCCTGGTCGTGTACGGCGGAGCGTGCAGTGGCGGTTGCGGTTCTCCGGGGAACCCCACGACGGCGCCGGGCGCGAGCTTCAGGCGCAGCGGCGACAGGAACGGCGGGAAGGCGGAGGAGGCGGCGACCGCGGTGGCGAGCTCGACCGTCGGCGCCGGCACCTCTCCGACGCGGTAGTCGGCCATGCGCGCCTTGGAGAAGCGCCACAGCTCACCCGTCTGCAGGTTGGTGGAGTTGATGACGAACTGCGGGCTGTCGGGCAGATCTTGGAGCGTGCGCGCGCCGAACAGCTGACGCCGGTAGGCGGCGGCGAGGCGCTTGGCGATCGAGCTGAACGACAGCAGGCCGCTGAGGACCACCCACACGTCGATCGTCTTCCCGGCGAGCGCGAAGATGTCCTCGGCGACGGTCGTCTCGAAGTTGCCCGCCACGCCGTCGCCCTCGAACGCCAGCTCGCTCCAGCGCTTGGCGAGCACGCCGGCGGTGATCGAGCCGCCGGACACGCTCGACACGCGCTCTAGCTTGGGCAGGTAGCCGAGCTCGTTCAGGCGCCACAGCGTGCCGAGGTGAAACAGCATCGCGCGGTAGCCGCCGCCTGAGAGACACAGGGCGATGCCCGTGCCAGCCCCCGCGCGCGGCTCCAGCTGCGCCAGAGTCGTCATCGCAATCTTGCCGGGATTCGAGTGTATGATCTCGGATTCCATTGTTTCTTCAGAGTCGAAGGAGCGGGTAAGTCTAAGCGATCGTGAGGCGACCGCTCATCGCGGCCGCCTGACAGCCGAACATCATCGGGGGGATGGCATGAGCAGGCGAGCGAAGGAAGAAGAAGTCCGGGCGCAGATGCGCGAGCGCCGTCCGTCCGGCGTCGCCGTCTCGCACTTCCCGCCCGGAGAGGCGCCCGAGAGCTTCGTCCCAGGCGACTTCAGCCTGCATCGCGCGACCACCAACAAAGGCCGCGGCGGAGCGACGACGATGCTCGGGAAGCTGATCCAGGCCGGCGAGCGCGTGCGCTTCGGCGACAGCGACTTCGCGCGCTGGACGCACTCGACGCTGATCGTCTCCGAGGGCGGGGACATCGTCGAGGCGATCGAGTCGGGCGTGGAGCGGGACAACATGGAGAAGTACCGCGGCAGCGACTACATGGTCGTGCACGTCGATGCCCTGCCCGTCCAGCGTGAGCTCGCGTGCGGCTTCGCCAACAGTCGCGTCGGCGACGAATACGGGATCCTGGACTTCGTCGGCCTCGCGTGTCAGGCGCTGTTCGGCTGGAAGCTGTCGATCGACATCGACGGCCAGTACATCTGCTCCGGCCTGGTCTCGCGTGCGACGGAGAAGTACATCGACGCCTACCCGCGCAGTCCGGAGGACATGATGCCCGGCGACCTCGCCTACTTCTGGGACGCGAGCTCCGGCGAGCCGCTGCCGGCGCTCGGGTGGTTCGGGCGGCTGCTGAACCTGCTCGTCACGTTCGTCGACCTCTTTCGCCGCGGCAAGGGCGACCCCGCTCCGGACCCGGGCGATCAGGCGCCGCCGCCCGCCTCCGGGTGAGCGACGCGTCTCGTCGCTCACCGACTTCGCTCGAGGTGGCGTTCGAGGGCGCCCGGGCCGTCCCGCCACAGCAGCGCATACGGCGTCATCCAGCGGGCGAGCTCGGCGAAGCCCTCGCCGCGCAGCCCGTACACCCGGCGCTGCCCCACGGCGCGCGCCTGCACGAGGCCGGCTTCGCGCAGGATGCGCAGGTGGCGCGACGTGTTGGGCTGGCTGAGCCCCGTCTCGGAGGCCAGCTCGCCGACCGTGCGGGCGCCGCCGAGCAGCAGGTCGAGGATCTGCCTGCGCGCCGGCTCCGCCACGACGTCGAACGAACTCATCATATAAACAAATAATTATATGCGCGGCAACAGATATATGTCGGGCCGCGCGCGTGCCGTTCGTCGCAGAGGCGACCATAATCCGCGAAGGAGGACGCAATGAGGTATCTGCTCCAGATCTACATGCCCGAGGACGGCTCCGTGTGGGAGCGCCTGTCCGAAGACGAGAAAAGCGCGCTGAGCGGCGAGTACGTCGCGCTCATGCAGGCCCCGGGCGTCACCGGCGGCGCGCAGCTGCAGCCCGCCACCAGCGCCACGACGATCCGCGTGCAGGACGGCAGCCCGCTGAGCACCGACGGGCCGTTCCTCGAGACCAAGGAGGCGCTCGGGGGCTACTACCTGCTCGAGGTCGACGACCTCGACGCGGCGATCGAGCTCGCGGCGCGGGTGCCCGCGGCGCGCATGGGCGGGGCGGTCGAGGTGCGTCCGCTGGTGGAGCCCTGATCGAGCAGGTCTTTCGGGAGCAGTGGGGACGCGTGCTCGCCGCGCTGGTCGGCTACCTCGGCGACTTCGATCTCGCCGAGGACGCCGCCCAGGAGGCGTTCGCGATCGCCGCCGAGCGCTGGCCGCGCGAGGGCGCGCCCGCCAACCCGGGCGCGTGGCTGATAGCGACCGCGCGCAACCGCGCGATCGATCGCATCCGCCGCCAGCGCACGCTCGCGGCCAAGACGAAGCTGCTCGCCGGGGAGGCGCCCGAGCCGATCGCGGCCGCGACGATCGAGGATGAGATGGACGAGACGACCTTCCGCGACGAGCGGCTCGAGCTGATCTTCACCTGCTGCCACCCCGCGCTCGCCACCGACGCGCAGGTGGCGCTCACGCTGCGCGCGCTCGGTGGCCTCGGCACGGCGGAGATCGCGCGTGCGTTCCTCGTCCCCGAGCCGACCATGGCGCAGCGCCTGGTGCGAGCCAAGCGCAAGATCCGCGACGCGGGCATCCCCTTCCGGATCCCGCCCGCGCACCTGCTGCCCGACCGCCTGGCGGCGGTGCTGGCGGTGATCTACCTGATCTTCAACGAGGGCTACGACGGTCGCGGCGAGCCGCTCGCGGCGGAGGCGATCCGGCTCGGCGCCTCGCTCGCGGAGCTGATGCCGGACGAGCCGGAGGCGTTCGGGCTGCTCGCGCTGATGCTGCTGCACGACTCGCGCCGCGCGGCTCGCGTGTGCGACGGTGAGCTCGTGCTGCTCGCCGACCAGGACCGGGCGCTGTGGGACCAGGCGCAGATCCGGGCCGGACGCGCGGCGCTGGAGCGCGCGGTGGCGCTGCGCGGTGGCGGGGTGGACGGGGTCTACGTCCTGCAGGCCGCCATCGCCTCACAGCATGCGGGCGAGCGCAGCGACTGGCCGGCGATCGTCGAGCTGTACGACCGGCTCGCCCGCCTGACGCGCTCTCCCGTCGTCGAGCTCAACCGCGCGGTCGCGCTGGCCGAGGCCGACGGGCCCGACGCGGGCCTGCGCGCGATCGACGGCATCGAGCTCGACGGCTACCAGTACCTGCACGCCGCGCGCGCCGACCTCCTGCGCCGGCTCGGCCGCACCGCCGACGCCCGCGTCGCATACGAGCGTGCGCTGCAGCTCGTGCGCTCGGAGCCCGAGCGGCGGTTCCTGGAACATCGCGTGCGCGAGCTGTAGGCGGCGCTGGAAGGGCTAAACGCCGACGGCGGCTTCGATCGGCGCAGGCTTGGCGCCGTCTGCCCTGGCGGCAGCGTGGCCGCCGCCGTCAGCCTCGACGTCCTCGCCGGCGTCGCACGCAGGCGCTTGCGGTGCCGCCACGGTGCGGTTGCGCCCCGCGCGCTTGGCCGCGTACAGCGCGGTGTCGGCGGCCTTGAACAGCGTGTCGTAGTCGACCTGCTCGCCTCGGGCGGCGCTCACGCCCAACGAGATCGTGATCGGGATGCCGGCGGGGCTCGCCTGCTCGACCGCCCCGCGCAGCCGTTCGGCGACGTCCATGCCTTTCGCGAGATCGACGCCCGGCAGGACCACCAGGAACTCCTCGCCGCCGAGCCGGTAGACGAGCTCGAACGAGCGCAGCTGCTTGCGCAGCGCGTATGCGATGTCGCGCAGCACCGCGTCGCCGCGGTCGTGGCCGTGTCCGTCGTTGATCGCCTTGAAGTTGTCGACGTCGCACAGCATCAGGCATACGGGCTGGCGCGTCACGCGCGCCTGAACGGACAGCTCGACGAAGCGGGGCGCGAGCGCATGGCGGTTGAGCAGGCCCGTCAGCGGGTCGAGGATCGCCTCGCCGCGGTGGTGCAGCTCGGCCGCCTGCAGCGCGAGCACGATCGACACGACCGCTGCGAGCAGCGCCAGCGTCGCGATCACGGGCACGGGGTCGCGGATCGTCGCGGCGGCGTCCACGCCGAGCGTCGAGGAGAGGATCACCACGACGGTCAGAGCGAGCCCCGCGATCACGACCTGCGAGCGGAAGCGCGCGGCGGTCATCGCCGCCGGCAGCACCAGCCAGGGCAGCGCCGGGCTGCTCGGCCCGCCGCTGAGCATCACGCCGGCGGCGATCAGCGCGAGCGTGATCACGATCGCGCACGCGCTCACCCGCTCCGGGTTGGCGCTCGTACGCATGCGGCGGTCGACGTTGACGAAGTTCGCCACCGACAGCGCGAGCAGGATGAACGTCCACCAACCCAGCCACGGCGCGGCGATCAGCAGCGCGATGCCGATCGCGCCGGTTCCAACCATGCGTATGGTGCGAGCTCGCGCATTCGCGTCGACCACGCGACCGCGGTCCAGCTCGGTCGGGCATAGCCAGGATTCTCCGTGCATATCGCACGCTTTCGGTCACCTGAAGGACGTGCTTGAGCGGTTGCCGGCCCGCTCAGACACATGCACGGCTAAGACGATTGTCTGTCGTCGCAGCAGGCGATCGTCTGTGTCAGGCGATTCGCGTTGTTCGCACGGTCGGCATTTACGCCCGGCGGTCGAGGCCCTGCGTGCAGCCTGTCTTCCCGCGCGATCGTTGGCGCGAGCTAGGCTCAACACCCACGATGGCGATTCCCGCTGAGCCCGTGCCGAGCGTGCAGCAGATCCTCGAAGCCCGCACGGGCGAGGAGCTGGCGCTGAACGACCGCTACCTGAACCCGCAGATGGGGCGGATCCTGCGCACGCTGGGGTTCGACAAGGTGTGGAGCGGGGGGGAGGGGGCGCACCTGATCGACGCCGACGGGGAGCGCTACCTCGACCTGTTCGGGGGCTACGGGGTGTTCGCGATCGGGCGCAACCATCCGGAGGCGATCGCGGCGGTCGAGCAGGTGATGGCGGCGCGCACGGGCAACCTCCCGCAGCTGGGCGTGACGCTGCTCAACGGCGTGCTCGCCGAGCAGCTGCTCGCGCGCGCTCCCGACAGCGTCGCCGCGATGGTCCCCGCGAACACCGGCACCGAGGCGGTCGAGGCGGCGATCAAGGTCGCGCGCGCCGCCACCGGCCGTCCGCGCATCCTGTACGCCGAGCACGCCTTCCACGGGCTCACGCTCGGCTCGCTGTCGCTCAACGGCGGCGTCGAGTTCCGCGAGGGCTTCGGGCCGCTGCTGCCGGGCTGCGATCCGGTCGGCTTCGGCGATCTGGACGCGCTCGCGCGCGAGCTCGCACGCGGGGACGTCGCGGCGTTCGTCGTCGAGCCGATCCAGGGCAAGGGGGTCAACATCCCGGCGCGGGACTTTCTCCCGGGAGCGCAGCGGCTGTGCCGCGAGGCGGGCGCGCTGTTCGTCTGCGACGAGGTGCAGACGGGCATCGGGCGCACCGGGCGCTTCCTCGCGCTCGAGCACTGGGACCTGCAGCCCGACATCGTGTGCGTCGCCAAGGCGCTGTCCGGCGGGCTCGTGCCGATCGGCGCGGTGCTCGTCTCGCGCGCGGCGTTCGACCGCGTGTTCGACGGCATGGAGCGCGCCGTCCGTCACGGCTCGACGTTCGGCGGCAACGACCTCGCGGCGGCCGCCGCGCTGGCGACGCTGGCGGTGCTCGAGCGCGAGGGTCTCGTCGCCCGCGCCGAGCGCATGGGCGCGCTGCTGCTCGAGCTGACCGCGCCGCTGGTCGAGCGCTTCGAGGTCGTCCGCGACGTGCGCGGGCTGGGGCTGATGTGGGCGATCGAATTCGGGCCGCCCGCCGGCGCGAGCTCCCGGCGCCTGTGGGAGACGGTCGAGCGCCGCCAGCCGGGCCTGTTCTCGCAGCTGGTCACCGTGCCGCTGTTCCACGAGCACAGGATCCTCTGCCAGGTCGCCGGCCACCACATGAACGTGATCAAGGCGCTGCCCGCGCTCACGATCGAGGAGTCGGAGATCCGCCGTTTCGCCGCCGCGCTGGAGCAGACGATCGCCGCCGCCGAGCGCTATCCGGCGGCGCTCGCGCGCTTCGGGTTGCGAACCGGTCTCAGGACCGCGCGCTCGCGCCGCTAGCCTAGTCGGCCGTGCTCGTAACCAGAGATGACATCCGCAACGTCGCGATCGTCGCGCACGTCGACCACGGCAAGACCACGCTCGTGGACGCCATGCTGTGGCAGTCCGGCGCCTTTCGCGTCGGCCAGGACGTCGCCACGCGCGTGCTCGACTCGATGGACCTCGAGCGCGAGAAGGGGATCACGATCCTCGCCAAGAACACCTCGCTGCGCTACAGGGACGTCAAGCTCAACATCATCGACACCCCCGGGCACGCCGACTTCGGCGGGGAGGTCGAGCGCGGGCTGACGATGGTCGACGGCGTGCTGCTGCTCGTCGACGCCTCCGAGGGGCCGCTGCCGCAGACGCGCTTCGTGCTGCGCAAGGCGCTCGAGTCCAAGCTGCCCGTGATCCTCGTCGTCAACAAGGTCGACCGCCCCGACGCGCGCGTCGCCGAGGTCGTCGACGAGGTCTACGAGCTGTTCCTCGACCTCGACGCCGACGAGCACCAGATCGAGTTCCCGATCGTCTACTGCAACGCAAAGGCTGGCGTGGCCTCGTTGCACTACGACCCCGGGCATCCGATTGAAGAGGAGAACCTCGCGCCGCTGCTGGATCTGCTGCTCGAGCACATCCCCGCGCCCACGTACGACCCCGAGCACCCGCTGCAGGCGCTCGTGACCAACCTCGACGCCTCGCCGTACGTCGGGCGCCTGGCGATCTGCCGCGTGCGCCACGGCAACATCCGCAAGGGCCAGCAGATCGCCTGGTGCCGCGCCGACGGCTCGATCCAGCGCGCGACCGTCGCCGAGCTGTACGTCACCGACGCGCTCGACCGCGTCGACGCGCCCGAGGCCGGCCCGGGGGAGATCATCGCCGTGGCGGGGATCGCGGAGGTCACGATCGGCGAGACGCTCGCCGATCTCGGCGACCCGCGCCCGCTGCCGGTGATCACCGTCGACGAGCCCGCGATGTCGATCACGCTCGGCGTCAACACCTCGCCGCTGGCGGGCAAAGACGGCGACAAGATCACCGCCCGCCAGATCCGCGCGCGCCTGGACCAGGAGCTCGTCGGCAACGTGTCCCTGCGCGTCAAGGACACCGAGCGGCCGGACACGTACGAGGTGCAGGGGCGCGGCGAGCTGCAGCTGGCGGTGCTCGTCGAGATGATGCGCAGGGAGGGCTTCGAGCTGACGGTCGGACAGCCGCACGTGGTCGAGCGCGAGATCGACGGCAAGCGCAACGAGCCCGTCGAGCGCCTGTCCGTCGACGTGCCCGAGGAGCACGTCGGCACGGTCACCCAGCTGCTGGCCGCGCGCAAAGGACGCGTGGAGCACATGACCAACCACGGCACCGGCTGGGTGCGGATGGACTACCTGGTGCCCGCCCGCGGGCTGATCGGCTTTCGCACGCAGTTCCTGACCGAGACACGCGGCACCGGCATCATGCACCACGTCTTCGACCGCTGGGAGCCGTGGGCGGGGGAGCTGCTGACGCGCACCAGCGGCGTGCTCGTCGCCGACCGGCGCGGCGAGACCGTCACCTTCTCGCTGTTCACGCTGCAGGAGCGCGGCCAGCTGTTCGTCGGCCCCGGCGAGGAGGTCTACGAAGGCATGATCATCGGCGAGAACTCGCGCGCGGAGGACCTCGACGTCAACCCCGTCAAGGAGAAGCACCTGACGAACATGCGCTCGTCGACCTCCGACGTGCTCGTGCGTCTCGACGCGCATCGCAAACTGACGCTGGACGAGGCACTGGAGTTCGTGCGCGAGGACGAGGCGGTCGAGGTGACGCCGCAGTCGGTGCGCATGCGCAAGGTCAACCTCTCGAAGCTGGAGCGCCAGAAGGCCATCAAAATGGCGCGCAAGTGAGCTGTGAGCGCTGCCGCACGCCGAGCCAAGCCGGCGAGGACGCGCCTGTTGCTCAGCTTCACGCGCTTTCGCGGGTGTCAGCACGCTGCGCCGAGCGACGCTAGGGTACGGCCGATGATCACACCGACAAGAGCCTCCATCAAAGCCACGATTGCTGTGCTCCTGCTGTCGCTGGCCTGCATTTCGCTGCTGTCAGCAGCCGTCGCGGCCGGTAGCGCCGCGGCGATCACATATCAGACCGAGAAGTACACGGAATACCAGCAGCAACTCGCCGGTGGCCAGATCCAGGCCGTGACGATCAACAAGCGCCTGCGCTCGGTGCGGATCACGCTCAAGGACGGGCGCCACGTGCTCGCTCACTACAAACGCAAAGAAGAGCCGACAGTCATCGCTGCGCTGAACGCCAAGCACGTGCACGTCACGCTGCTGACGTCCTCCGAAGCGCTCAAAGAACTCAAGTCCAAACCCAAGCACCACAAACTCCGCTATATCGTCGGCGGAGCGCTGATCGTCGTGATCTTGATCGTCACGGTTGTGCTCCTGATCAATCGCAAACGCAAACGCGAACGCGAATAGCGCGCGGCCGGCGGCGCCCGCCCCCACGGGCGCGGCTGGTCGGCGTGGCGCCGGTGGCGGCTGAGCGATCGCGGCGAC
>JBKQHH010000056.1:0-29049 GCA_052148875.1 Solirubrobacteraceae bacterium
CCGCGCACCACATCAGGCAACATCAACACCAACAGACAACCGACGCGCGGTGGAGCCACTTCAAGCCGTCGCGCCGAGCGCCAGCCACGCGGCTGATAGCGCCCTTCAGGCGCCGTGAATGGGCAGCAATGGGCAGCAGCGCCCCCGAGACGACCTCCGCCGACCCAGCGCGCGGCGCGCGCGGCCAATAGAATCGGGCATCCAGGGCGCGTAGCTCAGTGGGAGAGCGCTCGCTTCACACGCGAGAGGTCGCAGGTTCGAAACCCGCCGCGCCCATTGGTCGTTTATGGCTCGACGATGCGGCCATAAGTGCGACTCAGCTGCCCCTGTAGGGCTCGCGAGCAAGGACCACCTCGGAGACCTCGATAGCGCCGGCCTCACGTAGCGCGCGAGAGACGGCTCGGAGCGTGAGTCCCTCGGTGTAGACGTCGTCGTATACGAGGACGCGCCTGCCCTCGAGGTCTTCGGGGTACGGGATCCTCAGGGCGGGGCGGATCTCGCGCTCGGCGATCTCGTAGCGGGTCTTCCATCGCTTGCCGCGAAATGGGGTAGTCGCCGCTGACTTCTCGAGCACGTCGTTTCGGAACGGCCAGCTGCCGCCGTCCTCGAACGCGGCATGCTCGATCACGAGCCCGGTGTGGTCAAACGCTCGCCCGCCCTCGCCGACGTATGTCGGGCTCGGGATGATGAGGTCGTAGGGCTCGAAGGTTGTGCGGTGCGCGTTCAGGTAGCCGAGCAGCACACGGCCGAAGATCCTCGCCCACGCCGTCTTGCCGTCCACCTTGTAACGATCAATCGCCCGCAGCAGTGGTCCCGTGCGCATCGAGACGGCCCAGACCCGCTTGAAGTAGCGGCTGTCTTCATCCCAGCTGCAGAGCGGGTTGCCGCAGGTGCCGTCGGGGTCGAGCGGGCGCTCACAGAGCTCGCATCGGTTCGCGGCGAGGTGGGCAAAAGAGCTTGTGGCGCAGTCGAAGCAGACCTTCGCAGGGCCGCTTACGAGGTAGGCACAGCCAGCGCAGTTGCCGAAGCCGGCCGGCTGCGGTCGAGGGTCCACGGCTCACGCGAGCTCGAGGGTTAGCTGTTGACGCTGGGCCGCGAGCAGCTCGATCTGCTCTGGCGAGCGCAACCGAGCCAGTACCTCGTCGACCGACTTGATCTCGATTGCGCCGCGGTCGCTGACGTACTTCTGCGCCCATGTTTGCGCGGTGACGAGGCGGCTGACGAGGAACACCCGCTTGCCGTGCTCGAGCGCTAGGCGGGCCTGCATCTTCGCGCCCGACGTGTTGCTCGCCTCGATCACGACGGTTCCCTGGCTCATGCCGGAAGTGACTACGTTTCGGCGAGGGAAGGTGTATCTCGTCGGGGGCTGCGTGGGCCAGAACTGCGACACGAGCGCCCCGGTCTCCACGATCCGCTCCGCGAGGTCGGCGTTCTCCTTCGGGTAGCAGCTGAGGATGCCTGTCCCGAGCACCGCGATCGTGCGGCCGCCTTGCGCGAGCGTCTCCTCGTGGGCGACGGTATCGATGCCGCGCGCGAGCCCTGAGAGCACCGTGACGTGATTCTGCGCGAGGCTACGTGCCATCCGCCGGGCGCTGCTGATCCCCTCCGTGGAGGCGTCGCGTGTCCCGACGACCGCGACCGACCGAGCGTCCTCCCGGTCCAGGCGCCCGCGGTAGAAGAGGAATGGGGGCAGGTTGTAGATCACGCGCAGGTTGGCCGGATAGTCGTCATCGAGCACCGTGACGAGCTTTGCGCCAACCTCATCCTGGGCGCGCCGGAGCTCTTCGGCGGCTCGGGCACGAGCCAGCTTCAGGTCCGCGGTCGCAAGCAGCTTCTGCGTAGCTCGAGCCTCTTTCGAGTTCTCCGAGAGCTCGCCGCGGAGCATCTGCTCGAGACCTCCGGGACGTTGAGCTTCCCGAGCGATGACGTGCCAGTTCACGTGGTCGATCGCGCACAGCGCAAGAAGGGATGACTGCATCGAGGGATCCACCAGGCCGCTCCTATCGAACATATGTTCGCATGGCTTCGCCGATTGTAGCTCGGCGCCCGGACCCTACCGCCTCCACCGGCCCCGAGAACCCCATGAGAGAGGCTGTCGCGCAAAGTGCGTGATGACTCTCCGCTCCGTCGTCTTCGAGGTCGTCTCAGCGGCTCGTCTGCCGATAACTGCCGATGCGCCGCCCTCGAGGAGCGCTCGGAGCTGCTTGAGCGGGCCAGCTGCACGGCGCACAAAGGAGCTCGTGCCCTGGAGGTGTTCTGTGGGCTTGGGCGGCGTGAGTCCAACGTCTGTGAGCATGGGAGAAAACCACGGATCCACATTCGGGGCGATTACGGATGATGAGCTTGCGCCAACACTGATTACATGGCAGTTGCCGTGAGATCAGACGCGCGGAACGAACCAGTTGCAGCAACAAACGCGGGCGAGCCCACGGTCACGGTCGTATTCAGCCACCGTGAGGCTCGTGCGCTAGCTCACGCCGCGGAGCTTCTCCGCGCTGCCTGCTCTCGGGCGAGGCTCCCTCGAGACAACGACACGCTTGACCTCGCCCACCTCCGACTCCTCAGTGCAATCGAGCGACAGGAGAGGCACGTAACATGATGGTGCTGGCTGAGGTGATCTGGGCGGCAGGCGGCATCGTGCTGATCCTTGCGGTGTTGGCGACTGGCGTGTGGGTCTTTCAAGGCGAGGAGGAGCAAGGCGAACTTCGACCAGCGAGCGATGCGTGCCAACGCCGCGTCCCTTGCGGCGGGTCCATACGGGAGACAGCCGTTCGCGGTCGAACACGCGAGCACCGGCAGCAACGTCAACGGACTGTGTGTGAAGCCACTCCCCGGGCCGCTCCGTCCACCCATGCTCGGGGCCGCTAGCAGCCGGTCCGAGCGATCCGTTCCTGCGCGCCCCGTGGCGACCTTTCGGTGCTGCCAGCGCGTCGACATCAGCAGACGCTCCACTCCCCAGGTGAGGAGCGCGTCAGGCCCGCCAATACCGCCCGCGTCTCAAGCGCACGACTTGGGACTGCTGATCCTGAACCTGCTTGGCCAGGAAGGTCGCTGCGCTAGTCGAACCGCATGGAAAGCGCATCTCGACCCGGCCTCCCAAAGACGTCACCTCCGCTGATGGCGAGTCGGTCAGGTCCGCCGCGCTGTAGCAGACAATGGCGCGGTGCCTCGCTTGGCGACGTTCTACGGGATCGTCATATGGATGTACCGCCCCGACCATCCTCCGCCGCACTTCCACGCCCAGTACGGTGATGAGGCGGCCCAGATAGAGCTTGCCACGCTGCGAATTCTCAATGGATCGCTTCCACCGCGTGCGCTGCGGCTTGTCCGGGCGTGGGCACGCCTCCATGCCGAGGAGCTCGCTGATAACTGGGCGCGCGCGCAGGCGCTGGAGCCTCTGGCGCCGATCGAGCCTCTGCCCTAGCATGGAGGGATGATGCTCCGAGTCACCAGCGTCGAACCGCTCGCCGACTATCGCCTGCGTGTCGCGTTCAACGACGGCGTCGAGCGCGATGTCGACTGTGCCTTCTTGCTTCACGGGACGCTTGGGGAACCCTTGCGCGATCCCGAGTACTTCCGGCAGGTCCGGGTCGATGACGAGGCACGAACGGTGGTGTGGCCCAACGGCCTTGATCCTGCGCCGGAGCTTCTACATGGCGACTGCGAGCCAGCGATCTCTGAGGGGTCGCATTCCAACACGCCCGCAGTGAGCCGGGCCGCCTAACTGCTCCTGGATCTCCAGGTTCGAATAGCACCCAACAGCCCCATGCTGGAACGGCCGCAGTCTCAGCGATTCGAGCTGCACGAGAAGTCGATCTCCCAGGTCACCGATGCTGCTAGCATTGCTGTCAATGACAGCAGACTAAGGGAGCACCGTTGGCGACACTGACCATCCGCGGACTTGATGACGACACCAAGGCCCGCCTGCGTCTGAGCGCCGCACGTCACGGGCGTTCGATGGAGGCCGAGGTGCGGGCCATACTCGAGGATGCGCTGCCCCGTCAACGGGCAACGGGCGGTCTCGGCAGCCGCATCCGCGCCCGCTTCGCGACTGTTGGCGGCGTGGAGCTCGAGCCACCCAACCGGAGTGAGAAGCCGCGGGCGGCGACTCTGCAGGCGTGATCCTTCTCGACACGAACGTTCTCTCCGAGCTCATCCGCCCCAAGCCCGACGAAAGAGTCACGGAGTGGCTGGACTCGCTCGACTCCGCCGCAGTCGCGACCACCGCGATCACTGCCGCCGAGTTGCTGTACGGGGTCGCCCGTCTGCCCGCGGGGCAGCGCAGGGAGCGACTTGACGAGGCGATTCGTGGACTGATCGAGGACGACCTCGAAGGTCGCGTCGAGCCGTTCGACGCAGCGGCTGCCACCCACTACGCAGCCCTTGTCTGCGAGCGCGACAACGCCCGTCGTCCCATCAGCACGGCCGACGGCCAGATCGCGGCGATCTGCCGCAAGCTTGGGGCGACGCTCGCCACGCGCAACACGAGCGACTTCCAGGACACCGGTGTCGAGCTCTTCGACCCGTGGCGGCTCTGACGAGACGCAGTCGAGCGCCTGCACAGGACGGCATGTGAGACACGCCCGACCAGACGCTGGTGGTTCGCGCACACGTACGCACTACCCACGATCGGGCGCACCGCCGGTGAGGTAACGCTCGAGCATCGTGACCGTCTCGCTTGCATAAGCCTCAGCGGAGATCTGTGCGCGCGGGTGTATCACCAGGCCGTGGGTGATCGCCTCGACCGTCTGGACGACCAGCTGCGCCGCCAGCCTGACGTCTGTGACAGTGACGTCCGGCAGCGAGGCGAGATAGCCGGCGAGAGCGGTGCTCGCGAGATCGAACAGCCGCTCCAGCCGATCGCGCAGCTCCGGTGGACGCGGAGCCTCCTCGAACAGGACGCGATGCAGCGCCGGCTGGTCGGCATGCAGCTCGAGCAGCGCCCGCAGGACGCGCTCGAGCGCGTCGCGAAGCGCAGGCGGGCGCTCGGCCAGTTCCTCGAGCAACGGCGCGAGGATGCTCTCTCCCTCCTGCACGTGGCGCTCGGTCAGCGCCACCAGGATCGCGTCCTTGTTGGGGAAGTACTGGTACAGCGTGCCGATCGACACGCCCGCGCGCTCGGCTATGCGGTTGGTCGTCCCCGCGGCGTAGCCGTGGCGTGCGAAAACCTGAGCAGCCGCTTGCACGATCGCCTCCACGGTGGCCGTCGATCGCTCCTGAACCGGCCTGCGCCGGGGCTGCAACGGGTGCGCGCGGGTCATCCGCCCAGGCGCTCGAAAGGCGAGTAGACAAACACGAGCAATTGCTCATAATAAGGCTCGTGACCGTCATCGTGAGAACCGACCTGCCGATCCCGGCCGAGCGCGCATGCCAGCTCGCTCAGAAGCCCGCGCTGCTGAACCACGTGCTGTGGCCGTGGTGGACCGTGAGCCCACTGACACCGCTGCCCGAGCGGGTCACCGAGGGCGATGAGATCGTCGTCCGGCTCCGCTTCCTCGGGCTCCTGCCCGGCTGGGCGCACACGATACGAGTCGAGCGCCTCGCACCGCAGGAGATCGTCACCCACGAGCACGGCGGGCCCGTCAATATGTGGAACCACCACCTCGCGTTCCAGCCGACGACCCCGACCTCTTGCCGCTACACCGACACGGTCGAGGTCCGCGCGGGGCTCGCCACACCAGTCGCAGTGCTGTGCGCGCACCTCATCTACCGCTACCGCCAGGCACGCTGGCGGGCGCTCGCCCGCGTCCTCGCGTAGATCGGCCGGGGAGCAGAGGCCCGCCGGCGGTGATCCAGCATCAGCCGCCGCGCACCGGCGCGAGGGCGATCTCGCGTGGGAACTCGCGCAGCAGCTCGAGCGTCAGCGCCGGATCGGGCACGCCCTGCTCGCTGCGATGTCCATCGCGGGCGAGCGCGAACAGCCGCTCGACGAACGTCTCCCAGCGCAGCGCCGGGCGCATCTGGATGCGAACGTGCACCGGCTCGACGGCGTGGCTCCACGCCTGGTGCGGCACACCGGGTGCGACCACGATGACCTCACCCGGTCCTGCGATTCGCTCAACGCCGGCGATGCGAAAGCACGCGGTGCCGGCGATGATCTCCCAACGCTCCTGCATCTCGGGATGAACGTGCGCCGGCGCGCGGTGTCCCGGCCGCATCCAGAAGTCATCCATTTCGAGCAGCGCCCCGTCGGTGTCCGCCGCGGTCTTGCGGAACACGATCCGCTCGCCGGTGATCGGGTTGACCAGCTCGTCTCCCGCGCGCACCACGAGCTCGACCCTACACCCGGACCGGAGAGGCCGGCGCAGGACGCCCCAGAGCTGAAGCTCGCGCTCAGCGCGCTCCCTCGCCGGGCGCACGCTCGCACGCGAGCGTGGACAGACGCACGGTGGTGCTCCCGGGCGCGGCGCACAGCTGCACCGCGTCCATCAGACGGGTCATCAGCGCGAACCCGCGGCCGCGCTCGGAGCTCGTCATACGATCGAACGTGGACGCCGCGAACGTCCCGTAGTCGCGAACGGCGAACGTCAGACGATCGCCGTCGACGAGCACGCTGAGGTGGATCTGCCCGTGCTCGTCGGGCCTGCCGTGCCGGATCGCGTTGGTCACCGCCTCGTTGACGGCGAACACGAACTCGTAGCAGCGATCGGCGTCCAGGCCGAACGCCGCCGCGGCTCGCTGCGCGTATTCGCGCGCGACGCCAAGCTTCGACGGTTGGGCGGGCAGGCACAGCTCGCTCGTCTCACGGCTCGTGACTGATCGCTCGATCGACATGCGCGCGTCAGCCAGCCGTGGACAGCGCCGAGAGGGCTTCCTCGCGCGAGCCGTACACGTCGATCAGGCTGTCGATCCCCGCGATCTCGAAGATGCGCAGCACCCGCCTGTTCTCGTCCGCGCAGACGAGCGCCAGCGACCCTTCGCCGAGCTCACGCAGTAGCAGCACGACTCCCATGAGCACGCCGATCGCCGTCGAGTCGATGAACGTCACCGTCGAGAGATCCAGCACCAGCCGCCTGCGGCCGGCGTCGACGTGCTCGGCGATGCGCTCCTCGAGCTGTGGGCTCGCCGCGTAGTCGATCTCGCCGCCCGCAACCAGCAGGACGGCATCCTCGCCGCATTTCACGCCCTCGACGGCCGCCTCCTCACTGATGTAGAAAAAGCCCATCTGCTCCTCCGACGCTGAGTGGCCACGGTTCCCTGCCCGTGCATCTTCGGCCATGCGGACAGCTCCTATGACGTCGCCCGCATTGCCAAGGTAATGGAGCGCGTGTGCGCGCTCGACTGTCGATACCCGCAGTTGGACGTTTGTACTACCCGCCCCGCGCGGGGAGCCAGTCGCTCAACAGCGAACGCACGCCGCGCCGATCACGTCGTCGACACCGTCTCGCGCGGCGGCACAGCACCGGCACGGTGACCGTTGACGGCCTGCATCAGCGGCCCGATCAGATCGATTGGCAGCGGGAACACGATCGTCGAGTTCTGCTCGCTGCCGATCTCGAGCAGCGTCTGCAGGTAGCGCAGCTGGATCGTCACCGGATTGCGGCTGATCACGTCCGCCGCCTCGGCGAGCTTGGCGGCGGCCTGGAACTCGCCTTCGGCGTTGATGATCTTCGCCCTGCGCTCGCGCTCGGCCTCGGCCTGCCGCGCGATCGCGTGCTGCATGTCCTCGGGAATCTCCACGTCCTTGATCTCCACGGCGGTGACCTTGATGCCCCACGGCTCGGTCTGGTCGTCGATGATCTTCTGCAGATCCTCGTTGAGCCGCTCGCGCTCGGCCAGCAGCGTGTCGAGCTCGGCCTTGCCGAGCACCGAGCGCAGCGTCGTCTGCGCGATCTGCGAGGTCGCCGCGAGCACGTCCTGGACCTCGACGACCGAGCGGTTGGGATCGACCACGTGGAAGTAGGTGACGGCGGTCACGCGGGCCGGCACGTTGTCGCGGGTGATCACCTCCTGGGGCGGGATCTGCTGCGTCACGGTACGCAGGCTGACGCGCACCATCCGATCGACGAACGGGATCAGCAGCACCACGCCGGGCCCCTTCTGATCGAGCAGGCGCCCCAGGCGGAAGATCACGCCGCGCTCGTACTCGCGCAGGATGCGCACCGACGCCGAGGCAAGGATCAAGCCGAGCAGCAGGAGCGCGGCAAGGACGATGATGAGGATCGTGACGATCATGGACTCAGCTCCCATTCCTCGGCCTTGCGCACGCACAAGGTCAAGCCTTTGACGTTTTCGACGACGACCCTGTCGCCGTCGTGCAACTCGGTCTCGTGGTGAAGCGAGCTCGGCTCCGCGCGCCAGAGCGACCCGTCGAGGAAGACCTCCGCATCGGGTCCGTGGATCGAGCGCACGACGCCGACATGGCCGACGAGCGCCTCCCTGCCGGTGCGCGGGCGCGCCAGCAGCGGGCGCAGGATCCGGCGCCTGGCGAGGATCAACAGCGAGATCGCGACGGCCGCCACGCACACGGCGACGATCAGCACGACGGAGGCGCCGGCGCCGGCGCCTACCAGCAGCAGCGTCACGCCGCCGATGAGGGCGGCGCTCGCCCAGGCGGCCATCAGCCCCCCGGTCGACAGATGCGCCTCGGCCAGCAGCAGCGCGACGGCCGCGACCATCAGAGCCACACCGAGCGCGGTCATGATCGGGATTCCAGGGTGTGAGCGTCCATCGCAACAGCGAGCGTACGCCCGCCGCAGCCGAGCGCCATCGGGCGATTCCCGGCCTGTCGTTGCGGAGAACTACTTCGTCAGGCCGTGCGCTTGGAGCACGGCCACGGGGACGCGGGAGCGCTTTCAGCTCTGAGCAGACGAGCGTCTGCCAGTCGATTGACTGGCAGCCTTCTACCTGTCGACTTTTGCGCTGCCAGCCGCAAGAGTGCCGGGGCGATGTCGACGAACGAGGAGCGCGAAGCGGAGCTGGTGGCGGCGTACGAGGCGGAGCTGGCACAGCTCCTGCAGGGCTTCGCCGCCAACCTCCGCCGTCTGCGTCCGGTATCCCAGGGCGATCTCGCCAGCGCGGCGAACCTGCATCGGACCGAGCTCGGCAAGCTCGAGGGGGGCAGGTCGAACCCGAACCTGCACACCCTCCTGATCCTCGCCGACACCCTCCACGTGACGCTCGACGAGCTCGTGCAAGGCCTGCTCGTGCCGAGGGAGCGCAAACCGTCCGCGAAAGCCTTCCGGATCGCCAGAGCTATGAATCAGGCCGCGCGCTGAGACACGGCCACGCTGCCGCGGTCGCTCACAGCCGTACGGGGAGCGTCTTGAGCTGGTTGATGAACAGCGATTCCACCGCGGCTGGTCGGCCCTCGATCTCGATCTGCGGGTAGCGCCTGAGCGTCTCCTCGAGCATCACCTTGAGCTCCAAGCGCGCGAGCGCGGTGCCGAGGCAGAAGTGCCGTCCACCGGCGCCGAACGCCTGGTGCTCGCATTCGCGGCGCAGGTCGAAGCGGTCGGGGTCCTCGAAGCGCGTCTCGTCGCGGTTGGAGGACACGTACCACATCACCACCTTGTCGCCCTCGCGGATCTTCTGCCCATGCAGTTCCGTGTCGCGCGTGGCCGTGCGGCGGAAGTGCGCGAACGCGGGGAACATCCGCAGCGACTCCTCGACCGCGCTGGGGATCAGCGAGGGATCGTCGATCAGCAGCTGCATCTGCTCGCGGTCTTCCATCAGCGCGCGCATGCCGCTGCAGTAGGTCGCCTTGGTGCTGTCGTTGCCGGCGGCCACGAGCAGGAAGAAGCCCATGACGATCTCGTGTTCCTCGAGTTTCTGCCCTTCCACCTCGGAGTGGACGAGCACGCTCGTGAGGTCGTCGGTGGGGTTCTCCTGGCGCGCCGCGATCAGCTTGCGACAGCGCTCGAAGATCTCCGGCAGGTCTTTCTCCAGCGCGCCCTCGAAGCCGTCGGGGTTCAGGTCGGGGTCGGCGGCGCCCAGGGTCGAGTTCATCAGCCGCGCCCAGATCGCGTCGTCCTCCTCGGGGATGCCCATGAAGCTGTGGATCACGCGCGAGACGATCGGCTGGGCGACGTCGCTCACCAGATCGCACGTCTCGCGGCCTTCCAGCCGATCGAGCACCCTGACGGCGATCGCCCTGATCGCGTCCTCGTGCGCGGCGATCCGCTTCGGCGTGAAGCCCGCCTGGAACAGCGCCTTCAGGCGGTCGTGCTTGGGCGGGTCCATGCCGATGAACATCGCCTGCGCGAGCTCCAGCGGGAAGCCGGCCGCCGCCGCGAGCACGCCTCCGCGTTCGGAGGAGTACGTCTTCCAGTCGCGGCTGACCGTGTGGATGTCATCGGCGGTCGTCACCGACCAGAAGCCCGCCTCCTCGGGGAAGAGCTCGAATTTCTCGGTCCAATGGATGGGGCACTCGTGGCGCATCTGCTTGAACAGCTCATACGGCGGGCCGTCCACCCACAGCGCTTCGTCGGTCAGTTCCACCGCCTGGATGTCGCGCCCAACAGTCGCCATGTCCAACCTCCACGATCGTCCGCCCAAATGGAGCGCCGATCATACTGGCTGGCTGGCCAGTTTGGGCGCACGGAGTCCTCGACATGCGCGAAAGCACGCCAACAGTGCGGGTTTTCACTGACGCTCGCGGGGCGCGCAGGCGCGAGCCTGTCGACATGCCCGCTTCCAAGCTCCCCGCCGTCGTCGCCCGCAAGCTGCCCGCGCGCATCCCCGCAACAGCCGCGGCCCTGACGCTCGCCTTGGCCCTCGTGCTGGGCGGCTGCGGCAGCAGTGCTCCGACCAAGTCCCAGTACATCGCCAAAGCCGGCGCGATCTGCGCGACGGCGAGCACGCAGACCGCTCCGCTGATCAAGCAGGTGACGGCCTCGGCGGTGGCGCTGAGCACGGGCGGCGCGAGCGCCGTCGCGCGCCTGGCGAGCGCCGTGAGCCAGCTGCACACCGTCGCCGCCTCCAACCTCGAAAAGCTCCAGAAGCTCGAGCAGCCGAGCGGCGACCACGCGGCGATCGAGCGCTTCCTGACACCCTTCGCCGGCGTGGTGAGCGCGATCGACCAGGCCGCCACGGCGCTCGGCAAGGGCCAGGCGCAGCAGGCGCTCGGCCTGCTCGAGCAGATCCGGCCGTCAGCCGAGCAGGCCACGAGCGCCGCGCACACCTACGGGCTCACGCAGTGCGAGACGGTCCTGTCGGCGCTCGCCTGAGCCGGCGCCCGTAACGACCCGTTCCCACTCGCGGCTGTCGTGGCCGTCAGACTTCGGCGCGAGTGGTCCGACCCATGCCTCAACCGAACGTGCCCGGCCGGGGGATCGTGGCCTCCTACGGCACGCGCTTCTGGATGCTGGTGGCCGCGGTGGGCCTGGGGGCGGGTCTCGCCGGCGCGGGCCTGATCGAGCTGCTGCGCGCGATCCAGCACCTGGCGTGGTCCTATCACTCGGGCGACTTCCTGGATGCGGTCAAGCGCACCTCCTCGACGCGGCGGGTGCTCGTACTGCTGATCGGCGGCGTGGTGGCGGGCGGCGGGGCGCTGCTGCTGGCGCGTCGCGGCGCGGGCGAGGTCTCGGAGGCGATCTGGCTGCGCGGCGCGCGGGTCCCGTTGTGGGCGAGCATCGCGCGGGGGGTGCACTCGATCGTGATCGTCGCGCTCGGCGCTTCGCTCGGCCGCGAGGCGGCGCCCCAGCAGGCGGGCGCGGCGGTGGCGAGCACGCTCAGCGAGTGGGCGCGGCTGCCGGACTGGCAGCGGCGGCTGCTGGTCGCGTGCGGCGCGGGCGCGGGCATGGCGGCGGTGTACAACGTGCCGCTCGGCGGCGCGCTGTTCGCGCTGGAGGTGCTGCTGGGAACGCTGACGCTGCCGCTGGTGCTGCCGGCGCTGGCGACGTCGCTGATCGCGACAGGGGTCGCGTGGATCGCGCTGCCGACCAGTCCTACGTACACGATCCCGACGTATCCGATCAGCGGCTCGCAGATCGTGTGGGCGGTGATCGTCGGGCCGATCGCGGGGCTCGCGGCGATCGCATGGATCCGCCTGATCGCGCTGGCGCACACGCTGCGACCGTCCGGGTGGCAGAGGCTGGCTGCGCCGATCGTCGTGTTCACGGCGCTGGGCGCGCTCGCGATCGCCTACCCGCAGCTGCTGGGCAACGGCAAACCGGTCGTGCAGCTGGCGCTGGTGGCACAGCTGAGCGTGGCGCTGCTGGCGGTGCTGCTCGTGCTCAAGCCGCTCGTGACCGCCGCATGCCTGGGCAGCGGAGCGCCGGGCGGGCTGTTCACGCCGACGCTCGCCTACGGCGTGCTGCTGGGCGGCTTGCTGGGCGAGGGCTGGGCGCAGATCTGGCCGGGCGCGCCGCTGGGCGGCTACGCGATCATCGGCGGCGCGGCGGTGCTCGGCGCCTCGATGCAGGGGCCGCTGGCGGCGGTCGTGCTGCTGCTCGAGCTCACGCACCACGCGGACGCGCTGATGGTGCCGATCCTGATCGCGGTGGTGGAGGCGACGGTGCTCGCACGCGTGCTCGGCGCGCCGTCGATCTACTCCGCGCGGCTGTCCGCCCTGCCCGACGAGGTCCACGCCGCCGCCGCGCGGATCGGCTACGACGAGCTGGATGCCGAGACGGCCGAGCGCGAGATGCTCGCGCCGAGCGACCTGCTGCCGATCACGATGCACGAGCCACAGCGCTGACACCTCGCGCGCCACCTGTTTTGCAGAGCTGTTTACGAGCGCCGAGAGCTGGTACTACTCCCATATGCCCCGCGCGATGTGGACAGGCACGATCGGCTTCGGGATGGTGACGGTCCCGGTGAAGATGTACAGCGCCGTGGATCGCAAGACGGTGCGCTTCCACCAGCTCTCCGGCAAGAGCGGTGTGCGCGTGGCGCAGAAGCGGGTCGACCCGTCGACCGGCGAGGAGGTCCCGTACGCGGACATCGTCAAGGGCTACGAGCTGGCGCCCGACCGCTACGTGGTGATCGAGCCGGGCGAGCTGGAGGCGCTCGAGCCGAAGAAGACGAAGACAATCGAGATCGAGGAGTTCGTAGATCTCTCGCAGATCGATCCGGTGTACTACGACCATCCGTATTACCTGGCGCCCGGCCCGGGCGGCGTGAAGCCCTACCGGCTGCTGCTGGAAGCGATGCGCGAGACGGGCAAGGTGGCGATCGCGCGCGTGGTCATCCGCTCGAAGGAGCAGCTCGTGGCGGTGCGCCCGATGGGCGAGGCGCTGGGGATGGCGACGATGCTGTTCGCCGACGAAGTCCTGCCGCCGGAGCGCCTCGACGAGATCGCCGAGATGGCAGAGGTGAAGACGACCAGGCGCGAGCTGGACATCGCCAAGCAGCTCGTCGAATCGCTCGCCGGCGACTTCGAGCCCGAGAGCTTCCGCGACACCCACCGCGAGCAGGTGCTCGCGCTGATCGAGCGCAAGGCGCAGGGCAAGGCGATCGCCGTGCAGCCCGCGCCCGAAGAGGTGGCGGCGCCGGCGCCCGACCTGATGAGCGCGCTGAAGGCAAGCCTCGACGCGGTGCGCGCACGCGAAGGCGCGGGCGACGGCGGTCGCGGCGGCGCCGCCAAACCGCGCAAAGCCGCCAAGAAGCCGGCGGCCAAGAAACCTGTAGCGAAAGCCGCGGCGAAGAAGCCCGCCGCCAAGCGTTAGGCGTGGACGACGGCGAGCCGGCCGCACGCCTGAAGCGCTACCGCGCCAGACGCGACTTCACTGCGACGCCCGAGCCGCCCGCGGGCGACGCCGCGCCGAGCGGCGTGCTGCGATTCGTGATCCACGAGCACCACGCGACGCGGCTGCACTGGGATCTGCGCCTGGAGCGCGACGGGGCGCTGGCGTCGTGGGCGCTCCCGAAGGGGCTGCCGCAGGCGCCCGGCGAAAACCACCTGGCGGTGGCTGTCGAGGACCATCCGCTCGAGTACCTGGACTTCGAGGCGGAGATACCGAAGGGCCAGTACGGCGCGGGCTCGGTGACGATCTGGGATCGCGGCACGTACGAGTGCCTGAAGTGGGAGCCGCGCAAGGTCGAGGTGGCGCTGCACGGCGAGCGCGTGGACGCGCGCTACGCGCTGTTCCCGATCGACAAGGACGAGCACCCGAAGAACTGGCTGATCCACCGCATGGACCCGCCCGCGGACCCCGACCGCGAGCCGATGCCGGCGCGGATCGCGCCGATGCTCGCGCGCGCCGGCTCACTGCCCCACGACGGCGGCTGGGCGTTCGAGGTCAAGTGGGACGGCGTGCGCGCGATCGCGTACTCGCAACCGGGCGAGTTGCGCGTGGAGAGCCGCAACCTCAAAGACATCACCGACACCTACCCCGAGCTGTTCGGCTTGGGCGCCGCCCTGGGCTCGCACAGCGCCGTTCTCGACGGCGAGATCGTGGCACTCGACGGCACGGGGCGGCCCAGCTTCGCGGCGCTGGCGCAGCGCATGCACATCGCGTCTCGCGCGCAGGCGCGCAGGCTGGCGAAGGACACGCCTGTGACGTACGTGGTCTTCGATCTGCTGTGGCTGGACGGGCACTCGCTGATGCACGAGCCCTACAGCGAGCGGCGCCGGCGGCTGGCCGAGCTGGCGTTGAACGGCGCGAGCTGGCAGACGCCGGAGCACGTGGTCGGGCAGGGCGAAGCGCTGCTGGCGGCCACAGCCGAGCAGGGTCTGGAGGGTGTGCTCGCCAAGCGTCTTGACTCCGTGTATCAGCCGGGTGCGCGCACGCGCGACTGGGTGAAGATCAAGACGGTCGCCCGCCAGGAGCTGGTCGTCGGCGGCTGGATGCCGGGGAAGGGAAAGCGCAAACAGACCATCGGCGCGCTGCTGCTGGGCGTGTACGAGGACGGTGGCGCGCTGCGCTACGTGGGGCGCGTGGGCAGCGGCTTCAGCGACGAGGACCTGCGGCGCCTGTCGCGGATGCTCGCCCCGCTCGAGCGCCAGAGCTCGCCGTTCACCGCCGGCGAACAGCCGCCGCGGGAGGCGGTCTTCTGCGAGCCGCGGCTGGTGGTCGAGGTGAGGCTCACCGCGTGGACTGACGGCGGCAGCCTGCGCCACCCCGTATACGTGGGCATGCGCGAGGACAAGCCGGCGGAGAACGTCGTGCGCGAGGACGCCGCTGACGCGCCCGGGGAGGCGCTGGGGCCGTTGTCGATACGCCGGCGCGGCGCCAAGTCGGCGGAGACGACGATCGAGGGGCGCGAGCTGAAGCTGTCCAACCTCGACAAGGTGCTCTATCCGCAGTCAGGGTTCACGAAGGGTGAGCTGATCGCTTACTACGCGGCGATCGCACCGGTAATGCTCGGCCACCTCGCCGGGCGCCCGCTGACGGTCACACGCTGGCCGGACGGCGTGCAGGCGAAGTCGTTCTTCCAGAAGCACGCGCCCGCGCACCGCCCCGAGTGGGTGCGCACTGCGACGGTGGCGAGCGAGCGCACCCTGAAGGGCACACCCTTGGGGGCGCACCCTGAAGGGCACAGGCAGGCAGGCAAGCCGATCGACTACACGCTCGCCGACGACCTGCCGACGCTCGTGTGGCTGGCGAACCTGGCGGCGATCGAGCTGCACGTCCCGCTCGCGCGCGCTGAGGCGATCGAGCGCCCGACGGCGCTGGTGTTCGACCTCGACCCGGGCGCGCCGGCGAGCATCGTGGAGTGCTGTCACGTCGCCCTGCGGCTGCAGGGGATGTTCGAGCACCTGGGCCTGCACAGCTATGCCAAGACGTCCGGCATCAAGGGCCTGCAGGTGTACGTACCGCTGAACTGCGCCGACGTCACGTACGAGCGCACGAAGCCGTTCGCCAGAGCCGTCGCGGAGCTGCTCGAGGGCGCCGAACCGGACGTGGTCGTCTCGCGCATGACCAAGGCCCGCCGCACGGGCAAGGTGCTGATCGACTGGAGCCAGAACGACGCCAGGAAGACGACCGCGTGCGCCTACTCGCTGCG
Source organism: Solirubrobacteraceae bacterium (assembly GCA_052148875.1). Lineage (GTDB taxonomy): Bacteria > Actinomycetota > Thermoleophilia > Solirubrobacterales > Solirubrobacteraceae > Palsa-744. The sequence continues at coordinate 15,892 of JBKQHH010000056.1, forward strand.
CGCGACCGAGCGCCCGACCGTCTCCACGCCGGTGGACTGGGACGAGGTCCGCACGACGCGCGACGCGCGAGATCCCGCCAGCCTCGTGTTCGAGGCTGCCCAGGTGCTGGAGCGTGTGGCAGAGCGCGGCGACCTGTTCGCACCGGTGCTCTCGCTGGTACAGGAGCTGCCGAAGTAGCTACTCGAACTCCGGCGCGCTCCAGCCCGGCATCACATCGGGCAGCCCGTCGCTGACGCGATCGGGGAAGCGCGCGGGGCGCTTCTCGAGGAACGCGGTGATGCCCTCGACCGCGTCCGCGGACTGTCCGCGGGCGACCATGCCGCGCGAGTCGGCGCGGTGGGCGAGCATCGGGTGCTCGGCGCCGAGCATCCTCCACATCAGCTGCCGAGCGAGCGCGACGGAGACCGGCGCGGTGTTCTCGGCGATCTCGCGTCCGAGCGCGCGGGCGACGTCGAGCAGCTCGTCCTTCGGGTGCAGGCTGCGCACGAGCCCGCCCTCGAGCGCCTCCTGCGCCGAGAACACGCGGCCGGTGGCGACCCACTCCATCGCGCGGCTGATGCCGACCACGCGCGGCAGGAACCAGCTCGAGCACGCCTCCGGGATGATCCCGCGGCGCGCGAACACGAAGCCCATGCGCGCGTCGTCGGCCGCCAGGCGAATGTCCATCGGCAGCGTCATCGTCGCGCCCACGCCCACCGCCGGCCCGTTGATCGCCGCGATCACCGGCTTCGTCGATTCGAAGATCCGCAGCGTGAACTCGCCGCCGTTGTCGCGCATCGCGCCTGCGACGGCCTCGCGCTTGCGCGCGTCGAACGTGTCGCCGCCGCTCGCCAGGTCCGCGCCCGCGCAGAAGCCCCTGCCCGCGCCGGTCACGACGATCGCCCGGACCGCGTCGTCCGCGTCCGCCGCGTCGAACGCCGCCCGCAGCTCCAGGCCCATCTGCGCCGTCCACGCGTTCAGCCGCTCGGGCCGGTTGAGCGTGATCGTGAGCACGCCGTCGGCCACGTCGGTGGTGATCTGCTCGCAGTGCATGCTCGCGGGCATCCTATTCGCGAAGCATCCGATGGCGGCGGCTCGCGGCCTTTGCGCGCGGCTTATTACGCACGTCTAAGCGGATTTGATCGGACGATTGGAACCCGACCGCCACTTATCGTGGGGACATGAGGATGTTTGGAGCCACCGTTGCCGCGGCGGCGCTGTTGGCGCTGTTGGCGCTGACAGCGTCGAGCACAGCCTTCGCCAGCTGGTCGACGCCACAGAGCCTCACCGTGCCCGCCGAAGCCACGAGCGAACTGGCGGTCGATGCGCGCGGCGACGCCGCGGTCGCGTGGGCACCGGTGCACAACACCGACATCGGGGTCTCCTATCGCACGTCCATCCACGTCACTGTGCGAACCGCTGACGGCCGTCTCCTCACCCGCACGGTGTGGTCGAGCAAACACGCAAGCCTAGGCGACATATCGCTCGTGATCGGCGGCGGCAGTGCGACGGTCGCCTGGAGCTCCTCCACTCGGTCCGAAGAGGAAGGTGGAGCAGGCACCGTCCGCGCCGCCTACGGTCCGCTGGTCGGGCGATGGCATCCGGCGCGAGTGATCGGGCGCATGTCCGTACCAGCCTTCTACCCGCCGGTCCCCTGGGTGCCGCACCTGGCGATCGCGCCCGACGGACACGTGCTGCTCGCGTGGAGCCACTGGGACGGCAGATACGGCAAAGGACAAGATGAACGCGGAGACGCCGTCGCGTGGCGCACACCAGGACACCCCTTCGGCGCGCCCCGAGTGCTACCCGATGCGCCGGGTGGCGCGATGCCCCGGTTCGACGCCGGCGGGACCGCCTATCTTTATGGGTACTGCAGTTCCAGCGTGCTGAGCGCACCGGCGCAAACCCATCGATTCGTGCGAGCGGTCGTGCCGACCACAGGGTCGATACTCGGATTCTCCCTGTCGCTGGCCGGCGTGGGCCAGGGTCTCGCCAGCTGGATCTCCGGCGAATGCTCGTTCGATGAGGCCGCTGGCAACACCCCCGGACTCATCTACGACAGCGTCCTGAGCGCCGGCAGGTTCAGCAAGCCGGTGGAGGTCAGCCCGCCCGGCACCGCGATCTACCAGTCGATCGTCGTCGCCGTTCCCGGCGGCGGCACGATCAGCTGGGGACTCTCGGGCAACCAGAGCGCCGAAGCAGTCAGCGTGCAGATCGGGCTCGACGGCCAGCCCGGCGCAACGCACCTGATCACCGATGAAACAATTACCGTCGCAGCCGACGGCGGCGGCGACGAAGTGCTCACATCGCCATTCGGATGGCTGATCCATCTGCCGAGTCTGCCGCACCCGGGCCCGGTCGTCCGACCCGCGGGTGGCGGCGCCGATCAGCCCGCGCCCGGCTACGACGGCAAAGTCGCCGTCGCCGCGCCCACCGGACGTGCCGTGGCGTCCGCGTGGAACACCGGCCCCGGCTTCAGCCGCCCCAGCTCCACGATGGAGTTGTCGGTCTGGCGCCCATAGCCCATCTGGCGCCCCTACGGGACGCGAACGCAGGCTCGCGTCACAGGTCTGCACAGCCGAGCTGGTGCTCGTACGGCCCGCGTCCCGTCAGGCACATCGCTCCACAGCGCGCGGCCAGCGCGAGCGCGTCCGCCAGCTCCAGGCCCGCGCCCAGCCCGTAGGTGAGTCCCGCCGCGAACGAGTCGCCGCAACCGTAGGAGTCCACGCGCGCGCCCGGGAGTGTGGCCGCCGCCCACCTGCCCGTCGCGCCCGAGCGCGCGCGGTAGCTGCCGCCGCGCGCGCCCTCCGTGAACACCACCAGCTCCGCCTCATCCTGGGCGCGCGCGAGCTCGCCGCGCTCGATCGCGTCCTCGCCGCTCAGCACCAGCGCGTCGATCGGCACGCCGTGGCCGAGCGCCTCGCGGGCGCGCGGGCTCGCCACCAGCACCCGCGCCGCCGCGCGCGCGCCGCGCAGCGCCGCCTCGTCGCCCGCCGTGAAGTACACCGCGTCGACGCCGTCGAGCGCCTCCCACACGGAGCTGTGGTCGTCGCCGAGCGGCTCCAAGCGCGGCCCGAACGTCGTGATCGTGCGCTCGCCCGCGTCGTCCACCAGCGTCACCGCGGCGCGGGTCGGCGAATCGACGAACGCCGCGCGCACGTCCACGCCGAGCTCGCTCAGGCGCGCCACCGAGCGCCGGCCGTGCTCGTCCTCGCCGAGCGCCGTCAACAGCGCCGCCGCACCCGCCAGCCGTGCCAGCTGCACCGCCGCCACCGCGCCACCGCCCGCCGGCTCCTCGAATGGATCCAGCGCGTCCACCACCTCGCCCGCGCGCGGCACGTGCGCGACGCGCGCGAAGCGCACCCACTCGACGTGGCCCACCACCGCGACCCTCGGCCGGCTCGACAGCACGGGCGCCAGTGTCACACACACCACGATCCTCCGACCCGAGCGCAGCCGCCGTCCGCGGAGCCGAGCCAACGCCATAGGATGCGCCGGCGATGCCCGACCTGCTGCTGCTCGACTCGCCCACGCCCGCCGTCCGCCGGCTGACGCTCAACCGCCCCGACCAGCTCAACGCGATGACCGCGGAGCTGTGCGAGGAGCTGCACGTGCAGCTGCGCGCGATCACGGCCGAACGCGCGTGCCGCGCCGTGATCCTGACCGGCGCTGGGCGCGGCTTCTGCGCCGGCCTGGACCTCCACGGCTACGGCGCCGCGCCCGGCAACGACGGCAGCGACGAGCCCCGCGACCGGCTCGCCAACCAGGAGCACATGTCCACGCTGATCCTCGCGCTGCGCGCCCTGCCCCAGCCGATCATCGGCGCCGTCAACGGCCCCGCCGCCGGGTTCGGCCTCGCGCTCGCGCTCGGGTGCGACATCCGCTACGCCGCCCGCGAGGCGGTGTTCCGTGCGGCGTTCGTCAACATCGGCGTGTCCAACTGCGACATGGGCACCAGCTGGCTGCTGCCGCGCCTGATCGGAGCCTCGCGCTCGCACGAGCTGATGCTCACCGGCCGCAGGGTCGACGCCGAGGAGGCGCTGCGGATCGGCCTCGTCGCCGACGTGCTCGACGCGGACGCGCTCGGCGAGCGCGCGCTCGCGGCGGCCGAGCAGATCGCGTCGCTGGCGCCGTGGGGCGTGCGCCTGACCAAGCGCGGCATGTGGGCCGCGCTGGAGATCCCCTCCGAGCAGGCCGCCATCGAGTACGAGGACCGCCAGCAGATCATGGCCACGTTCGGCAACGCCGTCCCCGAGGCCGTCGGCGCGTTCCTGGACAAGCGCCCCGCGGACTTCGCCGATTGATGGGATCGACCAGCCAACGATGAGCGACCTGTTCGACGTCTCCGGGAAGACCGCGCTCGTCACCGGCGGCTCGCGCGGCATCGGGCTGATGATCGCCCGCGGCCTGGTGCACGCGGGCGCGCGCGTGATCGTCTCCTCGCGCAAGAGCGCCGACGTGCAAGCGGCCGCCCAGGAGCTCAGCGCGTCGGGTGACTGCCACGCGATCCCCGCGGACATATCCACACAGGAGGGCGCCCGGGCGCTCGCCGCCGCCACGCGAGAGCGCTTCCCGTCGCTTGACATCCTCGTCAACAACGCCGGCGCCGCGTGGGGCGCGCCGCTGGAGGAGTTCCCCGCGCTCGGCTGGGAGAAGGTGCTGAGCACGAACGTCGAGGGCGTCTTCCACCTCACCGTCGCGCTGCTGGGAGAGCTGCGCGCGGCCGCCAGCGCCGAGGACCCCGCGCGTGTGATCAACATCGGCTCGATCAACGGGCTGCAGCCGCCGCCCGTCGAGAACTACAGCTACAGCGCCAGCAAGGCCGCCGTGCACATGCTCACCCGCCACCTCGCCAAGCGCCTGGCCGCCGAGCACATCACCGTCAACGCGATCGCCCCCGGGCCGTTTCAGAGCAAGATGATGGCCTACGCGCTCGACGACCCAGAGATGCGCCAGGCGGTCGAAAGCGGCGTGCCGCTGGGGCGCATCGGGCGCCCCGACGACGTCGCCGGGCTCACGCTGTTCCTCGCCTCCCGTGCAGGCGCGTACCTCACGGGCACCGTGATCCCGCTCGACGGCGGCATCACCGGCTGCGGTTAGCGCAGCTTCGGCTCGCTCCGCCCGAGTGCGCTCAGCGCGGCCGGGCCGGCGCGCGACTCAGGGGACGAGCACGATCTTGCGGTGGGAGCCCGCCGCGAGGCGACGCCAGGCCTCGCCCACCTGATCGAGGCCCAGCGGATCGACGTCCACCTCGATCTCGCCGCGGGCGGCCGCGTCGGCCATCCGCGCGTACGCCTCGCGCTTGACCTCCGGCGGCGCGGCGAAGTTCGTGTGGCCCATCAGCACGAGCATCTTGCCGCGGATCGCCGCCGACGGGATCGTCGCCTCCGCGCCCGCGCCGGCGCCGATCTGCACGACGCGCGCACCGAAGCTCGCCGCACCCAGCGCCGCCACCAGCGGCTCTCCCCACAGCGGATCGAGCACCACGTCGATGCGGCCCTCGCCCGCCTGCGCCATCGCCGCCGACAGGTCGCCCGGCTCGTCCAGGCGCACGCTCGCGTCGGCCCCCAGCTCCATGCAGCGCGCGAGGCCCTCCGGAGAGCGCGCCGCCGCGACCACGCGCCCGGCGCCCAGCAGCTTCGCCGCCTGCACCGCGATCTGCCCGAGCACGCCGCTCGCCGCCAGCACCAGCACGTGCTCGCCCTCCTTCAACTCCGCGCGCCAGGTGAGCGCGAGCCAAGCGGCCAGCCCGGAGATCCCCAGCGCCACCGCGACGCCGTCCTCCACCTCGTCGGGCACCGGATACGTGGAGCGCGGATCGACCAGCGCGCGCTCGGCCATCGAGCCGAACGGAGCGATCGGCGCATCGAAGTACACGCGCGCGCCATCCAGCGTCCCCACGCCCTCGCGCCCCGCCACCGATGGCAGCGGCGGCTTGCCCGCGTAGAAGCTTCCCGCGCAGATCGCCACGTCCACCGGGTTCAGCCCCGCCGCGAGCACCTCCACCACGGCCTGCTCGGGCCCTGCCGAGGGCTCCTCGAACTCGTCCGCGCTCGGAACTCCGTACTCGTGCAGGACAGCCGCTCTCATCGTCCGTTGATCCTACGCGGCACGTGCTCGACGCGTGCGTCGGCGAGCGCCAGGCCGACGCGCTTCATCGGCGGTAGCTCGCGTATACGCAAACGTTTTGCGTATAGTGGTGAGGGTGGAACGTACCGCGATCGCCTACCTACCCCCACCCGCGCAGGGCGCGCCCGCCGAGGACGCCTCGCCCGCATACCCCGACGACGTCGAGGTCGTGGCGGTCGTGCGCGACGCGCATGGCGCACGCCGCGGCCGCCTGGGCGAGGCGTTGAGCCAGGTCGCGGCTCGACACGCCGCGGCGCTCGTGGTGGAGCGGCTGGGCGCCGTCGCCGGCTCGCTGCGCGAGCTCGTCGGCCTGCTCGACTGGCTCGCGGCCGCCGGCTGCGATCTCGTCGCGCTGGACGTCGGCCTCGACACTGGCACGGACGCCGGCCGGCGCGCGGTCGCCGCGCTGCGCGAGGTCGAGCGCTGGGAGCGCGAGCCCGAGCCCGGACGCCGGCCGCGCGGCCGACCCGGACTGGCGGCGCGCGCGCCGGAGCTGAGCGAGCGCATCGCGGCGATGCGCGAGCGCGGCCTCAGCCTGCAGGCGATCGCCGACGCGCTCAACGACGAGGGCGTGCCGACCCAGCGCGGCGGAGCGCACTGGCGCCCGTCGAGCGTTCAGGCGGCGCTCGGCTACCGCCGCCCCCGTCCGCCACTGCCGGGTGCGCCTCCGCCGCCGCCGCATCCGGGCGCACGCCCTGCGCCACCGGCGCACTCACGGCGCGCGGAGCCGCGTGCCCCGCGACGCGGCGGGCCCCGCCCATGACCGCACTGATCGAGCGCTTCGGAGCACTCGGCGTGTTCCTGCTGATGGTGCCCGAGAGCGCGTGCATCCCCGTGCCCAGCGAGGTCACGCTGCTGTTCGCGGGAGTGGCCGTGCACCAGGGCTGGATGAGCTTCCCGCTGGCGGTGCTGGCCGCCACCGCCGGCAACCTGCTCGGGTCGCTGCTCGCGTACGCGCTCGGCGCGAGCCGCCTGCTGGCCGGCGTTCCCGGCGCGCGCGTCGGGCTCCAGCGCTGGGAAGGGCTGTTCGAGCGCTACGGCACGCGCGCCGTCTTCGTCGCGCGGCTGCTGCCCCTCGCGCGCACGTTCGTGTCGCTGCCCGCCGGAGCGCGGCGCGTGCCGCTCGCGACATTCGTCGCGCTCACGACCATCGGCTGCGCGCTGTGGGCGGCGGCGTTCGTGCTCGCCGGGCTGCTCGCCGGGGCCGCGTGGACGTCGATCAGCTCGCTGCTCGGGCGGGTGCTGCTGGGAGTAGGGGTGGTGGTGCTGGCGCTGAGCCTGGCGCGGAGGAAGCGGCACACCTGAGAAAACGAAACTAAAATATCTGCCCGGCAACCCCGATGACCAGGTGATCCTGCGCCGGGCGGACGGCGCGGTCGACTACTACGCCGGCGAGCGCTGAGAGCGGATCAGAACGCAACCGTGAGGCCGCGCCACTGGTCTTGGGCAGGCCAGCGCTGGATGTAGAGCTCGATGCCGGCGACGATTCGCGTGAACTCGCTGTGGTCGAGCGTCCAGATCAGAATCAAGCCCGCATGTGCGCGTTGGGCCTCTGCCCACTCGCGTGCGAGCGGGGCGAAGTCGCGGCTGTTGCGCGTGACGAGGACTCGCTTCTCGGTGGTGGCGAGCTCCAGGACCTGCGGGTCGGGGAGGCCCTCGAAGGCCGCGTTCTCCGCGAGTGCCAGCACGTCGTGACCCGTCTCGCGCAGCCTGTCGGCGACTCCGCGCGGCGAGAGGTTCGCGTCGAGCAGTATGCGCAAGCGCCGCTACGCCGTTGCGTGGAACTCGACGAATGGGTAGAGCTCGTGCCAGTCCGCGGCGGTGCGGCGATTCTGAGCGATCGCCTCGGCGATCTCCTCGGGGTAGCCGTCTCGGTAGGCGACCGCGAGATGTACCTGGCGCTCGGTCAGATGCGTCTCCTGGACGAGGTGAGCGAGCGAGCCAAAATCCTCGAGCATCTGGATGATCTCCCAGATATCGAGGCCGGACCCGATCACCCACGGCCGGCGGAAAGGATCCTCGCCGCGGAAGCCTATGCCGGCGAACCGTCGGGTGCGCACGGCCTCCTCGGTCAGCGTCTCCACGACGGCGCTCTTCGAGCGCCGGGTGCGTCTTGCCTCCTCCAGGACCGTTCGGTCGGTGGATAGCGTAAAGCGGACACTGAACGGCTCGCCCTTGAGGGCCTTCTGACTTGCTCGTGGGGCCACTGCGCCAGTCTAACACACAAAACTTACGCCGTACGGCATACGCCCGACCGCGGCTACGCGCGCTCGCTGTCGAGCGTCGCCATCTGCGGCTCGGGGTAGCGCTCGCCGACGGCCGCGTCGCGCGGGATCGCGCGCTCGAGCGCGGCGATGTCGTCGGCGTCGAGCTCCAGCCGCTGCGCGCCCAGCGTCTCCGGGCCGACCTCCGAGAGCCCGATGTGATGCACGTAGCCCGCCTGCACGAGCTCCGCGATCGCGCCGACCGTCTCCTCGATCGGCACCTTCGGATCCAGGCGCGCGGGGCGGTAGACGTCGACGTGCTCGACGCCCAGCCGCGTCAGCGAGTGCGCGAGCGCCGTCTTGACCGCCGGCGGGCTCGCGTCGTAGCCCAGCCACATGCCGTCGGGCCCGCGCTGGGCGCCGAACTTGACGCTCAGCATGTAGTCCTCGCGGGGGCGCCCGCGCACCGCCTCGGCGATCAGCAGCTCGTTGTGGCCCATCCCGTAGAAGTCGCCCGTGTCCAGCAGGTCGATGCCGGCGGCGAGCGCCGCGTCGATCGTCGCGATGCCCTCCGCGCGATCCGCCGGCCCGTACATCCCGGACATCCCCATGCAGCCGAGCCCGATGGCGCCGACCGCCGGGCCATCCGCACCCAGCCGTCGAACGTTCACGAACACTCCATATATATAAAGACAATAGAGGCCACCGCTCCCTGGCGTGCCCGCGCGCTCAGGGAAAGTCAACTGGTTGGAAATATGTGTCCAGTTCTTGCGGCACGCTCATGCGCCGGGCGGCGCGCGCACGATGAGGACGCATGGCCGCGCGTCCGCACCTGGCAAATCTGCGCCCGCCGCGCAGGTGGCCGCTCGGTCGCTTCGTCGGTCGGCGCCGCGTGCTGGAAGCCGAGATCTCTCGCTACTTCGAATCGTCGCTCGACATCCTCGCGACGATCGATCGGAGCGGCCGCTTCACGCGCGTCAACCCCGCGTGCGAGCGCACGCTCGGCTACTCCGCGCAGGCCATGCGCAACAGGCCCACCGTCGACTTCGTCCACCCCGACGATCGCGAGGCGACCGCCGTCGAGCACAGCTCGCTGGCCGGCGGATCCCACGAGACGGTCGGGTTCCGCAACCGCTTCCGCGCCGCCGACGGGAGCTACCGATGGCTGGAGTGGAGCGCGACCGGCTCGCCGTCAGAGGGCGTGATCTACGCGACCGCGCGCGACATCAGCGCCCAGGTCGAAGCCGAGCGGCAGCTCGCCAACTACGCGCAGGCCCTCGAGCACGCGGTCGCCGAGCGAACGCGAGAGCTCGAGGAGTCTCGCGCCCACATGCTCACGCGGCTGGCGCTGGCGGCCGAGTACCGCGACGACGAGACCTTCCAGCACACCGAGCGCGTCGGCGCGAGCGCGGCGGAGATCGCCGCCCTGCTCGGACTCGACGAGCAGCGGATCGAGCGTCTGCGCGACGCCGCGCCGCTGCACGACGTCGGCAAGCTCGCGATCCCCGACTGCATCCTGCTCAAGCCCGGCAGGCTGAGCCCGCGGGAGTACGAGGTCATGAAGACGCACACCACGCTCGGCGCGCGCCTGCTCGACGGCAGCGGCGCGCCGGTGCTCGAGATGGCCACGGTCATCGCCGAGACGCACCACGAGCGCTGGGATGGCAGCGGATACCCGGCGGGCCTCGCCGGCGAGGCGATACCGCTCGTCGGCCGCATAGTCGCGGTGGCGGACGTGTTCGACGCGCTCACCCACGACCGTCCCTACAAGTCCGCGTGGGCCGTGGAGCGGGCGCGCACCGAGATCCGTGGCGGCGCGGGGAGCCAGTTCGACCCGCGCGTCGTCGCCGCGTTCCTCTCGATCCACGACGACGCCGCGCGGGCCACCGGGGCCGGCGGGCCGCGAGCGGCGTCGAGCACGACCGACCCTCCGCGACGGGCAGGCTCAGCGCGCGGCCTGCGCGCCGGCGTCCCTGCGTGAGCCGCGCAGGAAGCGGCGGCTCGCGTGTCAAGGCGACCGACAGATGCGATCGGATCGGGCCCGCGTCACTGTTTTCGACCCTCGTGGTTCGGATGTACAAACCCGTTCGTCGATTTATGGCCAGCGGGCCAGTGCGCCGGACCGCGCCCTTGCGCAGGATTGACGCTCGCATGGGCGCCGACGTGATCATCTCCTACGACGGGACCGAGAACGACGACGACGCGCTCGCGCTCGGCAGGCTGCTGACGCGGGATGCGACCAAGCTGGCGCTCGCCTACGTCCGCCATGCGCCGGAGTTCGACCCGAGCCGCGAGGCGCTCGCGCAACACGACGCCGAGCAACGCCTCGAGCACGGCGCCGCCCTGCTGGGCAATCCCGACGTTCCGCGTCACGTGGTCTTCGGCACGTCGACCGGGGAGGGGCTCGAAGATCTGGCGGCGAGCGAGGGCGCGTCGATCATCGTGTTCGGATCCGACTACCGGACTCCACCGGGTCACGCCGAGCCGCCCACCTCGGCTCAGCGGCTGCTGGAGATCGGGGCGTCGGCGATCGGCGTCGCCGCGGCGGGCCTGCGCGCGGACCCCGACGCGACCATCGGATCGATCGCGGTGCTCCCCGCGGACGACGCGGCGCAGCAGACCGCCGACGCGCTCGCGGCCAAGCTCGGCGCTCGAGTCGTCGCGGCCGACGACGCGGCGACGGCAGACCTGATCGTGGTCGGCTCCCAGCCCGGCGCGCCCGCCGGCCGGATCGCGCTGAGCGGCTCCTCGCGCACGATGCTCGACGCTTCGCGCGGCTCGGTGCTCGTGGTACCGAGCGGCAAGCCGGTGCTCTAGCCCGTCGCGGGCGATGGACGCGCTGGCGCGTCGAGACGTTGGACATACCGGCAGCCATGCGCGAGACTGGTTGCGTGCTCGAACCGGGTCTCTCACGAGAGCGGCTGGCCAGCGTTCTGAATGCCGCGTTCGCCGAGGGGCTGCTCAGCGAGCAGACATTCTCCCATCGCCTCGGGCTGCTGTTCGGCCCGCGTCTGATCGAACCCCACGGCGTCGTCGGCGACCTCACCCTCCGTGCCGATCCGCGGCGGCGTCCGGCATGGCGCACGCTCGGGTCGGCCGTCACCGCTGTGCGTGCAGGCCTCGCAAGGATCATCGGCAGCGGCGACTCGGACCCCGAGCCGCTCGTCCTGGCGCTCGACTGGACCGGCGCGCAGGACGACCTGTTGATCGGACGTGACCCGGGCTGTGACATCGGCCTGCACGACGCCACGGTGTCCCGCCGCCACGCGCGGCTGGTCTTCCGTGACAGCGCATGGGTGATCCAGGACCTCGCCTCGAAGAACGGCGTCACCGTCAACGGCACGCACGTCGGGCGCTGTCAGCTGCAGCCGGGCGATCGCGTCGGACTGGGACTTCAGCTCGTCGAGATCGATTGAGCGGGCGGATGCCGGCCGCCTGACGGCGCGGGGCGCGACTCAGCTGCTCGCGTACCAGCTGTCGGTGAAGCTTTCGCCGTTCGGGGCAAGCGCCCCGGGCGCCGCCAGCAGCGTCGCGCCGACCATCTCGAGCGGCTGGAACGAGAACGCCGAGATCGGCCCGCTCGTCGCGTTGTCGGTGGCGCTCGCGCCGGTGAAGCTCACGCTGCCAAAGTCGGAGAGCGCGCTCAGCGACCAGCCGACCTCGGGCCGCTCGGCGATCCACTCCGCCGAGGATCGCGCGGGGGCGGGCGACGGCGAGGCGATGCCGATGCTGTAGTTCCAGTCCCTGGTCGTGTCGGCGATCGCGAGCGTCCAGGTCGAGCCCGCGATGCTCACCGAGGCGGTCATCGCATCGCCGGGCGACACGGGGTAGCTCGAGCTCGACAGCGCCACTTCGGCGCCTCCGTTGACCGCTGCGTCGCCGTACATCTCATACCACGCGTCGTAGTGGGGCGTGCCCGAAAGGCAGCTCGCCCCTGTCCCGTCCTGCTCGACGGTGTCGCTTTCGTCGCCGTCGATGCCGATCCACTGCGACGAGTAGGTGGTCGTGTCGGCGGGGCACGTGACGCTCGGCACCGTCCAGCTCCCGCTCACGCTGCTGAACGTGCCGCCCGTGGCGACGTAGCCCGACCAGTTGCTCGATTCCTCTGCGACGATCAGCGTCGCGGCGCTCGTGGTGGCGCTGCCGGCCGAGTTGCCGAACACGGCGCGATACTCGTAGCCGTTCTGAGCGGAGCCCGCGGTGAACGAGTAGCTCGTCGAAGTGGCGCCGGCGAGCTCGCTCCACGAGCCGCCGCCGTCGCTGGAGACCTCCCACCGCACGCTCGGCGTCGGACTGCCCGACGCGGCGGCCGTGAACGTCGCCGACGCGCCGACGGCCACCGTCTGGGCGGCCGGCTCGCTCGTGACCTGCGGCGCACCGCCGCTCGCCGGCGCGGTGACGGCGGCCACCGCCTGGGCGGCCGGCTCGCTCGTGACCTGCGGCGCAACCCCGCTCGGCGGCCCGCCGCCGCTCGCAGGCGCGGCGACCGTGAGCGTCGCGGCCTTCGTGGTGGCGCTGCCGGCCGAGTTGCTGAACACAGCGCGGTACTCGTAGCCGCTCTCGACGGAGCTCGCGGTGAAGGAGTAGCTCACGCCACGGGCCCCGGCGATGTTCCTCCAGGTCCGGCCGCGGTCTGCCGAGCGCTGCCACCGCGCCCTGGGCGCCGGAGTGCCGGCCGCGGTCGCGGTGAAGCTGGCGATCGACCCGGCGGCGACGGACTCGCTGCGAGGCTGGGCGGCGACCGCGGGAGACGTTGCGGCGACCTTGCGGCGCCTTCGAGTCGGTCGCGCACGCTCGTGCGCCCGCAGGATGAGAATCGCCGGTGCCGCCGCGGCGATGCCCTCA
>JBKQHH010000057.1:0-22431 GCA_052148875.1 Solirubrobacteraceae bacterium
CTAGCTGACGGCCGCAAGCACATCGTTTACGTCTGACCGCAAGCACATCGTTTACGCGGCTGGCTTTTGAGCCGCAAGCACATCGTTTACATCGGGTGTGGCGTGGCAGCCTCGCGCGTTCTGTTGAGCGAGCGTGGAGGTGTGCATGTCGGAGGTGGAGGTGGCGTTGCGCCGCGAGGCGGCGCGGCGGCGGTTGGCGGGCGAGTCGCCGGAGACGATCGCGGCGGATCTCGGGCGCACGAGGCAGTGGGTGGCGAAGTGGGCGGCGCGCTATGACCCGCACGATGCGTCCTGGGCGGATGGCCGCTCCAGGGCACCCAAGCGGGTGGCGAACCGCACGAGCGAGGATGTCGAGGCGCGGGTGCTGGCGGTCCGTGCTCGGCTGGCCGAGAACCCGTGGGCACAGGTCGGTGCGGAGGCGATCGCGTGGGAGCTCGAGAAGCTCGGTGGGCCGGTGCCGCCGGTGCGCACGATCGAGGAGATCCTCGCGCGCGCCGGAGTGACACGGTCGGGCCGTGCCAGCCGCAGACGGACCAGCAAGGGGCTGCCCTACCCCGCGCCGGCGGCCAAGCAAGCGGGGGACGTGGTCCAGGCCGACCTCGTCGGTCCGCGCCATCTGGACGGCGGGGTGCGTTTCCACGCGCTCACCCAGATCGACGTGGCCTCCCATCACGCCGGGGTCGAGATCGTCACCGACCGCGGCGACCAGCGCGTGCTCGGGGCGCTCTACGCGCTGTGGGCGCGCCATGGGCTGCCGCGGCGTCTGCAGCTGGACAACGGTGGCCCGTTCGTCTCGCCGACCGGCCTGGGGGAGGTTGTCAGGGTCTGCCTGCACCAGCAGGTCACACTCGTGTTCATCCCGCCACGGGAACCCTGGCGCAACGGCACGATCGAGCACTTCAACAACACCTTCCAGCAGCGCTTTTTCCGCCAAGAGCGCTTCGACGGCCTGCCCCACCTCGTCGAGCGCACACTGGCGTTCGAGCGCTTCCACAACAGCCAGCACCGCTACAAGGCCAGCGGCGGACGCACCCCCGACCAAAACACGATCACCACGCCGCGCGTGCCCCTACCGGCCAGCGAGATCCCCACCGGCTGGCCCGAGCACGGCCGGATCGAGTTCATCCGCTTCATCCGCTCCGACCAGCGCCTGCGGGTCCTCGGCCGCTCGATCTCGATGCCTGACGGCAGCGCCTACCAGTACGTCACCGCCACGCTCGACCTCTCACCCACCGACGGCGAGAACCTGCACGTCAGCGACACCAGCGGGCAGCTGCTCACCACCGCCCGGCTGGCCACCCCACGCCACCGCCGGTGAGGACCCCTCCCACGACAAGGCGCCAGGGGCCTCTCACTCCGCTCCGTCCTACGGACTCCGCTCCGTGAGAGGCCCCTCCACCACACCTTCACCCAGTAAACGATGTGCTTGCGGTGATCCCTCACCGTGAACGGTCAACGATGTGCTTGCGGCTGTGAGCTAGCTCCCTTGAAGTGGCCCCTCCGTGTGAGGATGTGCCCCGGCTCCGTACCGGCTGATACGACATAGCCGTAGACCGCGCCAGGATGGCGACATGACCACCCAAAGATCACCTTGCCGTCGCCCGTCCGGTCGTTTTCGTTGTAAAGCCACGCCTTGCCTTCTCCGTCCACCTGGACCGTCAGGTCGCTACCGGGTGTGTCGCTTGTGATTTCCGTGTAGCCCGGTTCGGCGTAGGTGTACCGCCGATCGCTTGTTCGTAGCCGTCTACCCGATGTTCGGGTGGGCCGGTCGTCGAGAGCGTCGTGAATTCGTAGGTTGGTTCGGCGTTGACGGTCACGCGACTGCCGTAGCAGCCTTCACCGGAGCAACCGGACCCCGAGGGGCCAGAATCCTTCGGATGTGCCGACTCCCAATCTGTCAGCGTGGCTCCCAACCCGGTCCATGCGCCCGGTGAGGCCGTCCCTGGCGCAGCCGAGGTCGATGCCGAAGTCACGGTCTTGGTGCCACTTGCCCCGCAGCCTGTGGTCGCGAGTAGGACGGCGAAGACGACAAGGGAGATACGCTTGGCGGGCACTTAGACGACTTCCTTCGCATAGCGTCTTGGGAGCAATGGCTGTGGGCTACGACTACCGCTCGTCCCGGCCACGACCATCGGCTCCCCCGATCGGTTGCACACAATACGCTACACGAGCGCAGAGGTTGGGAGCCGGCGGGTCGCGCCGGCTCAGTGGCCGGAAGCCGAGCATCGCGTCGTGTTGGCCTCCTTAGAAGATGCGCTCGACCCAGCAGCCCGCGAGCTTGGCCGTCACGATGAGCGCCGCAGGCTCCGGGCGGTTAGCCTCGCTCCCATCCGACCGAGGCATGTCGCTTGGCTTCTGCGAACTCCGTGGCGATCTCGAGTACGCCACCCGTGGACTCGCTCATGGCCCACAGCACCTGCTCCAGAAACTCGAAGGAGTACCCGCTGATGTCGCTGGGAAATCGGCCATAGATGCGGCCGTCGCCGGTCACCTTCATGGTGACAGCGATGTGAACCGACGAGAAGTGGACCCAGCCCGACGACTTCTCATATACGAGGTCCAGCCACGGGAAGCGATCACGCGCGTGTTCTCGTAGACACTTATCCGTGAGCTTCGTTTTCTGGCCGGGAAGAGCGAGAGGATCTATCTCTTTGTGGAGCGGGCCGCCTGACAGAAGGACATCGACCACTGGCCCTGGGCCAGCCTGAGACAAGAGGGCGAGCCGTAGAACATTGTCAACCTGCATCCGTACAGCCGGTGCTGAGGTGCTGAGGTTCCAGCGGTTGAAGGACCAGAGGAATCCGTCCACGAGGTCGAGCGATCGATTCAGCACGCTCAAAATGACGAGATCGCACTGAAACAACGGGGTCGTCTCATCTGGTCCATTCGTACCGCAGATCGCTTTGACTAGGTCGAAATGCCTGTCGTGGCAACAGATGAGATTGTCATAGGCAGGGCGCAAGTCCCGATGCAGCTCCAGCACCGCCGGACCATTAGATCGGTAATCGGAATACTTCGTCATCGTCTGCAAAGAGATAGCGCAATCGTCACGCGAATCTGAGGCGATGTTGGAGGTCCGGTGGTGTTGTGGGTTTCGCTAGCCCCCCGGCAGCGCCTCGGCGGCATGCTTGCGAGGACGGCGCGTCTTGGGCGCCGGCGAGCGCTTGGCGGTCGGCTTGGGCCTTTTGGGCCGGAAGGCGGCAGAGAGTAGTTGGGCGTCGTCGGCGCGGCTCTTGTGGTGCAGGTAGCGCATCGTGGTCTGGATGTCGGCGTGACCCATCCATGCCTGCACCTGGACGATGCTGGCGACGTTGATGCTCAGCGATCCGAAGGTGTGGCGCAGGTCGTGGAAGCGCAGCCGTCGCAGGCCCGCGGCGTCGAGCGTGGCGTGGTAGCGCCGGCGCAACGCGGAGCCGTCGACGTGAGTGCCCTCGCGGCTGACGAATACGAGGTCGCCCTTGGCGGTGTGGGCGCTGCGCTTCTTGAGGGCGCCCAACGTGTCGGCGACCTTGTCGACCATCGGGAGCGTGCGCGACTTGCGTGACTTCGGCTTGCCGGCGCGGTTGGCGCTGTAGCCCTCGAACACGCGGATCGAGGGCTGCTCGAAGTCGACATCTTCCCAGCGCAGCGCAAGCAGCTCGCCGCGGCGTAGGCCGCTGAGCGCGGCCGTCAGGTAGATCGCGGCGTCCTGGCGATCCTCGGCGGCTCGTAGGGCGCGCTCGGTGTCGCTCACGGCCGGGCGGCTGGGGTCGCGGTGGGCGCCTGCGGCGGCGGTGGCGACGAGCTTCTCGATCTCCTCGGGGGAGTAGAAGTCAAAGCGCGCGGCGTCATAGGACTCGCGCAGCCGCTTGACCTTGGCGACGGGATTGAGGATCAGGCCGTGGTGATCGACGGCGTGCTGGAAGATCGCGTGAAGCTGGGTGACGATCTTGTTGACCGTGTGCCGGACCCGCGTGCCGTCCTCGGCGAGACGGTTGCGCCAGCGCTCGATCTGCTCGGTGGTGATCGTCTCGACGCGCTTGGTGGCGAACTCGGGCAGCAGATGTGCGTCGAGCACCGAGCGATAGTCAACCTGCGTGCTGGCCGACCAGTCGCGCTCGAAGCGTCCGCGCTCGAACCATTCCTCGGCGACGTCGGCGAACGTGACGCCGGTGCGCTCCTGGCGCAGTTGCCCGCGGCGCGCGTCGACGAGTAGCGCGTCGAGTAGCGCCTGCGCGTCGCGCTGGCGCAGGAAGCCCGACGGAGGCGTCCCCTTGCCGGCCCACGCCGTGCCGAGGCGCTTCTCGTGCTGTCCGTGCTGGTCGCGCCACTTGGCGCACCAGGTGTTGCGGCGCTTGCCCTCGTACAGCCACACGTGGCCGCTGATCGAAGCGTGCGGATCGAGGGTCGCGGGTGGCATGACGGGCTCCTTCCGTGGGGGCGGCTGAGGCTGCGGGCGAGCAGCGCTGACTCAAGAACCGTAGCGCGTCGTGCGGACGGATTTCCTCCCGAGATTCCTCCCCAAACAGCCTTGCCCAACTCGATCTACTGCACCAAAACGGCTTGAATACACGGCATATCTGCCCTACTGCGACCAGCTTGAGCTAGCTCATAACCCGAAGGTCGCGGGTTCGAATCCCGCCCCCGCTATGGCCTTATTTGCGACCATCGACGCGAAGTCGTCGAGGTCGCATGCGGTGCTGAAAGCGCTTGACACGCGCGCTTTCAGCTGCACCTCGGGCTTGTTTCGGTCCAGTTCGACGGCGAAGTGGAACGCCTCGTAGGCGCGTTGGTCCTGCTGCGACTTGCCAGCTCGCGCACGCCAGCGAAGGCCGACGTGCTAGCTCTGCTGTAGAGCAGCGGAGTGGCTGAGTCCTAGCCGGGACGCGGTTCAGCGAGCGGGAACAGGCGTGCCCATTTGCAAGTTGCCGGTGCTTTGATCTATGGTCACAGCGATTTCGTACAGCTGGTCTGGCGGCAGGCTCGTGGGGTTTTCGCCAGTACACCTCACGGTATGTTCGCCAGTTGCTTCGCAGCCGACGCCCGTGAGTTGCTCGCCCAGGGGCTCGGCTATGATCTTGCTCGCGATTTCCTCGCGGGTCGACGGGTCGTATGCGCTGAACGACCTATGGCCAGAGCCTCCTCCGAATAGCAGCGCAGCCCCGACAGCCGCGAGGCCGATCGCCAAGATGCCGACGAATCCGAGGGCGAGCGAGCGGCGGCTCATCTCCCTCGGGGCCCTGATCCGTTGCACCGTGAGCTTGGTCTCAGGAGTCAGGAGCCGGGCGGTCAAGCGCGGAGTCTCTTGAAGCCCGGCGTCACGTAGCGCCTCCCAGGTCCCGTCCAGCGCCTTCGGCGTCATCTGGTCATAGCCGAACTGTGCGAGCAGGCTTTCGACGGTTGTGTGCACTACACGGCGTTCCTCGAGCAACGAGAGAAAGCTCGCGGTTGCAAGTGCGGCCAGATGATCGGGGTCGTCCGCATCGCCACGGGCGCGAGATGGGTCCCGCAGCTCGAGCTCCCGTTTCACGATCCGAAGCGTCGGCACGACCGCAGCGAGATGATCGAACGCGTTCGCGTGGTCGGACGTCTTCCAATCCCACGCCAGGATGGTGTCGGCCTCTATTCGCCATGCGCCTCTCTGGGTCTCGCCGATAAGGTCTTCGAGGCGGCCGGCAAACAGCTCGTGGGCCGGCTGGGCATGCGAAGCGAACACGCGAAACCGGCTGTCCGAGCCGCTCATGTCTAGCTCGCGCTCGGACGGTGTAGGCGTAAAGCGGCAGTGCAAGTCACGCGGGAGGACTGCGAGCGTCCAGTCCACTGCATGAGCCAACGGCAGCGCGACGACGATCGCCAAGACCCGCTCGGGTATGTCCGGCATGTCATCGCCTGAGGAGACCGAGATCTCGCTTCCTTCGATCTGGAACATCGAGAACTGGGCATCTTCGAACCTGCCTTCGAGCACCGGGCCATACCTCCTAGCCGGAAGCTCCGACACGAGCGCCAGAGGCGAGCCCGTCCACCTGTCGCGCAACCCCGGGTCGTTCTCCCTGTAGCTCCAGCCGTGCTCCCCTGCCGCGGACTCCCATCCTTGCCGGAGCCCCCGCTGGGCGCGTTTCAGGTGAACGACCCACCACAAAAAGACGGCGAGCATCGTGAAAGCAACGACCGCGGCGATCTCATCGTATTTGCGCACGTTGATCGCGGCGAGTTCTGCTTCTTCGACGTATATGAGCGCGCCCATCACGGCGAGCAACGCGACCAGGCCGAGGAACAGCAGTAGACTGCGCCTTTTCCTCTTTCGCCTGATCTCGTCGAACTCGCCAGCCGTATGGATCGGCCTCTCGTAGCCGGTGGGCTCGCTCGCACGGGCCTCGGCGATCCGGTCGCTATGTTTCGGCTGGTCGTCAGACACTCGTGTTTATGCGCCTAGCACATCGTCGTTCTGTGTTCAGCTGGCGGCGGAGCACCGCGTTCTCGATCTCCAACTCACTGACCCCATTCGTCCCGACGACGATCCGCAGCGGGTGTCGGATCAGCAGGTGGGCGATAAAGAAGAACACGGCGCTGGCGATCCTATGGAATCGTGGAGGCAACGGGCCTGCCCTGCCTTCACAGCGTCACCTCGGCCTATTACGCCCGCGCAGCAGGAGTAGCTCGTCTCGTTCGCTAGCCGGCGATGACGACCGCAGCGATCGCCGCGTTGATGAAGGCGAGCAGCCGGAACCCGAGGCGTGCTCGGTCTCACCGAGCCCAGCGACGCTCGCCGACGACTACGCCGAGGCGGTTTGCTGCACTGTGACGCCAGTGTCGCCCATCATCCCGACCGCCTCAGCACGGGCCTGCTCGCGGATTGGAGTTCCTGACTCGCTGCTGCGGCGGCGTCGGCAGCCGGGCGTAGCGCGTCGATCACGGCCTGCCCGCCATTCACGCCCTCAAGGCAGGTGCTGGAATCGCTCGACGACCCGAGCTAGCGCTCCCTATGAGCTCGTATCAGCCGGGAGTTCTTTCACGGCTTCGCACTTCCAGCGATAGAGGACCCTTGCGAGGATGGTGGCGCCAAGTCCCAGGACGCCACTCGCGATGAACGCCCAGCCCACCGGCCCGCGATCTGGTGAGCTCTCTGCGAGCACGAGCGCTCCATAGGTAAGCAGTGCGGCTGAGAGGACGATGGTCGACCACGAGACGGCCCAGTCCTCCAGCGCGAACGCACTGCCACCGCCGAAGCGTCTCTTCAACCAAGAGCCCTTCGGTGCGGCCATATTGCGGGCTTCCTCCGCATGCTTCTCGTAATCGCTAAGCACGCGCCATTCTGCCTGTTCGGCCGTGGTCGCCTGCTCCGCCGTGGTGGCCTCGGGCACGGTTGCCGTGTGGAAGAACCTGCCGATCACGAGAATGCGAAGCGACAGGTGCCGGCAGAGAAAGTCGACGTATACGCACACGAGCGGCACCGCGCACAGCACGAGGTCGGCGTGGGTGGATACCCGGGAGCCCGCCAGGCCCAGCCCGACCGTGCCGATCGCGCCGACCAGCCCCAGCTTCCACTTCAGCAGGTCGCTGCGCGTCTGCTGGCTCTGGAGGATCTCTTGTCGTAGCGTGCCCACCACGGTCAGGCTAAGAAGGCCACCGGACGCGCTGGTGTTGCGCCTAAAGCAAAAACGGAATCAGCATCTTCGTCCGCGTCCTGTACCCCGGATACGTCTCCGGGAACGAGCTGCTCATGATCCGTTCCTCGACGCGCGCGCTGCAGACGAAGTACGCCCCGATGACGGCGACGGCGATCAGCCAGTAGTAGGCGATCGCGAGCGCGGCAGCCGCAGCGCGGCGCGCCAGCTGAGCCGCGGGCCGCTGTGTACGAGCGCGCCGGTGTACACGCGCGTGGCGAGGCGGATCATGGCGTAGATGGCGGCGAGCGTGATGAGCACGGCGAGCGGCATTTCCCACCAGGCGACGCCGCCGAGGGCGATGCGCGCGGGCATCAGCGAGGGCGCGAACGGCGGCACGAAGGAGAGCACGCGCACGACGGTGGAGTGGGGCGAGCCGATGGCGACGTACACGAGCAGGTAGCCGGCGACCACCGGATACAGGAGCGGGGCGGTGGCGAACTGGACTTCCTCCTGACGGGCGACGAGCGCGCCGGCGGCGGCGAAGCCGAACGAGTACAGCGCGTAGCCGAGCGCGAACCAGAGCAGGCTGGCGGGCAGCAGCAGCCAGACGGTGGACGGGATCTGCGCGCTGTGCACGAGCGCGTTGGCGAGTAGGCCGGCGGCGACGGGTACGGCGAGCTGAACGAGGCCGCAGGCGCCGATGCCGGCGACCTTGCCGGTGAGCAGCTGCTGGGGGCGGGCGGCGGCGAGCAGCACCTCGGCGGTGCGCGAGGTCTTCTCCTGCGCGACGCCGGCGGCTACGGCGTTGCCGTACATGCCGAGCGTGATGTACAGCAGGATGCTGGCGGCGAGCGCGGCTACGGCGCGCGCGCCTTCGTGCGAGGGCGCGGGCGCCAGCGCGGTGGTGGCGAGCGGGACGGGGGTCTGCACGGCGCGGATGGTCGCGCGCGCGACGCCCGCTTCGCGCAGCACCCGCTGCTGGTGGACGCCGTCGATGGTGAGCGCGATCAGCGCGCGCATGGTCGCGGACATGCTCTGCGCGACCTCTGCGGTGGCCGAGCGCGCGCCGACGCTGAGCGCGATGTCGAGCGACCCGCGCTTGACCTGCGCGCGGGCGGCGCCGGCGCCGGCGAGGTCGGTGAGCGTGACCTTCACGTTGGCGGCGTGCGCGGTATCTCGCAGCGCGGGGGCGAGCGCCTGCGCGCGGGCGCCGACGAGCCCGATCGACGTCGGCTGTTCGGGGCCGGCGAGGAATTTGGGGAGGACGACGCCGGCGACCACGAACAGCGTCATGAGCATTGTGGTGATGCGCAGCGTGCGGCTGCCGATCCGCTCTGAGATCTCGCGGCCCGCGATCAGGCGCGTGGCGGGCGTGCGCTTCACGGCGCGAGCAGCTGGCGGTAGAGGTCGATGAGGCCGGCGGACTCGAACGCGAAGTGCTCCACCGCGCCGGCGGCCTGCGCGGCCCTGAGGATCGCCTGGGTGTCGGCGCCGGGCTCGACGACGAGCAGCACGCCGTCCTGGTCCTCGCGCACGACGCGCGCTCCGTCGATGTGCTGCGCCCACGTGCGCGGGCCGTCGACGTTGACGCGCAGCTGCGCGGGGAAGCGCTGGCGCAGCTGCGCGAGCGTGCCGGCGGCGAGCACGCGCCCGGCGTCGAGGATGACGACGCGTTCGCAGACGCGCTCGACGAGCTCGAGCTGGTGGCTGGAGAAGAGGATGGCGGTGCCGCTGCGCGCCTGCGCGAGCAGCACCTCCGACAGCGCGTCGACGGCCTCGGGGTCGAGGCCCGCGAACGGCTCGTCGAGCACGAGCAGCCGCGGGTCGTGCACGAGCGCGACGGCGAGCTGCACGCGCTGCTGGTTGCCGTGCGAGAGCGCGATCAGCTTCTCGTGTGCGCGCGCGCCGAGGCCAAGCTGCTCGAGCCAGCGTTCGGCGGCGCGCGCGGCGGCGTCGGCGTCGAGGCCGTGCAGCCGCGCGAAGTAGCCGACCTGGTCGGCGAGCCGCATCTGCGGGTAGAGCCCGCGCTCCTCGGGCATGTAGCCGAAGCGCAGGCGGTCGCGCTCGCCGACGGGATGCCCGTCCCAGCTGACCGAGCCGCGGTCGGGCACGAGGATGCCCATGATCGCTCGCATCACGGTGGTCTTGCCGGCGCCGTTGCGCCCGACCAGCCCGACGGTCTCGCCGGCGCCGACCGTCAGCGCGACGTCGTCGAGCGCGACCAGTTCGCCGAAGCTGTGGCGGAGGTCGCGCACGTCGAGCATCCCCTGCGTCTTATCAGCCGGCTGCGACGACGGCCGCATACCCCCGCCACGACGGCGATCCCGTCGAGCCCGGCGTTAGGGCATATCGACGATCTGCTCGAGCAACTCCCTGAGTTTCTCGTTCTGGCCGTTGAGGCTGGCCACGTTGGCAGCAAAGCTTCGTTCGTGGTCGAGACGCTCCCAGCTGATCCGGTGGCCTGCCTGTCCGGCGAGCTGACTCAGGAACGCGCGCAAGCTGCGGGTGTTCCCCTCTCGGAACGGGTGCACCGCGTACATCTCGCCGTGGTAGTGCGTCAGCCGCTCCAGGAAGGCGGCGCGATCGAGGCCCTCCAGACGGCCCTCCCGAGCAAGCTCGGTGAAGATGCCCTGCGCATAGCCGGCGATGTGCTCCGGGCGGGCGTAGAACGCATTGGGCTTCGCGATCTGGACGGTTCGTAGCTCCCCAGCCCACGGATACAGCCCACCGAAGATGCGGCGATGGAACGCTTGCCAATGCGCCAGGTCGTAGTCGCCAGGAAGTGGACTACCGGCTAGAACGGCGAGCGCGGCGCGAACGATGTCGGCCTCGGCCTGCGAGAGCTCCTGCTGATCGTGGATCTCCAGGTTGTTGCGCAGGACACCGCTGCCTGGGTAGACATAGGGATCCTTCGCCATCCGGGTTCAGCAACTATCGACCGGCTGTGGCAGCCAGACGCTTGCGCACTTGCTCCAGGTTGAGCAGCTCGAACTGCTCGTCGTCGATCTCGCCTGCCACCCACCGGGCGGCAAGAGCTTGGTGGGCGGGACTCGGCTCGAGTCCCTCGGCGCGGAGCAAGCCCAGAGCGTCAGCCGCCGCCTGCCTGCGACTCTCAATGGCTGCGCTCTCCGCGGCGCCGTTACGCGCGACAGCCGTGCGTTGCATCGCTCCATTGTAAAGCAGCAAGTCGTCGCTACGGTGGCCATGACCTGCTCTGCGGATAGTCGACCAAAATGCAGATAGCTATCCCGGAGGCCTCGAGCGGTCACGGTGTCCGTCGTGATATGCCACCAGTTGCTGCTCGTGCCAGCGGCGATCATCGCGGGTACGGTCCCGGTGACGCTCGGCCTGGTGCTTATGAGGCTTGCACAGCAGGCAGCCGGCACGTGTGCTCTTCGGACCCTTGCGCTTATGGTGCGCCATGAGCTTCCATCGTGGACACATAACCCTCCCGCTCGGCGCAGGCCGAACAGAGCGTCTTGTACCAGGGGGCGCGTGCGGGTGTGCGGTGCAGCAGGCCGGCCGTGCCGCAGAGCTCGCAGGTGACGCCAGCGCGCGCCTCGGCGGTACGGACGAGCCTCTCGGCAAGCTCCGCGCGCCGCTGTAGGTCGCCGACACGCTCCTGTCCCTCGGGCGTTTGCCGGTAGGCGTCCAGGCGCTCGCACCAGGCTTCGTGCGCTTGCCTCCAGCGCTCCCATTCCGCCTCATTGCCGTCTCGTCCGGGTGTCACTGGCTCGAGGTCATCGAGGTCGTGTACCTCCTCGCCGGATTCCCAGTAGTACCGAAGGCCGCCGAACTTCTCCTTCACCTGGTGAATCACGTAGTCGGGCAGCAGTGTGCGCAGCTGCTCGTCCAGCTCGACCAGCAGGGGATACCAGCCGCAGTCGCACGAAATCCAGCGTCCCCAGCCATCGGGGATGCGGGCGAGCATCCCTCTCAGTGCGTCCGCGTGCTCGCCGGCGTCCTTCGGTACGTGCACAGCGTTGAGAAGCTCGTCTGTGTGGTCGCTCTCTTTCATCGCTCGTTTGCCGGCCGTTGCCAAAGCCGACTTTCCAAGAACAGTCCCCTAACCCGCCCTCGCCGTCAGGTCAGCGTCAGGTGGTGCCCGATCCAGGGTGCAGGTTGCGCGCTGTGGGTTGCTGGGCTGACGGTGCTCGAGTGCGCCTGCCCGGGCGCGTCCTTTCCAGGGATGTATGGGTGCGGCCCTTTGGCCGGGTCGCGGGCCTTGACGCTCGCCCCTGTCGGCTACCGACTGCGTTCACTCCATCAACGTCGCCTGCCAGTTGTGCTCCTGCAGCCTGTTGTCCAGCTCGCGCCGCTTCCTGGCGAGCGCGTCCAGCTTCTGCTGCAGGTCGCCGATCTTGACCTGCCGCACCATGCGGATCTCCGAGCGGCTGTAGCGCGTCAGCCCGAGGGCTCCCCCGGAGCCGCCGCCGGCCGCCTTGATCGCGGCGCGCAGCGCGTTCTGGCGCAGCGCGATCACGTCGCGGCGCGCCAGCCCTTCGGTCACCGTCTCGCCCGTCGCCAGCCTGGCGTTGGCGTTCGTCCGGTTGATGTTCGCGATCAGTCCCTCCAGCTCGTCGCACAGCACGTCCAGCTCCGCCAGCAGCAGGTCCGGGCTCTCCGGCGGCTCCTCGCCCTCCTGCGCGAGCACGCACGCGGACAGGCGGTTCTGCAGCTGCGCGATCCGCTTCTGGAGGTCGGCGCGGCGGTTCAATGCTTCTCCGACGATCAATGTCATGGTCCCAGTATTGCACACTATAAGTAGCATTGCAAGTGACGCCGATCGGTCACGCCGGTGGTTCCTGCCGGCACGGCCGTATAGGCTCCGCGCGGTCACGATCGTGCGACCATGGCAGCCAGATCACCACAGCACGCGGCGCTCGGACTGGCCATCAGGCAGCTGCGCCGCGCGGGCGGCATCTCGCAGGAGGCCTTCGCGGCGAGCTGCGGCCTTCACCGCACGTACATCGGCGGCATCGAGCGCGGCGAGCGCAACGTCAGCTTCGCCAACCTGCTGCGCATCGCCGACGCGCTCGGCGTGCGCCCGTCGGAGCTCCTCGACCGCTACGAACGCTTCCTGGCGGACGATTCTCGGTCGACTGCCGACGCGCCGCCACGCTCGGCGTCCTGAACGGCCGTCGTCGCTGCGTGGCCTCGCGCTGTCGCTGCTGTTCGCGGCGCTGCTCATCGCGAGCGCACCGGCGGGCGCGAGGGCTGCGTCCGCGCCGGCGGGTGCAAGGGCTGCGTCCGCAGGCGCGGCGTCCGCAGGGGCTGCGTCCGCTACGCCCAGCGCCGTCGGCTACGACCTGTCGTTCCCGCAGTGCGAGGTCCCGCTGCCGCCGCTCGCCAGCTTCGCCATCGTCGGCGTCGACGGCGGGCTCGCCAACGACGCGAATCCGTGCCTCGCGCAGCAGCTGCAGTGGGCGTCCGCCGCTCCCGGCCTGCGGCGCCCGGCGCTGCCGGGCGTGTCGCTGTACCTGAACGCCGCCGATCCCGGCAACGGCGTCGCCGACTGGCCGTCGCCCGCCGCCGGCACCGCCACCGCCGCGACGCCGTACGGAGCGTGCGACGGCAGCTGGAGCCGCGCGTGCGCGTTCAGCTACGCCGTGCAGCGCGCCGCCTACTCCTACGCGCTCGCCGTCGCCGCCGCGCCGCCTGTGTCCGCCGCCGCGCCGCCTGTGTCCGCCACCGCGCCCGGCACCGTCTCCGCGCCGCCGCTCGCCGCCACCGCGCCGTGGTGGATCGACGTGGAGATCGGCGCCAGCTGGGCCACCCGCTCGAGCTCGCGCCAATGGGCTCAGCTGAACATCGCCGCGCTGCGCGGCTACGTCGCCGGCCTGCGCGCGGCGGGCGCGCGCGGCCCCGTCGGCCTGTACTCCAACGCCTACCAGTGGCGCGCCATCACCGCGCTCGATCCGCGCGCCAGCCGCGCCCACTTCCCGCACGCCGAGCGCGACTGGGTCACCGGCGCGAGCACCCTCGCGCAGGCGCGGCGCGCGTGCGCCAAGCCGTTCACCGGCAGCGCCGTCGCGATCGCGCAGTTCGTCGAAGGCGCCTACGACCGCGACTACGCCTGTCCCGTGTCGCAGTCGCGCGCCAGGTCGCGTCGCCGGTAGGCGCCCGCGGGCGACACCAGCGACTATCCTTGCTCGCCCGGTGGCGGCCAAAGAGGAGAGTGGAGCGGCATGAGAACGTACGTGATCGGCGTCGGCATGACGAAGTTCGACAAGCCCGGCACCAAGGACGGCGACTATCCCGACTGGGTCAAGGAGGCGGGCACGAAGGCGCTCGCGGACGCCGGCGTTCCGTACGAGAGCGTGCAGCAGGCGTTCGCCGGCTACTGCTACGGCGACTCCACCTACGGCCAGCGCGCGATCTACGGCCTCGGGCTGACCGGCATCCCGGTCGTCAACGTCAACAACAACTGCTCCACCGGGTCCAGCGCGCTGTTCCTCGCGCGCCAGGCGCTCAAGGGCGGCCTCGTCGACTGCGCGCTGGCGGTCGGCTTCGAGAAGATGGAGCGCGGCTCGCTGGGGATGAAGTACACCGACCGCACGTCCGCGATGGACAAGCACATGATGCGCATGTTCGAGCTGCGCGAGCCCGAGACCTCGCCGTTCGCGCCGCAGATGTTCGGCAACGCCGGGCGCGATCACATGGACAAGTACGGCTCCCGCCCCGAGCACTACGCGTGGATCGGGTGGAAGAACCACAAGCACTCCGTCAACAACCCGTACGCGCAGTTCCAGACCGAGTACACGCTGCAGGAGATCAAGGACGCGAAGATGATCCACGAGCCGCTCACCAAGCTGCAGTGCTCGCCCACCTCCGACGGCGCCGCCGCCGTCGTGCTCGCCTCCGAGCGCTTCGTCGACGAGCGCGACCTGTGGGACCGCGCGATCGAGATCCGCGGGCAGGCGATGGTCACCGACCTGCCGAGCACGTTCGACGACACCGCCGACTGCATCAAGATCGTCGGCTACGAC
Source organism: Solirubrobacteraceae bacterium (assembly GCA_052148875.1). GTDB lineage: Bacteria > Actinomycetota > Thermoleophilia > Solirubrobacterales > Solirubrobacteraceae > Palsa-744. Next base: position 14,576 of record JBKQHH010000057.1, read on the forward strand.
ATGAGCCGCGACGCCGCCCGCCTCGCCTGCGAGGAGGCGCAGCTCGGGCCCGACGACGTGCAGGTGATCGAGCTGCACGACTGCTTCAGCGCCAACGAGCTGATCACCTACGAGGCGCTCGGCCTCGCCGAGCAGGGCCACGGCCACGAGCTCGTCGACGCGCAGGCGACCACCTTCGGCGGCTCCGGCCCCGTCGTCAACCCCTCCGGGGGCCTCATCTCCAAGGGCCACCCGCTCGGCGCGACCGGACTGGCGCAGTGCTCGGAGCTCACGTGGCAGCTGCGCGGGCAGGCCGACGCGCGGCAGGTCGAGGGCGCGAGCGCGGCGCTGCAGCACAACATCGGCCTCGGCGGCGCCGCCGTCGTCACCGTGTACGCGCGCCCGTAGCGGCAACGCCGCGCTCTGGACACCTGTTCGATCATCCGGCACGCCGGTGATCGCCTGGCGCGCACCGGCCGATGGCGGTCATGGACCCTCGGACGCAGGCAGCTGCGCCGTATCCGAGTTCCCGCGCGACAGCCATCCGCGAAGCGAGGAGGGAGATGCTGAGCCGAGCAGACAGGACCGACCGTTCGATCGCGGTGCCCTTCGCGATCGGCCGGCGCGAGCTCGACGAGCGCACGAGCGTGATCTCAGTCGAGGGGGACCTCGATCTCGCGACGGCGCCGCAACTCAAGTGGATGCTCCTCGACGCGCTCGAGGAGGGCCACAGCCAGCTCGTCGTCGACCTCTCCTCCGCCACGTTCATGGATTCGACCGCGCTCGGCGTGCTCGTCGGCGTCAACCGCAGCCTCGACGCCGGCGGGACGCTCGCGATCGTGTGCGCGAGCGCGAGCCTGCTGAAGATCTTCGAGCTGTCGGGGATGGATGGCGTGTTCGCGATCCACCCGACGCTCGACGGCGCGCTCGCGCGCACCCACGACGCCGCCGCCGAAGCCGGGTGAGTCGGGAGACCTGGCCGATGGCGAGCGACACGGGCAAGAGCCTGACGTCCGCTCGCCGGACCAGGCGCCTGGCGGCGTTCGCGGTGGTCGCCTGCCTTGCGCTCGGCCTCGCGTTCATTCCCTCCGCCACCGCGAAGCGGGACAGGCGCGAACGGCCCGCGCACGTGCCGAACGCCACGACGAGCCCGGCCGCGGCCAGCGCGACCCCGGAAAGCGCCACGACGGCGGAAGGCAGCGGCGCGACCCCGGAAAGCGGCGCTACGGCTGAAGGCGGCCCGAGCGAACAGCAGGAAGAAGCGACCCAGCAGGCCGCGGCGAGCCCGCAGAGCAGCGCGCGCAGGAAAGGCTCAGGACACAGGCGGGGCTCGGGGGGCAGGGGCTCGGAACACAGGAAGGGCTCGGGGCGGGGGAAGGAAAGGGAAGGCGCGACCGAACCCACGCACTCGCGCGAACCCGCGGAAGGGAGCGAAGCCCCGTCCGGGGAAGGGACGTCGGGTAGAGCCGCCAGCGCGGCCACGCTCGCTGCCGCCCCGCCCGCCACCGGCGTCGCGCTCACGCCTGCGGCCGCGACGACCTCCACCGCGGCGACACCGCCGCCGACCGCGGGCGCGGCGAAATCCGGGGTCGGCGGGCGCCCGACCCACGCAGTGCGCCGCCCCGTGCGCCCCCGGCGCAGCGCCTCCAGACGGGCCGATCCGGTGGCGGCGGCGACGGGGGCGCTGCCTGTGGCCCGCAGCTCGATTGCGACGAAAGCCACCCGAAAGGCGCGACGAGCGCGTCCGGGTTCCCGCGGCACGAGCGCGGCTGGCCGCTCCTCGCCTTTGGTGACGACCATCACCAGGATCGTCGACGTCGTGCCGACGGCCGTGCGCGTGCTGATCGCGGGCCTGCTCGCGCTCGCGCTCGCGCTGGCCGTGCGCTCGCGTGTGGCCGCCGTGCGCGCCCGGCGCCTCGAGCGCCAGCGGGCACAGCTGCTCGAGGACGTCGGCCTGCTGCAGGCCGCGCTGCTGCCCGTCCCACCCGCGCGGCTCGGGCCCGTGGGCACCTCCGCGGCCTACCAGCCGGCGACAGGCCCGGGAGCGGGCGGGGACTTCTACGACGTGTTCGCCCTCGAGGACGGGCAGCTGGCGGTGATCGTCGGCGACGTCTCCGGGCACGGACGCCAGGCGCTGCCGCACACCGCGCTCGTGCGCTTCACGCTGCGCGCCTACCTCGAGGCAGGACTGTCGCCGCGCGACGCGGTGCAGACGGCCGGCGCCGTGCTCGAGCGCCAGCTGGGCGGCGTGTTCGCGACCGTCGTCGCCGCCACCTACCAGCCGCGAGAGCGCGTCCTCACCTACGCCTGCGCCGGCCATCCGCCGCCGGTCGTGCTCGGTGCGGCGGCGGATGCGCACGCGGTTGCGCCGGTCACGGTCTCCGCGTCGCCGCCGATCGGAGTGGGGATGCGCACCGGCACTCGACAGACCGTCGTCTCGGTTCCCGGCCGCTCGCAGATCTGCTTCTACACCGACGGGCTCACCGAGGCGCGCGTCGGCTCGGAGCTGTTCGGCACGGTGCGGCTCGTCGACACGCTCGCCGAGCTCGGTCCCCAGGCGACGGCGGCGGAGATCCTCGCCCGGGTCGCCGAGCGCGCGGACACGCGCCCCGACGACATGGCCGCGTGCGTGCTCAGCGTGGAGGGCGGCGACGACGCGCCGGCGGTGCTCGTCGAGGAGCTGGAGCTCGACCGCGGCGAGGCCGCGAGCGAGCGCACCGAGCGCTTTCTGGACGCCTGCGGGGTCGAGCGCCGCGAGGCCGCCGCGCTGATCCAATCGGTGCGCGCCGCCGCGGGGCGCGCGGGCACGGTCGTGCTCGAGGTGCGCCTCGGCGACGGGCCGCCGCTCCTCACCCTGCGGCGCGACCAGCTCGCATACCTGCACGCGCGCCGAGCCGACGTCCGGGTGGCGCTGTGAGCGCGCGGCCGGCGCTCGCGCCGGATGCGGCGATCGCGCTGGGGATCGCCTCCACGGCGATGCCCTTCGCCCGCACTCCCGAGGAGGAGGTCGAGCGCTGGCTGCGGGTCCTGCGGCTGCACGGGCGGGTCGGGATCGCGCTGCAGGCGCTCGGCGTGAGCGAGGAGCCGCTTCCCGGAAGCGACGAGAGCGCGGGTCACGACCGGCCGGGCGCGAGCGCGGTCGCCGACGGCGAGCGCGACGCGGTCGCGCGCGTCACCGAGTACGCCGTCCGCGTGGCCGATCGACGGCGTGCCCGGGCGCTGGCCACGACCGACATCCTGATGGCCGTCATGCACGTGTACGGCGAGGACTTCGATCGCGTGCTGCGAGTGCACGGCACCGACCGGGAGGAGGTGCTCGAGCGGCTGGCGACCGGCTCAGACTCTGTGCGCCTTGGCCCGTCTCACGAGCAGTGAGAACAGCTGTTCCTCCAAAGCCGCCGGGAAGGGTTGCGGCAGGCCGAAGGTGGACAGCGAGACCTCGGCGGGACCGTCCGCGAAGCCGAGGATGTCGACGTCGAATGGAATGCGGATGCCGTGCACGGTGATCGTCGCGGTGAAGCGCAGTCCGAAGCTCCCGGTCATGCCCGGCGCGGGTGGGGAGCCCTCCTTGGTCGAGACCGGACCGATGCTCGCACCGTGAACTTTCTGGCTCTCGAGCAGCAGGTCGAAGTAGTGCGACAGGCACGCGGGTAGATGGCCGCTGCGGATCGCCCCGAGTTCCCTGGCAGTCAACGCCCCCCTCTGTGCGACCGTCACTTCGGAGCTCACGCTCTGGCTCGCGATCCCGGCTGATCGTTCGAACTTCTTCGATCCGGCTTCGACCAGTCCCTTGGTTTCGCGCGTCGATCCGAAGCACCGGCGCAGTTCTGGCTTCAGGCGTCTTTCCGCCGACGTTTCGGGTTCGCGCGCGTGTTCGGAGGACACGCGGAAGCCCGGGACGTCCGCGGCGCTGAGGTTCACCGCGCGAGCGAACGCCTGCGCCTGCGCCAGCGCGCGGTCGCGGCCGGCGGGGGGACGCGCCGCAGGTCCGCCGCTCCCGGCGCGCGTGGTGCTCGTCGTACCGGAACGCGCTGTCGTCGTGCCGACGGTGAGTCCGCCCTTCCCGCAGCCGGCGAGGACGAGCGGGCCGCCGGTCGCGAGGAGCACGGCGATGGCGGCCATCCGGCGCATGACCGCCGACATTGTGTCAGAGCGGCTCAGCCCGCAAGCCTGCGCTCAGTAGCGCAGCAGGGCTGCGATCGGCGCATGCGCGCGGAGCGCGTCGGCCTCGTGGCGCACGACGATGACCGCGGCCGACTGATCCAGGGCGAGGTGGATCGCGCGCTCGGTGATGTCCTCCCAGGGCTCGAGCGCGGCGCCGTCAGCCGGGCACGGCCCGTCGCTGCTGGCCAGGCGCCCGCAGCGCGGGCACTCGAAGCCGGGCGTCGCGAAGCCGTGAGCGAGCAGCAGCGTCTGCACCCGCCGCTCGTTCAATAGTTGGAGCACCTCGTCGAGACCCGCAGCCGCATGGCCGCCGGGGGCCATGCCCTCGGTCAGCCGCTCGAGCGTCTCGCGCTCGCGGCGACGCTCGTCGGCCTCGATCTGCGGCGCCGCGCGCTGGTGCACCTCGTCCGGTGTGGCGCGCTCGACGTCGATCTCGAAGTGGCCGGCCAGCCGCCGGCTCAGATCTGGATGCAGATCGTGTTCCACGCGGGGACGGAGCTCCGCCGGGCCTGCCAGCAGCAGTCGCTCGAACCCACGCGCCTTGAAGTGCTCGAACAGGGCGGAGCACGTCCTGCGGACGTGCTCGTCGACTTCGCTCTCGATCCCGCGTTGATAGCGCGACTGCGAGCGGCCGCCCTGCGCGTGCTGGCCGCGGACGTCGTCGAGCACGCTGGCCGCCTCCAGCAGGTGCTCGCGCGTGCCGTACAGGATGCGCCCCGCGCGGCGGCTCACCAGCAGCACGCACCAGCGCTCCGGCGCGGCGAGCGCGACGAGGGGCTCGATGAACGGGCGCTCCTGCACGACCGCCATCGCGGTCACGGGGCGTGGCAGCGCGACCACCTCGAAGAGGTCGGCGGGCGCCGAGTAGAAGACGGCGAGACCGCGGGCCGACTGGACGGCCAGCTCGGCATCCGTGAGGAACCCACGCACATGCTCGATCGCCGCGCGCAGCGCGAGGCGATCCTCGTGCGAGCCGTCTCCGCCGCCCTCGGCACGCCGCTCGGCCTCGTCGAGCACCGCGTCGACCTGCGCATGGCGCTCGCGCAGGTTCGGGAACTCGGAGGGGTCGAGGCTCACGTACAGGCTGAGGACGCGATGCCCGTTCGCCTGGATCCTGCTCAGACGGTCGAGCGCTTCGTCTGTGGAGGCTGTCCTGTGCATACCGTCAAGTGTCGCCGGCCAGCGATGCGGATAACTCCGTAGTAGTCCGCGTTCGCGACCGTAGTGCCAGCCGATGCGCCGGTCGATGCCCGACCGTACGTTGATCTCATGAGTCGGCAGTCGAGTGAGCTTCGCACCGGGGCGGTCACCTCGCTCGAGGACCCGCCGCTGCTCACGCCGGATGGGATCGTCTTCAAGGACCGCCGCGACGCCGGGCGCCGGCTCGCCGAGCAGCTGGAGCCGTTTCGCGTCGAGCAGCCGGTCGTGGTCGGCATCCCCCGCGGTGGCGTGCCGGTCGCCGCCGAGGTCGCGCGTGCGCTCGGCGCGCCGCTGGATGTTGCGGTGGTGCGCAAGATCGGCGCGCCGCAGAATCCCGAGTTCGCGATCGGGGCGCTGGCGGAGGGCGGCGTGCACGTCCTCAGCCAGCCGGTCGTGCATGCCACCGGCCTGTCCGACGCCGGGCTGCGGGCGCTGATCGCGGATGTCGAACGCGAACTCGGCGAGCGCGTCGATCGCTATCGCGGCTCTCGCGAGCCCGTCGACATCGCGGGGCGAACGGTGATTCTCGTCGATGACGGCCTCGCGACCGGGCGCTCGGCGCTGGCCGCTGTGATCTCGCTGCGCAAGCGCGGCGCCGGCCGCGTGATCCTCGCCGTCCCGGTCGCGGCGCCCACGTCGGTCGAGGCGCTGCGCGCGGAGGCGGACGAGGTCGTGTGCGTCGAGATGCCCGACGATCTGTGGGCTGTCGGCCTGTGGTACGACGACTTCAGCCCGACCTCGGACGAGGAGGTGGCAGCGCTGCTCGCCGAGAACGCCGCGGCCGTCTCGCAGGCGCCCGGCGAGGGGGACGTGCTCGTGCGGCAGGTCGCGATCGTCGCCGGCCCGGGCCTCTCGCTGGCGGGCGAGCTCAGTGTTCCGCGGCCGGCGCAGGGCATCGTCGCCTTCGCCCACGGCAGTGGATCGAGCCGGCTGAGCCCTCGCAACCGTGCCGTCGCAAGGGCGTTGAACGAGGCGGGCTTCGCGACGCTCCTGTTCGATCTGCTGACCCCGGAGGAGGAGCGGGACCGGACCAACGTCTTCGACATCCCGCTGCTCGCCTCGCGGCTGGTCCTCGCCAGCGCGTGGCTGGGCGAGCAGAGCGATGTCGCAGCGCTGCCGCTCGGCTACTTCGGCGCCAGCACCGGCGCGGCGGCGGCGCTCAGCGCGGCCGCCGAGCTCGGCGATCGGGTGAGCGCGGTGATCTCGCGTGGCGGACGCCCCGACCTCGCCCGCGACCTCGGCGCCGTGCGCGCCGCGACGCTGCTGATCGTCGGCGGCGCCGACCGCGAGGTGCTCGCGTTGAACCGCGAGGCCCAGCGGCAGCTCGTCTGCACCAGCGAGCTCGCGGTGGTCCCGGGCGCGACGCATCTCTTCGAAGAGCCGGGCGCGCTGGAGCAGGTGTGCCGCCTGGCGGTCGACTGGCTCGACCGCCATCTCCGTGAGACGGGCGTACCGGCGGCTCCACTGTCCTGAGGCGGGCGCTACCGGCGGCTCCACCGTCCTGAGGCGGGCGCTACCGGCGGCTCCACGGTGCTCGCAGGCGTGCGAGCAGCTGCCTGCGCGTCCTGCCGCGGCGCACCTTGAGCGGCTCGACCACACCGAGCAGTCGCGTCTGTGCTCGTGCGTGGCGTCTGGCGAGCAGCCCGCCGCCCAGTCCGATCGCCGCCAGCGCCGTGAGGATCAGCCCGGGCCGAGCGAGCTCGCGTCGATACTCGCCCTCGACGGCCGGCCACAGCCTGCGGTCGACCAGCTCGCCCAGCGCGTCCGGGCGCTCGGCGAACTGTCGCGGGTCGATCGCAGGCAGGAATGCGAGCTGCACCCGCCGGGGCTTAGTTCACCCGGCACACCCGCCTGGTCGTGGGCTACAGTGGCCTGTACTGGAGCCGCGTGGCTCGGGCGGGCGAACAGATCGATCGCACGGTAAACTCGAACCTTTTGCCCGGCGCCCCGCCCACCGGGATCACTCCGGCGGCGAGCACGGGAGGGGCCCAGCCGCAATTCAGCTTCCAGGACACGGGATTCTGGGCCCAGGGCGTTAATGTCGGCGTAGATTGCCGATGGTAATGAATTTGCAGCCCCTCTCTAGCCGATGAATATAGGAAAAGAACCCATCGCAACCGTTGGACAAGGAGCGTCCGCATGTCTATCCGGTCAAAAAAGTCTACTTCGTGGTTTGCTCGTCTTGATACCGCGCTGGGCCGCAAGCGCCGCAGCGCGCCGTCGGGCCTGAACCGTCGCGGGCTGCGTTTCGAATCGCTGGAGACCCGCTCCCTGCTCTCGGCCACAATGCTTCCCACGATCAGCGGCATCGTCTACCAAAACCTAACCGGCAGCAGCCAGACGCCGCTGGCCAATGTCACGATCAACCTCTGGAGCGATGGCGGCGGCAGCAACGTTTTCGAGGGCAACAGTCCCGGCAGCAACGAGACGCTCGTGGGCACGACCACTAGCGGCGCCAACGGGGCCTATGCGTTCAATAACATCTCTACCGCCGGCACCTACTTCGTTCAAGA
>JBKQHH010000058.1:0-11365 GCA_052148875.1 Solirubrobacteraceae bacterium
GCTACGACCTCGTGTCGGAGTTCTCCGGCGGGATGGCGCGCCGGCTGGAAATCGCCAGGGCTCTGATGCACGTCCCCAGGGTGCTGTTCCTCGACGAGCCGACGATCGGGCTGGACCCGCAGACGCGCACGCTGATGTGGGAGGACGTGCTGCGGCTGCGCGAGGAGGCGAACGTCACCGTGTTCCTCACCACGCACTACATGGACGAGGCCGAGTACGCCGACCGCATCGCGATCATCGACCGCGGCAAGATCGTCGCGCTCGACACGCCGCAGGCGCTCAAGGCGCAGATCGGCGCCGACACGGTCGACCTGGGGACCACCGACGACGCGGCCGCCATCGCCGCGCTGCAGCGCGCCGGCTACCGCGTCGAGCCCGTGTCCGGCGAAGCGCGCGTGTTCGTCGAGAACGGCGAGAACGCGGTTGCCGCGCTGATCGAGACGGTCGGCGTGCCCGTGCTGAACGTGCACGTCCACCGGCCCACCCTCGACGACGTGTTCCTGCACTACACCGGCCGTCAGATCCGCGAGGCGCACGCCGACGCGATCCCCGCACGCGTGCGAGCCTGGCACGGCAGGAGACGCTGACATGAGCAGCGGCGCCCTCCCGTCGAAGATCGCCGAGCGCCCCGACACGGTCCTGCGCGACGAGCTGCGCACGACCGGAATGGTGTGGCTGCGCGAGCTGATCCGCTTCGAGCGCACGCGCACGCGCATCCTCAGCGGGCTGATCCAGCCGATCCTGTTCCTGATCGTGCTCGGCTACGGCATGAGCGGCCTGGTCGGCAGCACCGCGGGCTTCGACTTCAAGAAGTTCATGTTCCCCGGCATCATGGCCATGAGCGTCGTCACCACCGCGATCTTCTCCGGCATGTCGATCGTGTGGGACCGCGAATTCGGCTTCCTGCGCGAGATGCTCGTCGCCCCCACCAGTCGCGCGTCGCTCGCGCTCGGCAAGACCGCCGGCGGCGCCAGCGTCGCCGCGGTCCAGGGCACGATCATGCTCGTGCTCGCGCCGCTCATCGGCGTGCACCTGACCGTCGTGCTGGTGCTCGAGATCATCGGCCTCGAGCTGCTGATGGCGATCGCGCTGACGGCCTTCGGCGTGTTCGTCGCCAGCCACATCGAACGGATGGAAGGCTTTCAGGTGGTCATGCAGATGCTGCTGTTCCCGATGATCTTCCTGTCGGGCGCGCTGTTCCCGCTGAACGCGCTGCCCGGCTGGCTGAACGTCCTCACGCACGTCAACCCGCTCACCTACGCCGTCGCCCCGCTGCGCCAGGTCGTGTTCGCCGCGCAGCACATGCCGCCCGCCGCTCGCAAGCGCTTCCCCGCGACCGTCGACGTGTTCGGCCACACGCTCTCGATCGGCACCGAGATCGGGATCGTCATCGTCTTCGCCGCGATCTTCATCGCGCTCGCCATCCGCGGCTTCTCGCGCACGGAATGAGCCACCTCTTCACGTACACCATCGGAAGGAAGGGCTGAGATGGACACCTGGGATGCGATCACCTCGCGACGCGACGTACGAGAGTTCGAGGATCGGCTGCTCGCCGAGGAGGAGCTCGAGCGCATCCTCGAGGCCGGCCGACGGGCACCCTCCTCGCGCAACTGGCAGCCGTGGGACTTCGTGCTCGTCACCGATCGCAAACAGCTGGGCGAGCTGGCCAAGGTCTGGCGTGGCGCCGGCCATGTGGGACGCTCGGCGGCGACGATCGCCGTGATCCTGGCGCACAGCGACGACGCCGGCGAGCGGGAGCGCGCGCAATATGACATCGGCCAGGCCACGATGGCCATGCAGATCGCCGCAGCCGACTTGGGGATCGGCAGCGGCCATTCGGCCGTCGGCGACCAGGACCAGGCGCGAGCGGTCCTCGGTCTACCCAAGGACCGCTACGCGGCGTATCTGATCCCGCTCGGCTATCCAGCCGATCGACCGCTCGAGCCGATCAAGAAGCCCGACCGTCGAACGTTCGCCGAGGTCGTGCACCGGGGGCGCTGGTGGGCGCCCCCCCTACGCGCTACAGCGGCTGGGGGGCGCTGGTGGGCGCCCCCTCTGCGCGCTACAGCGGCTGGACGTTGCCAGCCTTGGGTCCCTTGTCGCCGGCCTCGGCGTCGTAGGAGACCTTCGCGCCCTCGGCGAGTGAGCGGTAGCCCTCGCCGACGATCGCGCTGTGATGGACGAACAGGTCCTTCGACTGGTCATCGGGGGTGATGAAGCCGAAGCCCTTGTCGTCGCTGAACCACTTCACGGTTCCGGTAGCCATTCTGCATTTCCTCCTGCGTTGGTAGTGCTGCGAACGCGGAGATTGCTGAGCAAAGGCTACGAGCGCTGGCACTGCGATGTCGGGCGAATCACCCGACCTGATGCATCCACGGTAGCAGCAGTCCGCCGGGAGCGCTCGCTCATTCGACGTGGACGAGCGTCCCGATCGGCGTGTACGGCCACACCCGCCCGGCGGTGGCGGGCAGCATCTCCACGCAGCCGAGGCTCTGGGGGAAGCCGTACTGCGCGCGTTCGAAGCCGTGCAGGGCGTCGCCGCCGTTGAAGTAGCTGATCCACGGAACTCCCGGGTCTTCGTAGTGGCTGCCGTCGGGGTTCGTCCCGCTCATCGTCCCCGAGGCGATGTGCTCGTAGACCGGGAACGTGCCCAGTTCGGTCGGCGCCGTCGCGATGCCCGTGTTGACGGGCGTCGTCAGGCGGATCGACCCGTCGTTCCACAGCGCGAGGCTCTCCGAGCCCTCGCTCACCATCACGTACGTGTAGCTCGCCGTCGTCCGCTGGTCGGCGATCGCGGCGTGCAGCAGCGCTCGCCACACCGCCGGGCCGACGATCCCGTCGGTTGTCAGTTCGTGAGCGTTCTCGAACGCCATCACCGCCCCGCGCATCACCACGTTGCTCGTGCCCGGCTGCCACTCCGCGGCCAGCGGCCCGGGGATGTTGCCGTAGCGCCAGGAGAAGCTGCCGGCCGGCGGATCGATCGCGGCGCGCTCCTGGGCCGCGGCCGTCAGTGCGATCCGGTGTGTCGGGTCGAAGCTCAGCGGCATGTAGCCGAGCTGCGCCAGGATCTGCTGCGCGCGCAGGTTCGAGCCTTCCGGCACCGTCCAGCCGGCAGCGCTCGAGGGTCCGTCGCGCTGGGCACCGAGGAGCCGGACGTCGCGGGGCAGCTCGAGCGTGACGGGGGTGTCCAGGCCGAAGCCGTAGCCGCGCGGCGTGAAGGCGATCGTGTGGCTGTCGAGCGTGCGCCAGCGGCCGGGAGCGGCCGGCTGCAGACGCGGCAGCCTGCCCCCGAGCGCGGTGGCGACCGGCTGCGAGAAGGTCGCGTAGATCGTGGTCGTCGGCGAGATCCGCGTCCCCGGGCTCGGGCTGAGCACCGCGCTCGCCCCCGCCCCCGCCGGGAACCAGCTCACCAGCGACGGCGCCGGCAGCGTCTCCCACGTGCGCGGCGCGGCCGCGACTTCGATCGAGCCGGCTTCGCCGCTGCGCGCGAGGGTGATCTGACTGCGCGCCTGCGCGAGCACGCGGCGCCGCAGATGTTCGGGCGCCCCGTATGCGAGCGTGCGAACCGGCTGATCGAACGCCAGCCGCAGCGGCGCGCCGGCCGCGAGCGTCACGTAGCGCTCGCGCAGAAGCGCGCTCGGGGTGCGCAGCCGCAGCCGCTCGGTGTCCGTGCGACCGGCCAGCCACGCGATCCAGCCGGGACGGCGCAGCACGACTTCAACGGAGACAGGCTCGCCGGGTGCGAGCGCGACCTTCGGCCACAGCCGCCCGTCGCTGACCGTCACCGGGATCGCCCGCCCGTGCGGCCCGATCACGCTCACGCTTTCGATCGCGCCTTTCGTCAGTGGCAGATCCACGCGCGCGAGCGCCGCCGCGTCGGCGACGATCGCCGGACGCGACCACACGAACGCCAGCGCGCCGAACGCCAGCACCGCGAGCGCGAGCAACGCCCCCACGCCCGCCAGCACGCGGGGCCACAGGCGACGCGGTCGCGCCAAAGTCTGTGGACCGACGTCGCGGGAGTTGCTCTCATGGCTGCGGCGGAACCTGCCCAGTCTCACGACAAGCCTCCTGTTAGCCCTCCGACAGAGGTTAGTCAAGAGCCCGTGTATGAGAGCCGGCGTGCGAGAGCCGGCGTGCGGGCTACCGCGACGGCGCCTGTGTCGGTTGCACCGCGAGCGTGACCGTCAGCGTCACGCGCTTGGAGCTGCGCAGGATCGTCAGGGGGACCTTCTCGCCCGCATGGGCGGCGGCGAGCGCGCCGATCAGATCGCTGGCGCCGCGGATCGTCGTGCCGTCGAAAGCGACGATCACGTCGCCCGCGCGCAGCCCCGCCTTCGCGGCGGGCGTGCCCGACTGCACCGCTTCGACCAGCGCTCCCTGTTCGGTGGGCGTGGTCGTCGTGGCGGTGCTGACGCCGAGGTACGCGTGCGTCACGCGTTCGCCGCGCTCGAGCTGGGACAGCTCCGCTCTGGCCAGATCGATCGGGACCGCGAAGCCGACGCCGGTGCTCGTGTCGGAGCTCGAGCGGCCGAATTCGTTCGTGCCGGTCGCGATCTGATCGGCGATCGCGATCACCTGGCCGTGAGCGTTGAGCAGCGGGCCGCCGGAGTTTCCCGGGTTCAGCGCCGCGTCGGTCTGCACCGCGTGGGGGATCACGAACCCGTCGGGCGCCTCGATCGTGCGTTCCAGGGCGGAGACCACACCTGTGCTGAGGCTGCGGTCGAACCCGAGCGGGTCGCCGATCACGCCGACGGGATCGCCCACCGCCAGCGATGCCGAGCTGCCGAGCGCCAGCGGGTGCAGCGTCAGGCCCGCGGGGCTCACGCGCAGCACCGCGACGTCGGAGGAGTCGTCTTCGCCGATCACCTTCGCGCCTCGGCTGACGCCGTCCTGGAAGGTCACCGTGATCGAGCTCGCGCCGGCGACGACATGCGCCGCGGTCAGGATGCGGCCCTGGCCGTCGAGCACGAAGCCCGCTCCCTCCGCCGTCGCCGGCTCCTCAGCCGTCCCGAACGGCGTGTTCGCGCTCGTCACCGTCTGGGCGGTGACGTCCACCGTGCCCGGCGCCGCCTGCGCATACGCCGCGACCCAGTTCACAGCGGAGGAGCCGCCCGCCGCAACGCTCTGCGGCGCCGACTCGACGACCGTCGTCGTCCGCGCCGCCGCCCGCCCCGCGCCGCCGGTGTGCAGGACACCGAAGGCGAGCGCAAGCGCGAGCGCGAGCACCGCCCCGGCCACAGCCACGCCGAGCGCGATCAGCGCGAGCGCCGTGCCGCCGGGCGCGACCACCCGATCGTCCTCGTCGCCATCACGTGTTGCGGGCAACAACATCACACTCAGAAGCTAAGCGAGCGCGGTGCGCCCGCCATCGGTGGCAGGCCACGAGATCCATGCGGGCGAACTACCCAGGCGCGCCCGCACGCGTGCCCGCGAGCAACCCCGCACCGGCGGCTGAGGCGGCGGTCGATCTGGGGCGACGGTCGATGCGAGTAGTCTCGCCCGCCTGAGCGCACCGATCGTCTTCCCGCTTCCGGAGTACCGCTCGCTGCTGGCGCCCCAGTCCAACGAGCACTCGCTGCCCGCGCTGGGGAGCTGCGAGCTCGCCCGCTTCGCCAACGGCGAGCTGTACGTGCGCATCGGCGAGCAGGTCGCGGGTCGGGCGTGCGCGGTGTGGGGCTCGCTGGCGCCGCCAGACGAGCAGCTCGTGTCGGTGCTGGCGCTGGCGCACACCCTCGTGCGCGAGGGCGCGCAGCGAGTGGTGGCGCTGCTCCCGTATCTGGGCTATGCCCGCCAGGACCAGGCCGAGCGCGGTCAGAGCCTCGGCGCCGCCTGGGCCGGCGATCTGCTGCGGGCGGTCGGCGTCGAGCGGGTGCTCACGCTCGACGTGCACAGCCGCCGAGCGGCGGCATGCTTTCCGATGCGTGTCGACTCGCTGTCGCCGGCGCCGTTGTTCGCCGACGTGCTCATGCAGCGCGGACTGACCGACGTCAGCGTCGTGGCTCCAGACGAAGGCGCGCTCGAGCGCTCCGACGCGGTCATCCGCGCGGCGGGCATCCGCGCTCCGCTCGCCCATCTGCGCAAGCGGCGCGACGCGACCGGCGTGACGCACAACTCGCTCGTCGGCGAGATCTCCTCGCGGGTGGCGATCGTCGACGACATCCTCGACACCGGTGGCACGCTCATATCGGCATGCGCCGCGCTGCGACGGGCGGGGGCGCAGGAGATCTACGTGTTCGTCACGCACGGGCTGTTCACCGGCGAGCGCTGGCGCGAGCTGCCGGCGCTCGGCGTACGGCGCATCTTCACCACCGACAGCATCCCCACCGCCCGCGAGCGCGCAGGCGACATCGTCGAGGTGCTCCCCGCCGCGAGACCGATCCTCGACTGCTACGCGGCGATCGCCATGTAGCGGTCAGGCGAGCTCTCTGCTCGATCGAGCCGAGCGCTGCCGCGCGTCGGCGTAGGGCGCGCGCTCGCGTTGCAGCTGGCGAACCTGCTCGAGCAGCCTTCGATTCTCCATGCGCAGCGGCGCCGTCCGCCAGGTGCGGCGCTCGCCGCCCCGCTCGCCGCCCGTCGCGGTCGGCAGGGTCACGCGGCTGCTCCTGCGCCCGCGGCCCCTGGCTGGCTCGACCGGCGATCTCGCCGACACCTGTCTCTCCTGTCTGCGGCTTGCGAATCGGACGGAGTCAAATAATCGGGCGCGGCGTCGAATCGGGCATCCGCGGCATCCACCGGTCGCGGTCAGTGGTTTGCCACATCGCGCCCCCCTCTGTGATCGTGTGGCGGCTGCGCCCTCATCACCCACGCGCTCAGCGCCTCCCGCCCCCACGGGTCGCTGAAGTGGACGCGTGCCGCGAGCGTCATGTGGGGCCGCGGCCGGGTGGCGTCGGTGAGGTAGACCGTCCACCGCACGGGGCGGTTGTCGCGCTCGTAGTAGGAGCCGAGCCGGGGAAACGAGCCGTTCGCGAGCGGGCGGTCGCCGTGGCGGACGAGGAAGAAGCGGATCGCGGGCTCCATCGGCTGCGTGCCGACGTCGAGCGCTCCGAGGTCATAGGCGATCGCCTGGCCCGGTCCGATCAGGCGCTCGATGCCCGCCGCGACCGCGCGGATCGGCCGGTACTCGTACTGGTGGGAGTCCGGCTTCGCGGTCGCCACCGCGCCGCCCACCGCGACCACTCCGCCGAGGCTCGCCAGCGAGGCGAGCGCGATCGCGGCACGCCGCATCCGCGACGGCAGCGCCCCGCCGTCTTCGCGCAGGCGCGCACGCAGCGCCCGCAGCGCCGCTCGCGACAGGGCCGCCAACCCCAGCCACAGCGCCCACGCGAGGATCAGCCACACCCACAGCCCCAGCTCGGACCCCCACCACATCGTGTAGCCGAGCGTTTCCGCGAGCAGCTGCGTCGACGGGTTGGAGGCCGCCTCGACGCCGATCGCCGCACACAGCCCGAGTCCGATCAGGGCGGCGGCCGCGAGATCCCAGCGCCGCCTGACGGCGCCGATCAGCCCGACCAGCGCCAGCGCCGCGAGCAGCGCGATCGTCGAGTCGACCCGCGTGCCGCTCGGGGTCTCGCGAACGTCGCGCTTGCGCTCCCACTCCGACGCCGGCACGTACAGCCACCACGGGCGCACCCCAACCGAGCGGATCACCGCGTGCCAGCCGACCGTCGCGCCGAGCGTCGGCCCACGGTGCTCGGCGGTGCGCACGATCATCGACAGGTTCCCCGGGTCGTGCTCGATCTGGTCGATCGCCGGCTCGGTCCAGCACGCGGCGGCGAGCACCAGCGCCGCGAGCGCCCACGGCCAGACCCGCGCAGGCTGGCGCTGCGGTGGAGGCGCCGGTGGCGGCGACTGCGGCTGCGCCTCGCCCGCGGCGGACCGCGCGCGGCGGCGGCGCAGCGTGCCGATCAGCAGCCCCCCGAAGCCGACCGCGAGCACCACCGCGGTGGGCGCCGCGTACATCAGGTGCGTCTGCGTGACGAAGCTCGCCACGAGCACGGTCGCCGGCAGCAGGCGGCGCTCGCCGCAGGCCAGCGACCAGCCGAGGAAGATCAGCAGCAGAAACGGGAACAGGCCGGCCGCCGGATTCCACACGTCGTGCATCGCCTCCGTCGGCAGCGACTGGCACATCAGCGCGATCCCGAGCGCGGTCGCGAACATCAGGATCAGGCCGCCGCGGCGGCGCGCGAGCGCGACGGCGCCGACGATCGCGAGCGTGTTGACGGCGCCCATCGTCGCCGCGAGGCTCGTGACACCGCCGAAGCGCGCCGGCAGCGCGAGCAGCCAGTACAGCATCGGACCGGGGCTGTGCATGACCTGCCCGTGCACCACCAGGCCCGCCTCGGAGTACTGCCCGACGAGCGGCGTGTGCGACGTGAGGACGTCCCAGCCGCGCGTGGCGATGATCCCGTCGTCCCCCGCCGGCACCCATCCCGCGCGCACCGCCCTCACCGTCGAGTTGACGACGGGGATCGCCGCGGCGATCCCCGCGGCGATCCCCGGCACGCGAGCCCACAGCCCATGCGCCGCGCGCGCGATGAGCCTGCGCGGATCGAGCTTCGGCACGGCAGCGCTCCGCGCGGCTAGCCGCTGGGGAGGAGCGTGACGAGCGCCGCGCTGCTCGCGGGCATGTTCAGGGCGAGCGATCCGGGCCCGCCGGACACGTAGGGCAGGGGCGCGGCCGAGCTCCACGTGCCTTCGCTGCCGACGGCGCCCCCGCCGAGCGTGACGCCGGACGTGGCCGTCAGCCCGGGCGCGGTCAGTCGCAGGATCGGACCGGCCCTGAAGCTCGATGGCAGGCGCAGCCGCACCAGCAGCCGATGCGCACCGGACGGGGCGAAGTCGACCAGCACGAGCTGCAGACTCCCGCTCGGGGTGACGAACGCGGCCGCCGTCAGCGCGCGTTCGCCGCCGTGCACCCGCGCCTGGACCGGCCTGTCGCCGAGCAGGCGGTCGGCGAGCAGCAGCGCGTACCACTCCGGGTTGGCGTGCAGCGCGCCACTCGCGAGTTCCTGCGCGCCATCCGCCACCAGCGGGCTGTAGCTCAGCGGTTCTGCGATCAGGTCGTGGAAGTCGATCCCCGCGACGCCGCTCGCCATCGCGCGCGTGAGGTAGTCCACCGCCCACAGCGCCGAGGCGAACACGTTGCTCACACCGGGCTCCCCGCGGCAGGAGACGTTGTTGGTCTCGTCCATACGCAGCGGGATCTTGCGCGAGACCGCGAGCGCCGACAGCCGCGTCAGGATCGCCGTCTCGTTCGCGCGCGTCAGCGGGCTCAGCAGGCTGCTGAGCTTCGGCGCGTACGCCTCGCATTTCGTCAGCGGGTAATAGTGGGCGGTGAGCAGCGTCGGGTGCTCGTCGGCCGCCACTTCTTCGAGCCACGCCAGCAGCAGTTCGCCGCTGGAGGCGTCGGGACCCACGATCGGGACGCCGGGCGCGGCCGCCGCGATCGCCGCCCGGTACGCGTCCGCTTCGGTCAGGTAGTCGGCGAACGACCACGGCGAGGTGCGCAGCCCGTCCGCCACGAAGCGGTCGGGCTCGTTGCCGATCGCGATCCCTTCGAGGCTCGCGCCGAGCAGCGACTGCGCGACCTGCGCCTCCTGCGCGGCGGCCGCCGGTTCGTAGTGGCCGAAGGTGACGCTCAGCAGCACCCGCCAGCCGGTCGCGTGCGCCAGTGCCGCGATGCCTTCGAGGTCCTGCGGCGCGATCGTCGCGTGCGCCCACGCCGGCGGCGCCCCTTCGTCCGACCACGCCGCTTCGGTGTCGACGCTGATGCCACCGAAGCGCATCACCCCCTGCCCGAGCGAGCGCATCAGGTTGACGAGATCGCCGCTGTGGGCGTAGCCGGCGATGGTGGGCAGGCTGCCGGCCTCGAAGGACAGTCCGAGGAAGTCCTCGGGGACGACCGGGCCGATCGCCGCGCTCGGATCGACCGACACGCTCGCCTTCGCTTTGGCGGGAGGCCTGCGCGGCGGCCGCTTGCGGGTGCGCTGCGCGCGCCCCGCGCTGGACGCCGCGCGCGGCGCCGGCGCGCCGGCGGCGGCGGACCACGCCGGCGGCGCAAGCGCCGCCGCTACCACGGTCGCGAGCATGGCGATGGCAGCGCGCACACGGCTACCGTAACGCCCTGCCCTGTCAAGCCGCTCACGGCATCGGACTGACCGGTTCCGCACGCACGATCGCCTGCGGGGCACCGTCGACCATCCACTCGATCCGCTCTGGGGCGCAGACCGTGGCCAGGCGCGCAAAGCCTGCCGCCAACCGCACGGGGCGTCCGCCGTGCGAGGAGTGGGCGTCGCTGCCGAGCAGGTGCACCAGGCCCTCGTCCGCCAGCCTCAGCACGAGGTCCCCGGCGACCGCGTCGGCCACGAACTGAGCCGTCCACTGGATCAGGCAGCCGCCGGCCACGAGCGCTTTCAAGCGCTCCTCGAAGTCGGCCCCCGCGTGGCGCTCGGGGTGCGCGACGATCGTCGCCAGCCCCCGCCGCGCGAGCCTTCCCACGAGCTCCTCCAGGCCCTCGCCGAGCGGACCCGGGGCCGGCTCCAGCAGCACCCATCCGCCAGCTCCGCCGAGCGCCACCAGGCGCAGCTGAGCGTCGGTCAGGCGATCGGCGTCGGTCGCCGCCAGCTCCCCGCCGCGGAGGACCCGAACGTCGACCCCATCGCCGTCCAGCCTCTCCTGCAGCGCATGCACGCGGGCGGCGAGCTCCTCGATGGCCACGTCGTGGTCGTGCCGGATGTGGGGAGTCGCGCACACCGCCGCGATGCCGTCCCGCTCGGCCTGACGCGCCATCGCCAGACTGTCGTCGAGGTCCAGCGCGCCATCGTCGAGCCCCGGCAGGATGTGGCAGTGCAGATCGATCACGCGACCGCGGCTCCGGGCGCTTGGCCTACGTCCCGCCGCCACCGGGCGGACGACGCAGGGCGTCCACGCGCGCGGCCACGCGCGGGCTGACGTACTCCTCGCCGCGCGCGGCGGCGCGGATGGCCTGCGGCAGCTCGCTGTCGGCGCGCTCCTTGACGACGAATCCCAGCGCGCCGCAGGCGAGCATGTGCGCGGCGAACGCCGGGCTCGCCTCCATCGTGAGGATCACCACCCGGGTGTCGGGCGAGCGATCGCGCAGCGTCGCCATGATCTCGCTGCTGGAGGCGCCCGCCATGTGCGGGTCGAGCGCCAGCACCGGCGGCTTGTGGCGAACGACCCGCCGCACCGTCGAGGCGAGGTCGTCCGCTTCGGCGACCATCTCGAGACCGTCCTCGTGCTCGAGCAGCAGCCCGAGGCCGTGGCGCACGAACGGGTGATCGTCGGCCAGCACGACGTGGATCGGTGGGGACGCCGAGGCGTCCCCACCGCTGCAGGGGAGAGC
>JBKQHH010000059.1:0-20961 GCA_052148875.1 Solirubrobacteraceae bacterium
GGGGGGGCGGCCGCCGGGTCTGGCGGCGGCAGCCCCGGCGCCCCAGGCGCGGTCCTCCTAGGGGGAGGGGGCGACCTGTACCTCACGAGCGCGACACTGACGGTCAGCGACTCGATCATCGCCTCCGGGCAGGGTGAATCGGGACGGCAGAACTGCGCGTTCGGCGGCGGAGGCGTGCTCACGAGCGCCGGGCACAACCTCGACGACAGCGACGAGTGCATCTCCAAGTCGGCCGCCGGCGACCTGATCGGCACGCCCGCCGGCCTCAGCCCGCTGGCCGACAACGGCGGGCCCACCGACACGATGGCGCTGCTGGCGGGAAGCGCGGCGATCCGCGCCGGCGCCTCGCCCTGCCTGAGCGCGAGCTCGGAACCGCTGACGAGCGATCAGCGCGGGCTGCCGCGCGGCGAGCCGTGCGACATCGGCGCGTTCGAGGGGCAAGCCCCCTCCGTGACGACGGCGCCGAAGGTGACAGGGTTGGCGGACCCGGGTCTTCCCGTCAGATGTGCCGGCGGCGTGTTCGGCGGCGACGTGCCCCAGGCCAGTACCGTGCAGTGGCTGCGCGACGGGGCGCCTATCGCCGGCGCCACCGGCGTCTCTCACACGGTCTCGAGAACCGATGCCGGGCACGCCCTGAGCTGCCGGGAGACGGTGACCAATGCGTTCGGATCGGTCTCCGCGACGAGCGCGTCCGTCACCCCGGTCCTCAGGCCGGTGTCTTCACCGCCGCCGCGTCCGGTGGTCTCGCTGAAGCTCTCCCCGACGAAGGTTCGCGACAGGCACAGGGAGACGATCACGCTGACGCTCGGCGGCCGGAGCGCGACGGTGAAGTTCTCGCTGCGCCGCGGCGTCGGCGGCGTGAAGCTCGGCAAGCAATGCGTGGCGCGTTCGCACAAGCACAGGCATGGGAGGTCGTGCGTGCGGCTGGTCGCGGTCGGCGGCGCTCCCAAGACGCTCGCGGCGAAGCTCGGCACGACGAAGATCACCTGGACGCCGCGGCACCTCGCGCCGGGCACTTACGAGCTGACGGCGACGCCCGTCGGCGGCGCGGCCGTCTCGATCTCGTTCCGCGTGCGTCGCTAGGCGCTACAGTCATAGGTGCTGGCTATCTGGAGTTGACGCCTCAGCCAGGCCGGCACGGGAAGCCGACCGCCCGCTTCAGGCCGGTAGCAGTGCCGGCCTCGCCGGTGGAAGGGAAGGGTCGTCCATGTCTGAGAACTCGGCGATCGAGCTGCATCGGCGCCCGTCATGATCGGGCTGCGGCGCATGGAGGAGCTGCAGGCCGAGGCGAACTACCACCGCGAGCGCTACCAGCTCTACAAGGCCAAGACACACGGCCCGCGCCTGACGAGCGTGGTGCGGCTCAGCGAACTCGAGCGTCGGCATCAGGGCGCCGACTCGCGCCTGCGGGCGGCGGAACGGGAGAACGCCCGGCCGAGCGCTGAGTAGCGCTCATAGCACGTGGAGCAGGCGCCAGCCCAGCGACGGGCCGCCGAGCGGGTGAACGGCCACCACGGTGATCGACGCGACGCTCGCGCCACCCCCGACGGTCACCGTGGCCATCGGCTCGCCGGCTCGCACCTGCGTAACGGGCGAACGCAGGGCCACGGTGACGGGGAGTTCGAGCCCGCCCCAGCCGATCTGCCGCAGGGCGCCGGCTGTGGCCGCCGTGGTGCGCCGGCCGTCCGCGCCGCTAGCGCTCAGCACGCGCGTGCCGGCCGGTAGGACGGTCGCCACGCGCAGCGCCGCCGCGATCGAGTCTCCGAGCCGCTGGGCGCTCGCGAGCGCCGCTTCGATCAGCGCGCCTTCGCGTTGCCCGAGCACGACGCCGAGCACGGTCAGCCGCCGGCCGCCGATCGCGACGCGCTTGGCGAACATGAAGCAGCCGCCGGCGGCGCGGTCCGAGCCGGTCTTCACGCCCACGTAGCCGTCGCTCCCGAGCAGGGTGTCGAGGTTGGCGACACGGCCGGCGACCGGGAGCTCGGCCGCGGACCGATCGACGATCGCCGCGAACGCCGGCTCGCCCATGGCCATGCGCGCGAGCTTCAGCTGGTCGACGGCCGTGGAGACGGTCGAGTCCTCGAAGCCGCTCGGGTCGGTGTATGTGGTCGAGACCATGTGGAGCTGGCGCGCGGTGGCGTTCATACGGGCCACGAACGCCGCGATCGTGCCCGCGTCGTGGACGGCCAGCAGCGCCGCGATGTTGTTGGCGGAGGGCAGCAGCAGCGCCTGCAGCGCCTGGCGCTCGCTGAGCCGCTCGCCGGCGCGCACGGGCACGACCGACTGCAGCAGCGCGGCGCGCAGTTCCTCTTCGGTGACCTCCGCGGGCGTGATCGTGATCGTGAAGCCTTCGCCGCCGGGCGCCAGCGGGTGCTCGAGCAGGGTCAGGTAGGCGGTCATCACCTTGGCCACGCTCGCGATCGGGACCGGCGCGAACGCCCCCGAGCTCGCGATGCCGCCGATTCCCTGCACCTGCTCCGCCGCCTCGCCCGCGCGCGGCCACGCGAGCACGGGCGCCGCTCCCGGGAAGCGGACGTAGGAGGCGAGCGTGCGCCGGATGCTCAGCGGTGGCGTGCCCTCGGTGGCGACCCGCACGGTCACCAGCACCGCGAGCGACACGAGCCCGAGCGCGGCGAGGATCCGCCACCGCGAGCGAGATCGGTGCCTGAGCGCTGGCCGTCGGCTCGCCGCCACAGCTTGCAGACGCTAGCGCAGGCGCAGGCGGCCGGCGCCGGCAGATGCGATCATGGCCGACGTGGCCCGACTGCCCCCGCTCGACCCCGCCGACGCCGAGCCCGCGGTGCGCGCCGCGCTCGAGCGCCTGCCGCCGCTGGCGGTGTTCGCGACGGTCGCCAACGCGCAGGGCGCGTTCGTCAACTGGCTGCGCTTCGGCGGCGACTGCCTGGACTCGCGCTGGTTCGATCCGGTGCTGCGCGAGCTCGCGATCCTGCGCGTCGCGCGGCTGACGCCCGGCGCCGAATACGAGTGGGTCCAGCACGTGCCGATCCTGCTCGCGGTCGGCGGCACGCCCGAGCAGGTGGCGGCGCTCGAGGCCGACGAGCTCGATGCCGAGGCGCTCGGCGAGGACGGGCGGCTGGTGGTGCGCCTCACCGGCCAGGTGGTGCGCGACGCGACCCCCGACGAGGCCACCTTCGCGGCGATGAGCGCGCGCTTCACGCCCGCCGAGATCACGCAGCTGCTGCTCGTGATCGGCCAGTACATGATGGTCGCGCGCGTGATGGCCACGGCGCAGCTGGAGGTCGACGCGGTGCTAGGCGCGGACGTGCTCGCAGGCGTCGACAGGCGGAGCGCCGGGCGCGGGCCCGCGCCCGCCCGCAGCACGACTATCACCCAATCGCTTTGATACCCCAGACTTCGTTCGCCTGGCCGTCTTTCCACCGGTAGATGCCGACGTTCGTGCCGGCCTCGACCTTCTTGTCCCACGCATTCAGATTCTGGTGGACATCGCCGAGCGGGCGGATCGCGAAGCCCGCTCCGACGGGATCGAGCGTCCACAGGCGAATCGGGGAGATGATGTTGTAGGCATCTTTCGCTGCCTGGGTCACGCTCTGCGTGTCCGGTTTCACAGCCCCGTCCACGTTCTGCGGTGCCTGCGCCACCAGCCCGGTCTGCTTGTTCACCAGATAGAACGCAAGAACGGCGTGGTCATGCTCGTCGACTCCCGCAAATGGCTCGAGCTGCCAGAGCTGGTGGGCGTCCGTCTTATTGGGTTCGGCGATCACGAGCAAACCCTGTGGCTGTTGCTGCGGTGCGGCAAGGGCAACCGGCGTTTTCTTGTCGGGTTCGCAGAGGATCTGGAAGTCGAACATGTGCGCTCCTTTGAGAGGTAACCGAGCTCGCTGGACTGTGACAAGCGCCTGTGCGCCTCGCAACCGCCCGGGCGCTGCGCTCGGTTCCTCGGCGCTAGATCGGCCTGGGCGTGTTCCTCACTGGGCCCCTGTCGCCACCGCGGTGCGCGCGCGGGCGCGGATCACCTCGGCGACCGCCGCGGGATCGTCGTAGAAGGGCACGTGCCCGGCGCCGAGCGTCACGTGCGTCGCCCACGGCAGCAGCGCGCGCGCCCGCGGCGCCTGCAGGCGGTAGGGGAGCAGCAGGTCGCGCCGGCCCCAGGCGATCGTCAGCGGCGTGCTGCGCAGCTGCTCGGGACGCTGGAAGCGGTACTGGCGGAAGGCGTCGAGCGCGCCCGCGAACGCGGGGGAGGCCCATGCGTCCCTGAGCGTCGCGACCGCCTCGTGCGCGGGCAGGCGCGCGGGGTAGCCGAACGTCTGCGAGAACAGCGCGATGCGCCCGCGGCGCGTGCGCGCGAGGCGTTCGAGCGCCGGCCGCGCCGCGGGCGGCGTCTGCGCGAGCGCGCGCAGCGAGAGCTGGCAGAAGCGCAGCTCGGCGGGCGTCCAGAAGCCGGCGGGGGAGAACGCGCACACCGAGCGGACCGCGCGGCCGCGGGCCAGCTCGAGCGCGATCGCGCCGCCCATCGAGTTGCCCGCCACGTGCGGGCGCTCGAGGCCGAGCTCCGCGAAGAACCACTCGAAGGCGTCCGCGTACGCGGGGATCGTCGGCTCGATGCCCGCCGACAGCGGCGAGGAGCGCCCGAAGCCGGGCGAGTCGCAGGCGATCACGTCGAACTCGCCCGCGAGCCGCTCGATCACCGGCTCCCACGCCTGCCAGTGGTGCCCGACGCCGTGCAGCAGCACCAGCGGCGGGCCCACGCCCTCGCGGTGGTAGTTGATCGACAGGCTCACGCCGGGCTCCAGCTGCGCTCGAGGCTCATCTCAGGCTCCAGTGGAGGTTGAGGCTGGCGCGATTTCGCGCACGAGATCGGCGCCGCGCTCGGCGATCATGATCGTCGGCGCGTTGGTGTTGCCGCCGGTGATCGTGGGCATGATCGAGGCGTCGATCACGCGCAGGCCCCGCAGGCCGTGCACGCGCAGGTGGGAGTCGACGACCGCCTCGGCGTGGGTGTCGCTCATCCTGGCGGTGCCCACGGGGTGGTAGATCAGCATCAGGCGCCTGCGCAGGTCCGCCTCGAGCTCGTCGCGCTCGACGCTCGCCGCGCCGGGCTTGAGCTCCTTGACGACGATCTGCTTCAGCGGCGCCTGCGCGGCGATCTCGCGCGCGAGGCGCACGCCGGCGAGCAGCGACTCGACGTCGTCGGGCTCGGACAGCGCGTTGGTGAGGATCCGCGGCTTGGCGGTGGGGTCGGCCGAGCGCAGCCACACCTGCCCGCGCGCCCGCGGCGAGACGAGCACCGGCGCGATCACCATGCAGTGGCCCTCGTATGTCTCCGCGCCGTGGTCTTCGTAATACGCGGCGCCCATGTGGAACTGGATGTCCGCCGCCGGCAGCCCCCCGCGCGTGCGCGTGAAGGCGACGACCTCGGCGACGGTGGAGCTGAGCTTGCCCGATTTGCGCAGCAGCCACTCGGCCAGCGGCCTGGGCTTGTCGGCGCCGTACAGGGTGTCCTCGCCGGAGACTTCCCAGAGGACGGTCAGGAACGGATGGTCCTGGAGGTTGCGCCCGACGCCGGGCAGCTCGTGGCGGATCTCGACGCCGGCGGCGCGCAGCTCCTCGGGCGCGCCGATGCCCGACAGCAGCAGGAGCTGCGGCGAGCCGATCGCCCCGGCGCTCAGCAGCACCTCGCGCTCGGCGCGCACGACCTCCACGCCGCCGCGCCCGGAGCGCAGGCGCACGCCGACGGCGCGGTCTGCCTCGAGCTCGACGCCGAGCACGGTGACGCTCGTGCGCACCTCGAGGTTCGGGCGGGTGAGCGCCGGGCGCAGGTAGGCGTCGGCGGCGCTGAAGCGGCGCCCGTTCTTCTGGGTGACCTGGAACATCGACGCGCCGTCCTGCTCGGGGCCGTTGTAGTCGGCGATGCGCGGGATGCCCGCGGCCTCGCTGGCGGCCAGCAGGCGCTCGTTCATCGGTCGCGGCGAGCGCTGCTCGGCGACGTGCAGCGGCCCGCCGGCGCCGTGGTGCTCGGACGCGCCGCGGGCGTTGTCCTCGGCCTTCTTGAAATAGGGGAGCACGTCCGCGTAGCCCCAGCCGGGAGCGCCCTGCGCCTCCCAGCCGTCGTAGTCCAGCGGCCGGCCCCGGACGTAGAGCATCGCGTTCATCGAGCTCGACCCGCCGAGCGCCTTGCCGCGCGGCATGTACAGCGAGCGCCCGTCGACGTGCGGCTCGGGCTCGGTCTGAAAGTCCCAGTCGAGCTTGGTGTGGAACTGCTGCGGGAACGCCGCCGGGATCTTGATCTTCAGCGAGCGGTCCTTTCCGCCCGCCTCCAGCAGCAGCACCCGCGCGGAGGGGTCCTCGGAGAGGCGGTTGGCGAGCACGCAGCCGGCGGAGCCGGCGCCGACGATTATGTAGTCGTACATAGGCTCAGGACCCCCAGCGCACCCTAAGCACTCACGACGGCGGCCGGCTTTGGCAGCGGGACGAAGCGGTACTCGGCGGCGTCCAGCCGGCTGGTCTGCCGCAGGTACTCGCGCATGTAGCCCGGCCAGTTGGCCACGATCCGCCCGTTCTCGTCGCGGTACCACGAGTCGCACCGCGTCCACGCGGTGCCGGCGAAGCGCGCCTGCAGCGCGCGATCGCTCGCGGCCTCGACCTCGGCGCGCACCTCGATCGCCCCGGCCTCGCGGACGCGGAGTTGCTGAAGGGCCTGACGCAGGTAGGCGGCCTGTGCCTCCAGATAGACGATGATCGAGCCGCCCGAGGTGTTGGTGTTGGGCCCGTACATCACGAACATGTTCGGGAAGCCGGGCACGCACATGCCGAGGTGCGCGTGCGCGCCGCCCGACCAGTGCTCGTGCAGATCGACGCCGTCGCCGGCGATCCGCATCGGGAACATGAAGTCGTTGGTCTTGAAGCCGGTCGCCCAGATCACGCAGTCGACCTCGTGCAGCGCGCCCGAGGCGGTGACGATGCCGGCGGGCGCGATGCTCGCGATCGCGTCGGTGACGAGCTCGACGTTGGGGCGCGCGAGCGCAGGCAGGTAGTGGGAGCTGAAGAGGATGCGCTTGCAGCCGAACGTGTAGTCCGGCCACGCCTTCGCGCGCAGCTCCGGGTCCTTGAGCTGCGAGCGCATGAACGCGGCCGAGCGCGCGGCCGCCAGGCGCCCGACCGTCTCGGGGTGGCGGATCGCGAGCGTCAGCGACTCGGTGTACTCGAACACGAACCCGCGGCGCAGCGCCTGCAGCCCGGGGACGCGCGCGATCGCGGCCCGGACGGTGGCGTTGTAGCGGCGGTTGTGGCGCGGCAGGAACCAGTTGCCGGTGCGCTGGAACACGCTCATGTGCTTGACGGTCGGCGCGATCTCGGGCACGAACTGCACGGCGCTCGCGCCGGTGCCGACGACCGCCACGCGCTTGCCCGCGAGCGGGTAGTCGTGGTCCCATTCCGCCGAGTGGAAGCTGTGGCCGGCGAAGCTCTCCGCGCCCTCGATCTTCGGCCGCGAGGGCTGGTCCAGCTGCCCGGTCGCCAGGATCAGGGCGTCCGCCTCGTAGACGGTGCCCCCTGCTGTCTCGACGCTCCAGCGGCAGCGCGCCGCGTCCCACGAGCAGGCGGTGACGGTCGTGCCCGTGCGCACCAGGCGATCGATCCCGTGCGCGCGCGCCACGTCGTGCAGGTACGCGTGGATCTCCGCCTGCGGGGAGCACAGCCGCGACCAGTCGCGCCGCTGCGCGAACGAGAACGAGTACAGGTGGCTCGGGACGTCGCACGCGGCGCCCGGGTAGCTGTTGTAGAACCACGTCCCGCCCAGGTCGGGCGCCTTCTCGAGGATCGTGACGCCGTCGATCCCGTGGCGGCGCAGCTCGATCGCCGCGGCGATCCCGCCGAAGCCCGCGCCCACGATCACGACCTCGAGCGCGCGGCTCGAGGACGGCTGCTGTGGACGCACAGCTGCGGCGGACATGCGGCTCCTCCTCCTAAACGTTCTCGGCTGTTGTAGTCAACCTTATGCCCTTCAGCCACGCGGCGGCGGCCGGGAGCTCCCGCGGATCGATGTGGTGCCCGGCATCGGACTCGTGGTAGTCGACGGCCAGCCCCGCACCGCGCAGCAGCTCGGCGGCGGCGCGCGCGAAGCCGACGTCGATCACCTGGTCGCGGCGGCCGTGCGCGATGAACACGCGCACCCCGGTGCGGCCCGCGAGCTCGGGCTGCCAGTCCTCGACGGTGGGGATGAAGCCCGAGAAGGCGAGGATCCCGCACGGCGCGGGGCGCCCGGCGCCGAGCCCCATGGCGTAGCTCATCACCGCGCCCATCGAGAAGCCGCCGAGCACGGTCCGCTCCGGCGCGATCCCCGTTCGCGCCCACAGCTCGTCGTGGAGCTCTGCGAGCTGGGCGCGGGCCGCGTCGAAGGTGCCGGGATCGGGATAGCCGACGCGCGGCACCGTGTACCAGTGGTGGCCGGGCGAGTTGGGCAGCGTCAGCGGCGCGCGCGGCGTGACCACGTGCAGCCGGTGGGTTGGATCGAGCACGTCGGCGAGCGTCAGCAGGTCGTGCTCGTCGGCGCCGCGCCCGTGGTGCAGCACCAGCAGCCCGTCGGGCTCGCCCGCGGCGGGCCGCTCGCGGAAGTGCAGCGTGCTCACGCGACCATGACCTCCCGCACGCGTGATCGCGCAGCGCTCACCCGGCGCTCGCCGCCTGCTCGCGCGGGATGTACGGCGCCAGCTCGCGCCGGGCGATCGACAGCTTGTGGACCTCGTCGGGGCCGTCGGCCAGGCGCAGCGTGCGCAGGTGGGCGTACGCGGCGGCGAGCGAGAAGTCGTCGGTGACGCCGGCGCCCCCGTGGACCTGGATCGCGCGGTCGAGGACCCTCAGCGCGACGTTCGGCGCGGCGACCTTGATCGCGGAGATCTCGATGCGCGCGTGGCGGTTGCCGACGGTGTCCATCAGCCACGCCGCCTTCAGCGTCAGCAGGCGCGCCATCTCGATTTCGATGCGCGACTCGGCGATCCAGTCCTGGACGTTGCCGCGCATCGCCAGCGGCTGGCCGAACGTCACGCGCGAGACCGCGCGCCTGCACATCGCCTCGAACGCCCGCTCGGCGGCGCCGATCGCGCGCATGCAGTGGTGGATGCGCCCGGGGCCCAGGCGCGCCTGGGCGATCATGAAGCCGTCGCCCTCGTTCGCGATCAGGTTCGACGCGGGCACGCGCACGTTCTCGAAGTCCACTTCCGCGTGGCCCTCCTGGTCGGCGTAGCCGAACACCGGCAGGTTGCGCATGACCGTCACGCCGGGCGTGTCGAGCGGCACCAGGATCTGGCTCTGCTGGGTGTACGTCGGGGCGTCCGGATTGGTCTTGCCCATCACGATCATGATCCGGCAGTGGGGGTGCAGGGCGTTCGAGGTCCACCACTTGCGCCCGTTGAGCACGTACTGATCGCCGTCGCGCTCGATCGACATGCAGATGTTGGTCGCGTCCGAGCTCGCGACGTCGGGCTCGGTCATCGCGAACGCCGAGCGGATCTCGCCGTCGAGCAGCGGCGTGAGCCAGCGGTCCCTCTGCTCGGGCGTGCCGAACTGATGCAGCACCTCCATGTTGCCCGTGTCCGGAGCCGAGCAGTTGCACGCCTCCGAGGCGATGTGCGAGCGCCCGAGGATCTCCGCCAGCGGCGCGTAGTCGGCGTTCGAGAGACCCGCGCCGTGGTCGGGGTCCGGCAGGAACATGTTCCACAGCCCCGCCTCGCGCGCGCGGGTCTTCAGCTCCTCCATGATCGCCGGCTGGTGGTGGGGGTCGCCGGACTCGCGCATCTGCTGCTCGTACACCGCCTCCGCCGGGTAGATGTGCTCGTCCATGAACGCCGTGAGGCGCTCCTTGAATTCGGAACAGCGCTGGCTCGGCTCGAAGTCCATCGGTCCTCCCTCCCCCTCACGGGGACTATGCGGCGACGGTCAGTGACCTAGGATCATCGCCGATGAGCCAAGACGGCGCCAGCTACCGCGCGGCCGGCGTGGACTACGACGCGCTCGACGCGGGCAAGCGGCTGGCGATGGCCAAGGCGCTCTCCACCTCGCCGCTGCTGGCGGCGCGGGGCGGGCGCGCGCTCGACGCCTCGCGCGGGGAGCCGGCGTTCGCGTTCGAGCTCGGCGGGCGGACGTTCGCGTTCGTGGTCGAGGGGCTCGGCACGAAGTCGATCGTCGCGCGCCACGTGCTCGAAGGCCAGGGCATCGACCGCTTCGCGGACGTCGCCTACGACACGGTCGCGGCGATCCTCAACGACCTCTGCTGCGTCGGCGCGCTGCCGCTGGTGGTCAACGCGTACTTCGCGACCGGCGCCTCGGAGTGGTACCTGCAGGAGCGGCGCTCGGCCTCGCTGCTCGAGGGCTGGCGCCGCGCGTGCGCGGACGCGGGCTGCGTATGGGGCGGGGGCGAGTCGCCGTCGCTGCCGGGGCTGCTCGCCGAGCAGGACATCGAGCTGGCGGGCGCCGCCGTCGGAGCCGTTCCCGCCGGGCGCTCGGCGATCCTCGGAGAGCGGCTCGCGCCGGGCGACGAGATCGTGCTGGTGGCCTCCAGCGGCCTGCACGCCAACGGCGCCTCGCTCGCGCGGCTGGTGGCCGGGCGGCTGCCCGGCGGCTACGCGACCGAGCTGCCCGCGGCCGCGAGCGCAGCCGCGGGCTCGGCCGCCACCACGCTCGGCGAGGCGCTGCTGGAGCCGTCGGTCATGTACGTGCCGCTGATCGCCGCGCTGCTGGAGGCGGACGTCGAGCTCACGTATCTCAGCCACGTGACCGGCCACGGCCTGCTCAAGCTGATGCGCCCGGCCAGGGAGCTCAGCTACCGCATCGAGCGCCTGCCCGAGGTGCCGCCGGTGCTGAGCTTCCTCGTCGAGCAGGCGGGCATGGACGCGCAGGCGGCGTACTCGACCTTCAACATGGGCGCGGGCTTCGCTGTCTACTGCGCTCAAGGGTGTGGTGGCAGGATCGTGGAGGTCGCACGCGACCTCGGTCTGCGCGCGCTGCTCGCGGGGCGCGTGGAGGCGGGGCCCAGGCAGGTGGTGCTGGAGCCCGTCGGCGTGCGCTTCGCGGGCGACCGGCTCGAGCTGTCGGCCGCGCCTCCAGCTTGAACGCGTCGAGCGAGACGGATAAGGTTCGGGTCAGAAGCTCGCCACCGTTCCCCTGCGAAGTCGCCGGGGATCTCGATGTCGCCGGACCGGCATGGCTCCGGAGCTACCCGGATCGAGGCGGACCTGTCCATCAAAATGAGGGAGAGAACCTGATGCGCAGAGCATCCACCTGTCTTGCCGTCCTGGGCCTGGCCCTGCTGGCCCTGCCGGGCGTCGCCTCGGCCGTGCCGACGGTCACGTTCAAAGCCGAGGCCGTCCCGATCCCCGGCTACACGAAGGGCACCGGCAACATCCTCGGCGCCGGCGCGGCGGTGAAGGCCGAATTCGCGATCTCAGGGACCGAATACGACGGCGCGCCGCCGCCGATCGACCACGTCAACTTCTATCTGCCCAGCGGCGCGAAGCTGCACACTACGGGCTTCCCGACGTGCCCCAAGGTCACGCTCGAACAGTTCGGCCCATACAAGTGCCCGAAAAACTCGGCGGCCGGGCCAAAGGGCGAAGTCGGAGGCTTCGTCAACTTCGGCCACGAACCCGTCGAAGAGAACCTGGAACTGTCGTCCTTCTACGCGCCGGGCGGCGGCATCTTCTTCTTCAGCAAGGGCAGCAGCCCCGCGGAGCTCGAAATCATCTCCAGCGGCCACTACATCAACGTGGGCGGCGCCGGGGGCTATGGCCCGGAGCTCGAAACCGAAGTGCCTCTGGTCCTGAGCATCGCCGGAGGGCTGTTCGCGTCGGTCAAGACGATCACCGTCGAGGCGGGCTCGGCGATCGGACCGAAAAACAACCCGAAGAAGGACACCTACTACGGCAGGGTCCCGAAGAAGTGCCCGAAGGGCGGCTTCCCGCTCAAGACGGAAGTGACGTTCGCCGAAAACGGGGAAATCTCCAAGCCGGAGACCGTCACGAAGACCTACAAGGCGCCGTGCCCGAGGAAGTAGGCGCGACGGGAGGGTTCGCGCGGTCGAGGGCGTAAGCTCGACAAAAGCAGGCAGGAGGGGCGGCCTCACCGAAGACGGTGGGGTCGCCCGCTCGTTGTAAACGCAAGGAAGGATTGGGGTTGAGGACGGAGATCGTGGGGTGGAGGAGATGGACGGCCGGGATCGCCGGCGTCGCCTGTGCCGCCGCGCTCGTGCTCGTCGTCGTGCTCGCGACCGCTGCGGGCGGCTCCAACGGCGGCTACACCGTGCGCGCGATCTTCGACGACGCCGGCAACCTGATCCCCGGCGAGAACGTCAAGATCGACGGCGTCAAGGTCGGGACGGTCGGGTCGGTCGCGCCGACGCCCCAGGCCAAGGCGGCGGTCGTGTTCAACATCGAAAACCCCGGCTTCAAGGACTTTCGCGCCGACGCGAGCTGCGAAATCCGCCCGCAGTCGCTGATCGGCGAGAAGTACGTCGACTGCGAACCGACCCACCCGCGCGTGGAAGGCACGCCGCTGCCGCCGCCGCTGCGAAAGATCCCCAGCGGCCAGGAAGGCGCGGGGGAGTATCTGCTCCCCGTGCAGAACACCCGCAGCCCGGGCGACGTCGACCTGCTCGGGGACATCCAGCGCCTGCCCGAACGCCAGCGCTTCACGATCATCCTCAACGAACTCGGCGCCGGCCTGGCGGGGCGCGGCAGCGACCTCAACGAAGTCATCAAGCGCGCCAACCCGGCCCTGCGCGAACTCGACAAGGTGCTCGAAATCCTCGCCAACGAGAACCACGTGCTCGCGAAACTGGCGGTCGACTCCGACCAGGCGCTCGCCCCGCTCGCCAGGGTGCGCGGGCGGGTCGCCGACTTCATCGGGCAGGCCAACACGGTCGCGCAGGCCGGCGCCGCGACCCGCGGCGCGCTGGCGCGCAACCTGGCGCTGTTCCCGCCGTTCCTCGAACAGCTCGGGCCGGCGCTGGAACGCGTCCAGCGCTTCGCCGAACAGACGACGCCGGCGTTCACCAACCTCGAGGTCGCCGCCCCCGGGATCGACAAGGCGTTCACGAGCCTCCCCGCGTTCTCCAAGAGCTCCGTCAAGTTCTTCGAAAACCTGGGCCAGACCGCGAAGGTGTCGGGTCCCGCGCTGAACGGCACGCGTCCGCTGCTCAAAAAGCTGCAGACCCTCGGCAACGCCGCGCTCCCGTTCACGAACAACCTATCGCAGCTGTTCGAGAGCCTGCGCGAAACCGGCGGCCTCGAGCGGATCATGGACTTCATCTTCCTCGGCACCGGCGCCGCCAACGGCTACGACGCGCTGGGCCACTTCCTGCGGGCCGAGGGCGTCGGCAACGGCTGCCTCACCTACACCGTCACGCCCTCGCCGGACGCGGGCTGCAGACGCAAACTGTTCAACAACTCCGGCAGCAGCTCGGAAGCGAGCGCGGCGCGCGCCTCGAGCTCGTCGAGCGCGATCGACACGAGCGGGACGAGCGTGCTGATGGCGCGCACGCTCGCTGTGCTCAAAGGCGCCACGCCCGCGCAGGCGATCGCGCAATACCCGGGACCGACGACGACCGCCGGCGAAGTCTCCGCGGCGGGCCTCGCGGGCGGCTCGGCGGCGAGCGCCGCGCCGGTCGGCGGCTCGACGGCGGGCACGACCTACTACGCGCCCTCGAGCGAAAGCTCGGAAGCCGGCGGGCTGCTGCTCAACTACCTGCTCGGGAACGAATGACGCGATGACCCGGCTGCCTCCGCTGCTGCGCTCCCTGCTCCCCGCTCTCGTTGTGGGCGCGCTCGCGCTGGGCGGCCCCGCGGCGAGTCTCGCCAGCGAATCCAGCCCCAGCACGAGCACGACCACGACGCCCGCTCCTCCGGCCGAAGAGACGCCCACGTCACCAGCACCGGAAACGCAGACGACCGCCACGAGCGGTGAAGCGGCGCCCGCGGAAGCGACGCCGGCTGAAGAACCGGCCCCGCCGCAGGTGCAGGCCCAGCACGCGCAGGGCGTGAGCCCCGGCGGCTCGCACGCGACGAGCCGCGCCCACAGGAAGTCGACGGGCGCCCCCGGCACCGAACCCGGCGGTGTGAGCGAAGGCTCGGCGGCGGGCGGAGCGCACGGCAAGCGGGCGCCGTCGCCGACCACCCTCACCCCGTCGCTGCCGTTCTCGCTGCGGTCCCCGTTCGCCGGGGTGTCGGGCTTCTTCATCGAAAGCTTCCAGATCCCGCCGTTCCTGCTGCCGATCTTCCAGGCGGCGGGCACCGCTTACGGGGTCCCCTGGCAGGTGCTCGCGGCGATCAACGAGGTCGAGACCGACTACGGGCGCGACCTGAGCGTGTCGAGCGCGGGCGCCGAGGGCTGGATGCAGTTCCTGCCCTCGGAGTGGGCGCAGTACGGGGTCGACGCCAACGGCGACGGCTTCAAGGACCCCTACAACCCGGCCGACGCGATCTTCGCCGCGGCGCGGTATCTCCGGGCCGCCGGGGGCAACACGAACATCAAGGCCGCCGTGTACTCCTACAACCACTCGCAGGCGTACGTCGAATCGGTGCTGCTGCGCGCCCAGCTGCTGGGCGGCACCCCCTCCGAACTGCTCGGCGCGATCACCGGCCTGACCGAGGCCCGCTTCCCGGTGCACGCCGCCTCGCACTACAGCGACGGCTTCCCGACCGTCTCCACCGGCGGCACCGGCCCGCCGAAGACGCTCGTCGGCACGACGATCTACTCGCAGGCGGGCGCGCCCGTGATAGCTGCGCAGGACGGCGAAGTCGTGCAGATCGGCGACTCGCCCTCGCTGGGGCGCTTCGTCGCGCTGCGCGACGCGTACGGCAACACCTACGTCTACGCCGAGCTCGGCGAAGTCGCGTCGGTGTACCCGGTGCTCGAGCCGCAAGTCCACACGACACCCAGCCCGCGGATCGCGCACGGGGGCGCCAGCGTCGAACCGGCGCCGGGCGGGCCGGCGAGCGCCGGCGCCCAGCCGCGCTCGCCGCTGAGCGAAGGCGCAACCGTCTCGGGGCTGGCGCTCGGCGCCGCGGCCGGCCTGGAATCGGCCGCGAGCGCTCCCGCGCCCGCGTCCTCGCCGCCGACGCGCGTGCCCGCGCCGGCCAAGGCGCCGGCGCACGTGCAGGTCTTCACCGAAGGCGCCAACGACGTCTACCTGCATCCCCTGGTCGCGGGCGTGCAGGTGATCGCGGGGACGGTGCTCGGCCACCTCGGCGCCGAAGGCTCCCCGCACATCCTCTTCCAGATCCGCCCCGCCGGCGTGAGCGCGCCGCTGATCGACCCCAAGCCGATCCTCGACGGATGGGTGGCGCTCGAAGACACGGCGATCTTCAGGGCCAGGGGCGAGAACCCCTTCCTGGCGACCTCGCCCACGGTGGGCCAGGTGCTGCTCGAGTCAAAGCAGCAGCTGGAGCCGCAGGTGCTGCACGCATCGTCCCCGGCATCGTCCCCGGAGGGGGAGGGGGACGACGGGATTCGCCTCGGCGCCTGCGCACGCCAGGACATCCAGGACGGCAGGGTCGACAAGCGCGTGCTGGCGATGCTCGAGTACCTGTCCGTCTCGGGCCTGAGGCCGACCGTGTCCGGACTGCCGTGCGCCGGTTCGACGCCGGCGGCGACCGCGGCCTACGCGCCGGCGAGCGCCAGCAGCGAGGACGTGGAGATCACCGCCGTCAACGGCATCCCGATCGCCGGCCACCAGGGGCCCGGCTCGATCGCCGATGAGACCGTGCGCAAGCTGCTGATGCTCCAGGGCCTCTCCCGGCCGCAGCGGATCGTCAGCCTGATGAGCTACCCGGGCGCAGCCGCCGCGCTCGCCAGCCCGAGCGCCGCCGGCGCGCTCCACGTCGCCTTCGCCGCGCTCCCGGGCGGCGGCGAGAGCGCGCACGCCGCCGCGCTGTCCGCCTCGGGCCTGTCGCCCAGCGAGTGGATCGAGCTGATCGACAGGCTCGGCGAGATCCCCGACCCGACGGTCGGCAGCGGGCACTCCAGCGCGGCGATCCCCGACGGAGCCGGCGCCGCGAGCGAAGAAGGGGAAGCCCGTGGCAGCGACTAGCCCGCCCAGCCCCCCCGCGGCCCCGCCGCCACCGCCGGGCGCACCGGGCGCCGCGCCGCACGTCGTCGCGCCGCGAACCGGCCCGATCCGAATCATCGCGGTGGGCGCGCTCGGGCTCGTCGTGCTGATCGTCGCCTACCTCGTGTTCGCCACAGGCGGGGGCTCGAGCTACAAGCTGGAACTGGCAGAAGGCGACCAGCTCGTCAGAGGGGATCAGGTGCAGGTCGGCGGCGTGCCGGTCGGGAGCGTCACCAACATCGAACTGACCTCCGACTACAAAGCCCTGATCACGATCCACGTCGACTCCACATTGGTGCCGCTGCACCACGGCACCACCGCCCAGGTCCGTGTGCCCTCGCTGACGAGCGTCGCCAACCGCTACGTCGCGCTGACGCCCGGACCGAACAACAACCCCGTCTACCCGGCCGGCGCGACGCTGCCGGCGAGCGTGACCGGCGAGGTCACCGATCTCGACCAGCTGTTCAACACCCTCAACCCGAAGACTCGCAAGGGCCTGCAAGGGTTCATCCAGGGAACCGCCGAACAGTACGTGGGGCAGGGCAAGAACCTCGGCACGTCGGTCGAATACTTCGCGCCCGCGCTCAGCGCGGTCACGCACTTCTTCTCCGAGCTCACCCGCGACCAGCCGGTCTTCACGAGCTTCCTCGTGGAAACGGCCAAGGCCGTGACGACGATCGGCGCGCGCCAGGAATCGCTCGCGGACCTCGTCGAAAACCAGAACAAGACGTTCCAGGCGATCGGCTCGGAGCAGAGCGCGCTCGCGCACGGCCTCAAACAGCTCCCGGTGACCCTGCGCCAGGGCAACCGCACGTTCGCCGAACTCCCGGCGACGTTCGACGCGCTGAGCGAGCTCGTCAAGGAATCCAGGCCGACGACGAAGTCGCTGACCACGCTGCTCGAACGCCTGCGCCCGCTGGTTACCGCAGCGACGCCGGTGGTGGCCAACTTCAGCCAGACGTTCAGCCGCCCCGGCGCCGACAACGACCTCACCGACCTCGTGCGCGCGCTCCCCGGGCTCGCCAAGCAGCTGACGACCGCATCGCCGATCAGCGTCACGGCGCTGCAGGAATCGGTGCCGATCACCGCCGTCTTCGGCCCATACGCTCCCGATCTCGCGGGCACGCTGCGCACCTTCGGCGAGGGCGCCGGCTACTGGGACGCCGACGGCCACTACGTGCACTTCACCGGCGTATTCCCCGACTTCAAGCTCGGCGCGAGCGAAACGCTCACACCGGCGGCGAGCCCGCAGGCGGCGCTCGAAGGGCTGAAGACCGGACAGCTGCGCCGCTGCCCCGGCGCCGCGACCCAACCGGCCGCCGACGGCTCCTCGCCTTTCGTCGACGGTGAACTGCTCAGCTGCGACCCGACGGAGACACCGTGAATCGTCGTCGCAACTCTCTCGCCGCGAGCCCGCTGCTGATCGGCGCGCTGACGACGCTGATCGTCGTCGTGGCGGTGTTCCTCTCCTACAACGCCAACAACGGCCTGCCGTTCGTGCCGACGTACGACGTCAAGGTCGAACTGCCCGAGGCCTCCGGCCTGCAGCCCTCCAACCAGGTGCGGATCGCGGGCACGCGCGTCGGGATCGTCGGCTCGCTCACCCCCCACCAGAATCCGCGCACCGGGCGCCTGACGGCGATCGCGACCCTCAAGCTCGAAAAGAAAGTCGAACCGCTGCCGGCCGACACGAGGGCGGTCGTGCAGTCGGTCTCGGCGGTCGGCCTGAAGTACCTCGAACTGGAAAAGGGCAGCGCGCGCCAGACGCTGAAGGCGGGCCAGACGATCCCGATCGCGCAGACGCGCGAACCGGTCGACATCGAGGAACTGTTCAACATGTTCAACAAGCCGACGCGGACGGCGATCAAGATCAACACGAACAACTTCGGCGACGGTCTCGCCGGACGCGGGCTCGGCCTGAACGACGCGATCCACGAACTGCGCCCGCTCGTGACGAACGCGATCCCGGTGCTGCACAACCTCGCAAACCCGGCGACGGGGCTGCACGAGCTGTGGGTCGCGCTCGACCGGGTCGCCTCGCAGTCGGCCCCCGTCGCCCA
Organism: Solirubrobacteraceae bacterium; assembly: GCA_052148875.1. Lineage (GTDB taxonomy): Bacteria > Actinomycetota > Thermoleophilia > Solirubrobacterales > Solirubrobacteraceae > Palsa-744. The sequence goes on from JBKQHH010000059.1 coordinate 18,136, forward strand.
GGCGCAGGCCGAATACTTCAGCGAGCTCGACACGTTCTTCAAGGCCTGGGCCGGCGTCGCGCCATCGATCGAAGCGGCCAACAGGGGTGGGCCGGCGTCGCTGGAACAGGCGACCTACTCGCTCCCGCACGAGGCGCCCTTCTACGAAAACGCGGCCGAGTTCATGCACCTGCTGCGCCCCAGCGCGAGCGCCCTGCGCACGGTCGCGCCGCAACTCGGACACGCCTTCAGCGTGGGCGCCGTCAACCTCGCCGCCGCCACCGCCCTGAACACGCGCCTGGCCGAATCCGCGCAGGGGCTCGAGGAATTCGCGCAGAACCCCATCGTCTCGCTCGCGTTCGAAGACTTCGCGCAGACGCTCGAAATCGGCAACCCGCTGCTCGCCGGGATCGCGCCCGAGCAGGCCAACTGCAACTACTGGTCGCTCGCGTTCCGCAACCTCGCGAGCCTGGGGTCCGAGGACATCGGCGTGGGCACGCTCGAGCGTGCCGGCACCCTGCTCGCGCCGAGCGGCGTCAACAACGAGGGCTACCCGGCCTCGGCGATCGCGAACGGGCCCGACATCGAACGGAAGTCCACGGGCAGCAGCGAAGTCGTCCCCAACAACCACCTGCATTACAACCCCTACCCGAACGTCACCGGGCCCGGCCAGCCGAACGTGTGCGAAGCGGGCAACGAGAAGTACGTGCCGGGCAAGGCCGTGATCGGCCACGCGAGCGAACTCGAAAAGAACCGCGAATTCACGAGCCGCGAAGACGACCTGGCCGGCGAAAAGTACCCGGCGGCGACGCTCGAGGCGCTCGGTTACGCCAAGCCGAAGCCGAAGCCGAAGCCGAAGGCGAAGGCGAAGAGCAAGTCCAAGGGGAAGGGCAAATGAGCGGCCCGCGCTGGTGGCGCCGCCATGAACGGGTGCCGGTCATCGAGCTCCAGCGCTCGAACCCGGTCCGCGCCGGGCTCGTGCTGATCGTGATCGTCGTGATCGCTGTGTACTTCGGCTTCACAAAGCACATCCCGTTCAAACATGGCTTCCGCCTGAAGGCGGAGTTCGCGACGGCCGTCAACATCCACCCGAAATCGCCGGTGCGGATCGCGGGCGTCGCCGTGGGCCAGGTCAGCGCGATCCAGCGCACGGGCAACACGGGCCTGGTGACGATGGAAATCGAATCGCGCGGCCTGCCGATCCACTCCGACGCGACCGTGAAGATCCGCCCGCGCCTGTTCCTGGAAGGCAACTGGTTCGTCGAACTGCAGCCCGGCAGCCCCTCCGCGCAGACGGTCTCCTCCGGCTACACGATCCCGGTCGCCCAGACCGCCGACCCGGTCCAGCTCGACCAGGTGCTGGACGCGCTCAACACCGACACGCGCGCCAACCTGCAGAGCTTCCTGATCAACTACGGCGAAGCGCTCACGCGCAAGCCCGAAGCGGCCGAAAACGCCGAACAGGACGCGGAAGTGCGCGGACTCAACGCGGCGCAGGCGCTCAACAAGATCTACGCGCGCGGGCCCGCGTCGCTGCGCGGCGGCGCGATCGACGCCCAGGCGATCACGGGCACCGAACCGCACGACCTCTCCAAGCTGATCGCCTCGATCGGGAAGGTGACCGCGGCGCTGAACGTCCACGAACAGGATCTGAGCGAACTGTTCCCCAACTTCAACACGTTCTTCGCCGCGCTCGCCTCGCAGGCGGCGGGCCTGAAGACGCTCGTCGCCGAGCTGCCCACGAACCTGACCAACGTCGATCAGGGCCTCGCCGGCCTGGACGCCACGTTCCCGCCCACGCGGGCGTTCGCGCACGACATCCTGCCGGGCGTCAGGAACACCAACCGCACGGTCGCGGCGACGCTGCCGTGGATCGAACAGGTGCAGGCCTCGCTCGCGCCCGAAGAGCTCGGCGGCGTCGCCAAGGGCCTGGCCGCGTCGGTGCCGACGCTCGCGCGCCTGGAGAGCGAACAGACGCCCGTCTACAAGCAGACGGAAGCGTTCTACGAGTGCATGACCAAGGTGATCTACCCGGCCGGCAACACCAAGCTGCAGGACGGGACGAGCACGACCGGCGTCGAAGACTACAAGGAATTCTGGTACAGCCTGGTGGGTCTGGACAGCATCGGCCAGGGCTTCACCGGCAACGGCCCGTCGGTCAGGTTCCTGGTCGGCAACAGCGGCGAGACGCTGCGCTCGCAGCCCACGTCGGTCGTGGGCACCGACCTCAAGGGCAGCCAGCTGCTCGCGCGCTCGCCGCTGACCCCGCTCGGCACGCGCCCCGCCTTCCCCGCCGAAGAGCCGCCGTACGAGCCGCTCGTGCCGTGCGCCACGCAGGCGCTGCCGAACTTCAACGGGCCCCTCTCCCAGGGTCCGGCCGACGGGAGCGGCCAGGGATGACGCCCGCCGAGGGTCACGAAGGCGGGCTGAGCGTCCGCGACCAGATCGAGCGCTACCGCTCGGCGTTCATCGCGGTCGTCACGATGGTCGTGATCGCGGCGGCCGTCGGCGGCTACATACTCGCGCACGAGAACCTCAAGCTGCCGAGCTGGGTGCCGGTGCTCGGCCACACCTACTTCAACCTCGACGCCGAATTCCAGACGGCCCAGGCCGTCACCCCCGGCCAGGGCCAGGCGGTGACGATCGCCGGCGCGAAGATCGGAGAAATCGCGACCGTCGACCTGCGCAATGGGGTGGCGCTCGTGACGATGAAGGTGAATCCCACGTACGGCAAGTACATCTACCGCAACGCGACGATGCTGCTGCGCCCGAAGACGCAGCTGCAGGACATCACGGTCGAGGTCAGCCCGGGGACCCCCTCCGCCGGCAAATTGCACAGCGGCGACG
>JBKQHH010000060.1:0-12407 GCA_052148875.1 Solirubrobacteraceae bacterium
ACAAGAAGAAACGCGCCGCCTGCGAAACCCACGCACACAAAAAATACGCCACCACCACCAAAACCAGCAAACACGCACAAACCAGCCACCACCACAGGAGAACCAAATGACACCCCACCCAGCCACCACGGCACCGCCCGCGGCTTTCCCGGAGGGGCGACCCGAAGCGGCTGCGTGTCCGTCCCTGGTGTCTCTCACCCCCGCGAATAGCGCGCCGCCGTTCCCCCGATAATAGAGGAACCACCGATACGGGTGACTCCCGTCGTTTGGGACGGTGAAAAGAATTATGGCCGTCCTCGGTGCGGCCGTGAACCTTGACACGCTGGTCACGGTCGCGCATCCTCTAGCGGTCGGTCTCACCGTGCAGCGCTAGCTGGCGCAGAGCGGGTCACGTGAGGCACGGTTGGCCGACCACAAACCAACGAGTCGTCCCGGGCATACCGGGGCGAAGAAGGAGGTTATGGTCATGCCGCGTTTGAGGTTGATCCTCCTAGGCCTGTTCGCTGTGTTGGCGGTGAGTGCTGTCGCGTCGCCGTCGGCGTCGGCGTTACAATGGTATGTCAACGGAGTCTTACTAACCGGAGTATTAAAAATCGAAGCCACACAATTAGGAAACGGCGTCCTGAAAGCCAAAATAGCCGGGGTCGCGGTAGAAGTTATCTGCGAACAGCTCAGCGACTCGGGGACGATCGATAACGGCGGGACACCCGCGTCAGGGTTAGGGTTAGGCGTTGTGGACTTCAAAAAATGCACCTTGCCGAAACCGGCGGGTTGCAAAGTCCTCAACGAATTAATCACAAGTACAGCGAAGGTTGATCTGGGCACCATCAACGGGAAACCGTACGCCTTATTGCTACCCGACCCATCCGGGAGCACCTTCACGTTAATCCCGGTCAGGGGTTGTACGGAGGAAGCCAACTATCCTCTCGAAGGCGAACTCGTCGGGTTAGTGAACAATGCGCGACGGACGGTCGAATTCGAAAACAAAGGTGTGAACAACAAACTGAAACTCGGGGGTAAAGAAGCAGAAGTCGAGTCGGATGTCTTTGTGTTAATGGAAGGCGGTGGGGCTTTCGAAGCCAAATAGATGCGTGAAGCGTGAGGGCTGGGCGAAATAGTCGCGCATGGTGACCGGCACGCTCGTACAGATGGGCTGGCCTGGTTGCGGGGCCGTGGCGCTTGCCGTGGCCCCGCGCGACGCTAGCCGTACAAGCTCGGATTCTTCGCGCAGGACTTCGAACTTGGCTTCTACAACGGCAAGAGCTCCGAAGCCCAAGCGGAACTCGTCTCGGTCATCGCGCCGGAGCTCACGCAGGGCATCGACGATGCTCTGAAGCCCGGTGGTGCCTCGAGCTCTCCGACCAGCGCCACATCCTCGGAACCGGCGCCCGCCTCGAAACTTCCAGGAGGTCGGACGACTTCGTCGTCGACATCCTCCGACGCGACGCTCTCGCTAGTCGACAAGCGCATCGCGGCCGCACACAACGGCGATGCAGTCGTAAAGGTGGACTGCGCGGGCACCGCGAGCTGCCGCACGAAACCGACCCTGAAGGCGACGACGGCGGTTCGGGTCAAGGGCAGGCGGACGCTGCGCACCGTCACGATCGGGACGAGCGTAGTCCTATCGGTGCTCGCAGGCAAGACGGCGACTGTACAGCTCAAGCTCAACTCCGCAGGGCGCAAGCTGCTTCGCGATCACAAGTATCTAAGTGTCGACCTGACGCTCGTGACTCCCGGGCGCAAGCAGCACGACAGCGTCGTGCTCATCGAGCGGAAGGCCCGCAGCAAGGAGTAGCTCAGCCCTTGCGGCTGCTCAAGGCTTTGCGCGCGCGGATCGTGACGACGGGCTGCGCGGTGTGAGTGGCGCCCGCCGGGTCGCGGGCGAAGATCGTCGCTCGTGCGTGCAGCACACGTGTGCGCGCGAGCAGCCTCCGAGCCTTGGTCGACAGATGCAGCTTCACTGTCGTCACCTGCCCGCCTGCGACTTTGAATGAGCCCACGGCGAGGGTCAGGATCGCGGCCTTGGCCTTCTTGGACTGGTGGGCGGTCGCACTGGCGCTGACGGCGCTCAGCGTCCTCAACGTCACCGTGCCGGCGCAGCTGCTCTCCGCAGCCGGGCAGCTGACCTTGACGATGACCGTGCCCGACGAGCTCGCTGTCAGGGACGTGCTCGCCAGCTCGGCGTCGGGAAAGGGCGGTTTCTTGCGTTCCTGCGAGGCTGCGACTCCCTGATTGTTGGACGTTCCCTGTTCGCCCGGGATTTGTTGCTGCAGCGTCGTCGGGAGTTGTGTTGTGAATGTCTGTTCGCTGCCGTCGCTGGTGCCGCCGGCGTTGGTCGCGGAGATGCGGAAGTGGTAGGTCGTGTTCGCGGTCAGTCCGGCTACCGGCGCGGATACCGCGACTTTGCTTGTGCCCGAGCCAGGCAGCGATGAGCACGGCACGTCTTGTTCGCTGGCCGTGTTGGTGCCGTATTCGAGCTTGCATTCGCTGACTTCCCCGCCGTTGGGGTTGACTTCCGCGTTCAGGATCGCCGCAGTCTGCGTGATCGACGAGGCCGCACCAGTCGTCGCCGTCGGTGGGTCGGGCAGCGTCTTGAATGCCTGTTCGCTGCCTTTGTTGGTGCCGCCGGCGTTGGTCGCGGAGACGCGGAAGCGGTAGGTGGTGTTCGCGGTCAGTCCGGCTACCGGCGCGGATACCGCGACTTTGCTTGTGCCCGAGCCAGGCAGCGATGAGCACTGTGCGCTGGATTCGCCGGCGGCGCTCGTGCCGTATTCGAGCTCGCATTTGCTGACTTCTTCGCCGTTGGGGTTCACGCTTGCGTGCAGGGTCGCTGAGGTCTGCGTGACCGCGGCCGCTGCCCCCGTCGTCACCGTCGGACCGCTCGGCGCCGGCGCGAACGCGGTGATCCCGTCGGGCGTGCCAACGCCGGTCGGTCCGTCATAGCCCGTCCGCGCCAGGCAGATGGCCTCAGAGTCGCAGCTCGTTTTGCCCTCTTCGCTGGACGTACAGCTCGGCAGGCCCGTCTTGCCGTTGAACGGCGTCAGGCATTCCCCGTTCGAGCCTTCGGTCACGTCATGCAGCGAGCCAGGCGACTTCGCCGCGTTTTCGTAGAGGGTTCTGGCTGGATATTCCACGCCGTGCGCGCCTCCCGCGAGAGCGAACGTCGCGGCGATGAGCGGGCTGGCGACACTGGTTCCGCCATACGTGCACCAGTGGACCACGCGTCCCCCGGGTTCTTCTGTCTCGCATTCGAATCCTGGCCCCGAGTCGTAGACCGCGACGCCCGAATATGGATCCGCATCGGCGGACACGTCGGCAACCGCGCGTTTGTCGCCGCAGCCGACGGCGGACCATTCCGATACATCCTGCTGCCAGGGCTGGGCTTCGAACTGGGCGCTGCATCCGCCGCCGCCAGCGCCGTGCCCGTCCCTGACGTCCTTGTTCTCGCCGCCGTCGTTCCACACGGTCTCGCCGTTCCGTTCCCCGCCAGACCCGAGTTTCAGTCGGGTCCCGCCCACAGCCACGACCTGCGGCGAGGAGGCCGGGAAGTCGGCGTAAGGCGACGGCGATCGTTCGAGCCAGTTGAGGTAGCCGTCGTCGCCGGCCGCCGCTGCGATGACGACCCCGGGATGGTTGAAGGCTGAATTGTCGCCCAGGCACCCGCCTCTGCATTCCGGTCCGGCCCAGGAGTTCGAGACCTCGTCGGCCCCGAGTGCGACGGCCGTGTTCTCCGCGGTCTCGAGATTTTCGTATGTCGGCGTGTCGGCCTCGACGAGCGCGATGTGGCAGTTCTGGCAGACCGCGCGGGCGGTCTCGATGTCGAGGGAGATCTCGACCGCCCATCCCTCGGCTTCTACGGTGTCGTAACACGCTTCTTCGTCTTCTTCTTCGATGCAGCGCCTTTCGGCTTTCGTGAGGATCGCCCGGGTTTGCGGGAAGGGCAGGTTCGTGGCTTCGCCGTCCTGGTTGACCTGTTTGAAGCAGCCGCTCACCGCGGTGCATTCTGGGATCCCGAATTCTTTGGAGTAGGTCGCCAGATCGGCTTCGGCGCTCGGGTCGTTGTACGCGTCCACCAGCGCGATCGTCTGGGTCGAGGACGCGCTCGTCGGCAGCTGATAGGCGGTGTGCAGGTCCGCGGGGGTCACGCCGAAGTCGCCGGCGGCCGGGGACGGCGGCGTCTCGGGCGTGGCGAGAGTGGCACTGGCGACGCCGATCGGATGGGTGTGGGCGCTGGCTTCCGCCGTCTGCGGCACGAGCTGCAGCGCCAGACACGCGGCGCGGCCAGTTGCGGGCGCCGCACACGCGGCGCGCACGGTGTAGTCCGAGCGGGGCAGCCGGGAGACGGTGCGCGCAGCCGCCGGCTGCCCCCACAGCAGGGCAAGGCCAAGCGCGATCGCGATCGGCGCCAAGGCCCATCCATGGGGTGCATCCCTCCGCATCGATCCTGAATTGTGCTCGATCTGGGCCGCGAGTGGTACACCTGGCCCGTTTGTTTCAGAAAGTGCGCCGCCACGACTAGAGCTCGCGCCGCCAAGCGCAGGCACGGATTGCGCCGCTGCTCATAAACTCACAGGCGATGGCCACAGAGGACGGCACAGCCGCAGAGGACACCTCGCTCGAGCTCCCGACGCCGAGCTCCGAGGACGACGACGTCGAGGTCGAGCGCGAGCAGGACGCGCCCGAGCCAGCCGAGCTCGATCCCGCGACGCGCGCCCGGCGCGACGCGGCGCTGCGCCACGTGCGCAAGTTCGGCGACCCCGTGCTGCGTGCCACCGCGCTGCCGGTCGAGCGCTTCGACGAGGACCTCAAGCAGGAGGTCGCGCGAATGGGCGAGCTGATGCACGACGCCCTCGGGGTCGGACTCGCCGCCACACAGCTCGGCGTGCTGCATCGCGTGCTCGTCTATAAAGCGTACGTCGACGACCCCGTCACCGCGCTCGTGAATCCGATGCTCGAGTGGACCAGCGAGGAGCTCGAGCTCGGCCCCGAGGGGTGCCTGAGCCTGCCGGGCGTGCACGTCGAGGTCGAGCGCCATGTGCAGGTGCGCGTACGCGCACTCGACGAGGTCGGCAAGGAGCTCGAGGTCGAGGCTGAGGGACTGGAGGCCCGCGTGATCCAGCATGAGGTCGATCACCTCAACGGCGTGCTGATACTCGATCGCATCTCGCGCGATGCGCGCAAGGAGGCGATGCGTGCGATGCGCGAGGCGAACCCTGAAGGGCACGGGCACCCTGGGGGGCACACGCAGGAACCGGCCGAGGATCGGCCGGCGGACGCCGCCTAGCGCCGGCGGAGGGGCCCCAGCGCTTTGAGCACCGTCTTCATCGGCACCTCCGAGTTCGCCGCCGCGGTGCTCGAGTGTTTGGCGCGCAGCGACGCCCACCGCCCGGCGCTCGTCGTCACGCGCCCGGATCGCCCCAGTGGACGCGGCCGTCGCCTGACCCCGCCGCCCGTCGCCGTCAGCGCGCGCACTCTCGGCCTGGCGCTGGAGCAGCCGCAGAACGTCAACGACGAGCAGGCCAGGGCGACGATCGCGCAGGCCTCCCCGCACGCGGTCGTCGTGTGCGCGTTCGGCGCGCTGATCAAGGAGCCGCTGCTGTCCGAGCACGAGCTGCTCAACGTGCACCCCTCGCTGCTGCCGCGCTGGCGCGGAGCCGCGCCGATCGAGCGCGCGATCATGGCCGGCGACGCTCGCACGGGCGTCTCGATCATGCGCCTGACCGCCGGCCTGGACAGCGGTCCGGTGTGCCTCGCCGGCACCGAGCCGATCCTCGCGAGCGACAGCTACGGCTCGCTGGCCGCCAGGCTGCAGGAGCTCGGCGGGGAGCTGCTCGTGCGCGCGCTCGACGAGGCCCCGCCGTTCGTCGAGCAGCCGCAGGAGGGCGTCACCTACGCGGAGAAGCTGGGACCGGACGACCGCCTGCTCGACCCCGCGCGGCCCGCCGTCGAGCTCGAGCGCGTCGTGCGTGCGCTGCACCCGCACATCGGCGCGCGCGTGGCGCTCGCCGACGGCACGCTGCTCGGAGTCCACCGCGCTGCGCTGCTCGACGAGGCCGCACCGCCGCAGGACGCGCTCGGCCCGGTCGCGCGCGAGGGCCGGCTGCTGCTCGACTGCGACCCCGGCGTGCTCGAGCTGTTGATCGTGCAGCCGCCGGGAGGGCGCGCGATGGACGCCTCGGCGTATCTACGCGGTCACGGCCTGCCGGGGCGCCGGTAGGCCGTGACATACGGCGGGGGCGCGATGCCCGCGCGCAGCCGCGGGTCCGGCTCGGGGGAGCGGGGGCTGCTGGCCAGCGGGATCACGCCCGCCCACACCGGCAGCGCGTAGTCCTCCTCGTCGTCCACCGGGCCGCCGCTGCGGACCTTCGCGGAGGCCTCGTCGATCGGGATCGCGAGCACCGACGTGGCGCTGAGCTCGTTCTCGCTCGGCGCGCGGACGTCGTCCCAACGGCCGGGCACGATGTGCTCGACGACCGCTCGCAGCGCCGCGCGCTTCTCGCCGAGATCCTCCACGATCCTCGCCCGCCCTATGAGCATCGCCGAGCGGTAGTTGGCCGAGTGGTGCATTGCCGAGCGAGCGAGCACGAGCCCATCGATCAGCGACACCGTCAGGCACGCGGGCGCGCCCGCCGCGAGCGCGCGCAGCGTGCGGCTCGCGGTCGAGCCGTGGCAGTAGACCAGATCGCCGCTGCGAGCGTGCAGCGTCGGGATCGCGAACGGCTGGCCTTCCTCGTCGACGATGCCGAGGTGGGCGATCAGCGCCTCGTCGAGGATCGCGTCGATCACGCTGCGGTCGTGGCTGCCGCGTTCGCGCTTGCGCCGCAGCCGCACGCGATCGGATGGGGGTGGGGCCGTGGCAGCTGGGCCGTCGGGCGGGGCGGGCATGTCGCCTCCTCTCACGATCTGTAATAGTACAGAGTTATGACTGAGCTGAAACAATATCGGATCGAGGCCGGCAGCGCAGCGGAGCTCGTCCGCGCCGTCGAGGCGGGCGTGGCCAGCGGCGCGCTCGCCCCCGGGCAGCGGCTGCCGTCCGTGCGGCGCCTGGCCGCGGAGGTGGGGCTCAGCCCGGTCACCGTCGCGGCCGGCCTCGCCGAGCTGCGCCGGCGCGGGGTCGTGCTGAGCGAGCCGCGGCGCGGCACGCGCATCGGCCAGGGCCCGCCGATCGGATCCTCGCGCGCGCCGCTGCCGGTGCCGTCCGGCGCGCGCGACCTCTCGCGCGGCAACCCCGACCCCGCGCTGCTGCCCGACCTCGGCAGCGCCGTGCGCCGCTGCGAGCTGCCCGCGCGCCTCTACGGGGAGCGCCAGGCGCTGCCCGCGCTGCTGGAGTTCGCGCGCGAGCAGCTGCACGCGGATGGCATTCCGGCTGAGGATCTGTGCGTCGTCAGTGGCGCCATGGACGCGATCGAGCGCGTGCTCGAGGCCCACCTGCGCCCAGGCGACCGGGTCGCGGTCGAGAACCCTGGCTACGCCGCGCTGTATGACCTGCTCCGCGCCCAGGGGCTCGTGCTCGAGCCGGTCGCGGTCGACGATCGCGGGATGCTGGGGGCCGAGCTGCAAGCCGCGCTCGCGCGCGGTGCCGTCGCCGCCGTCATCACCCCCCGCGGGCAGAACCCCATGGGCGCGGCGCTCGACTCCGGGCGGGCGCGTGAGCTGGGCGCCGTGCTGGGCGAGTTTCCCGACACGCTGGTGATCGAGGACGATCACCTCGGGCCGGTCGCCGGCAGCCGGCTGCACACCGTCCTGTCGGAGGAGACCCACCTCAGACGTTGGGCGGCCACGCGCTCGGTGGCCAAGGCGCTCGGGCCCGACCTGCGCCTCGCGGTGCTCGCGGGCGACGCCCCGACCATCGCCCGCGTGCAGGGGCGCCAGCAGTGCGGGCCAGGCTGGGTCAGCCACATCCTGCAGACGCTCGTGCTCGGCCTGTGGAGCGACCCCGCCGTGCAGGCGCTCGTGGCGCGCGCAAGCGCCACCTACGCGCAGCGGCGCGAGCGATTGCTCGCGTGCCTCGATCGCGAAGGAGTGCGGGCGCACGGCGCGTCGGGGCTGAACGTGTGGATCCCCGTGCACGAGGAAGCGGTCACGATCGGAGCGCTCATGCAGCGCGGCTGGGTGCTCGCGCCGGGCGCGCCCTACCGCCTGGCCGGCGGCCCGCCGGGCGTTCGTGTCACCACCGCGACCCTCACCGAGCCCGAGGCCGCGCGGCTCGCGGGCGACGTGGCTGAGGTCCTCGCTCCGAGCGCCCTCAGCCGCAGCGGATAGCGGATCATGCCCAGCGTGCCAAGCTCGCCTCCCGCGACGGTCGCTCCGGCGCGCCGCTGCGCCTATACCGTCCTGCGTCGGGTGTTCGAGCAGGGCGCGTACGCCGATCGGGCGCTCACCGCCGAGGCCGCGCAGCTGGATCCGCGCGACCGCGCGCTGGCGATGCGCCTGTCCTACGGCGCCGTCCAGCGCAAGGGCACGCTCGACCACCTGGTCGAGCAGCTCGCCGCACGCCCGGTCTCCGCGCTCGACCCGCCGCTGCTGGCCGCGCTGCGGCTTGGCCTGTACGAGCTGCTGTACCTGCGCGGCGCGCCCGACTACGCGATCGTCGCCGACGCGGTCGAGCTCGCCAAGACTAAGACCCCATCCGCCCGCGCCGGCCACGGCCTCGTCAACGCGGTGCTGCGCCGCGCCGCGCGCGAGCAGCCCGATGCGCTGCTGGAGACGCTCGCCGACGACACGCCGCAGCACGCCGCGATCAAGCACTCCCACCCCGAGTGGATCGCCCGCCTGTGGTGGGAGTCGCTCGGCCCCGAGCAGGCCCGCGCGCTGATGGCCGCCGACAACGAGCCCTCGGAGGTGGCGCTGCGGGCGAACACGCTCGTCACCGACGCCGCCGCGCTCGCCGGCGAGCTGCCGGTGCGCACGCACCGCGACCCCGCCATCCCGGAGGCGCTCGTGCTGGACAAGCCGTTCGACGCGCACGGCTCGCCGCTGTGGCGGCGGGGCGCGTTCCACGCGCAGTCGCGGGCCGCGATGCTCGTCGCCCGGGTGCTCGCTCCGGCCGCCGGCGAGCGCGTGCTCGACCTGTGCGCGGCCCCGGGCGGCAAGACGACCCACCTCGCCGCGCTCATGCAGGGCCGCGGCGAGGTGCTCGCGGTCGAGCGCAACCCGCGCCGCGCCGGCGCCCTCGTGCGCACCGCGCAGCGGCTGCACGCGGCCAACGTCCGCGTCGAGGTCGCCGACGCGGAGCTGACGCGCCCCGAGAGGCCGGCGTTCGACCGCGTGCTCGTCGATCCGCCGTGCTCGGGGTTCGGCACGCTGCAGGCGCGCGCCGACCTGCGCTGGCGCGTGACGCCCGCCGCGATCGACGAGATGGCCGGGATACAGGCGCGGATCCTCGCCGCCGGAGCCGGCGCCGTCCGTCCGGGGGGCGTGCTTGTCTACTCTACGTGCACGATCTCTCCGACTGAGAATGAGCGCCTGATCGCTGCCTTCCTGGACTCCCACCCCGAATTCGGTCTCGACGATCTAGCCGGCACGGCGGGCGCGCACGCAGCCGCCGGCGCGCCCGGCATGCTGCAGACGCTGCCCCACCGCGACCGCACCGCCGGCTTCTTCATCGCCCGCCTGCGAAGGAGCTGAGCGATGGCTGAGGAGCCGCAGAGTCCGGCCAAGGCCGCGATCGACCTCGGGCCGCAGTGCCCGAACTGCGGCGAGCCGTGGCTGCGCCCCACGAACCTCCCCGGGCGCTATCGCTGCGTGTACTGCCTGCACCGCTTCGAGCTGACCTCGGTGTGCCCCAACTGCGGCGAGCACTCCACGATCGTGCGCATGTCCTCTACGGCAATCCTCAAGTGCAACAACTGCGGAGACTCCATGCTCCAAGCCCTATGAGCGATTCGGCGCGCGAGCTGCTGAGCGACGTGCGCGTGGCGCCGTCGATCCTGTCGGCCGACTTCGGCCGGCTGCGCGAGCAGGTGCTCGAAGTGCTCGAAGCGGGGGCGCGGGTGATCCACGTCGATGTCATGGACGGCCACTTCGTGCCGCCGATCACCCTCGGCCCGCTGATCGTCGCGGCGCTGGCCGACGCGGTGCACGATGCCGGCGGCATGCTCGAGACGCATCTGATGATCGAGCGCCCCGAACGGCAGGTGAGCGAGTTCGTCAAGGCGGGCGCCGACTCGATCACCTTCCACGCCGAGGCCACTCCCCACGTCGCCTACACCGCGAACCTGATTCGCGAGTCGGGCGCCTGCGTCGGCCTGGCGATCAACCCCGGGACCGCTGTGGGGGCGCTCGCGGAGGTGAGCGAGGCGATCGACCTGGCGCTGTGCATGACCGTCAACCCCGGCTGGGGCGGACAGCCGTTCATCGCACACTCGCTGGACAAGCTCCCGCGCGTGCGCGCGCTCGTCGGCGCGGGCGTCGCGGTCGAGGTCGACGGCGGCGTCGAGCCGCTCACCGCGCCCGCCTGCCTGGAGGCCGGCGCGAGCGTGTTCGTGGCCGGCTCGGCGATCTTCTCCGCGCCCGACCCCGGCGAGGCCTACCGCGCGATCGCCGCGTCCGTCGACGCGGCCTGAGCCCGAAGCGAGCCCAACCCGGCCGCGCCCGAGCCGCGGCGGTAGAGCGCTGCGAGCATCAGCGCGAGCAGCGCCGTCGCGCCCGCGTAGCCGATCTCCGCGCGCAGCAGCTGTTCGCCGACCGGCGAGCTCAGCATCCACACCAGGAACGCGACGGCCGCGCACAGCCAGCACGCGGCGGCCGCACGAGCGCGGTCGCGCGCGAGCGCCGCCTGGTTGAGCGCGCCGGAGGTCAGGTGCAGGCCCATGCCGACGCCGATCAGCGCCAGGCCGAAGCGGTTGTAATCCCACACCTGCCCGAAGAAGACGTGGCGCAGCGCGAACGGACCGACGAGGAGCAGGCCGAGCGCCACCACCGCCGCGAAGCCCGCGATCGCGAGGATCGTCACACGGATCGCGCGCGCGAACGCGTCGTGTCCCGCCGTCGCCTCCAGGCCAGTCAGATGCGGCAGCAGCGAGGTCTGGATCGCCTGGAACAGCTGCAGCGGCGCGCGCGCGATCAGCAGCACGTTGAACACGATCCCGGCCAGCACACCGTTGTGCGAGGTCGCATCGACGGTCAGCACCGCCGCGTTCAGCAGCGTCTGCTCGGAGAGCATGATGCTCGACACCCACACCGCGAAGCCGCCGCCCCGCCGCAGCGACAGCTCGTCGTGCGCGGCCGTCTCCTGGACGCCCTCGGTGCCCGGCCCCGCGAGCGCCGCGTCGGCCTCGTCGGCCGTGATCGCAGGCCCACCCGCCGCTCCCGCCCGCCCGCCGAGCGCTTCGTCGAGCGCCGTAGCGGGCGTGTCGGGTGCGCCGCGTGCCAGCGCTCGATCGGGGCGGGTGGGACCGGCTCTCGCGAACGCCGCGGGCACCACCACCAGCGAGACGAATGGCGCGGCGGCGATGCCCAGCGCCACGGCGGTCTGCCCGCTGGCGATGCCCAGCGCGACCGCGATCGCGAAGCTGATGCGCGAGGTCGACTCCATCAGCACCAGCCCGCCGAACAGGCCGAAGCGCTGGTGTCCGGCAAGCCAGCCGCGCGCGAAGTAGCTGGCCGCGTACGCCAGCGTGCCGACCACGAGCACGTCGTACAGGGCCTGCTGGCGTTCGAACACGTGGTTGACCAGCTCGCCGTGCAGCGCCAGCGCGACCACCAGGAAGGTGAGGGCGAAGCTCGCCTGGATCAGCATCGGCACGCGCAGCGTGTGCTCAGCGCTGCCGCGTGCGCGGCGTTCGGCGATCGTGCGCGAGAGCAGCTGTTCGATCGGTCGGTAGATCACCGAGATGATCACGAACATCACCGACCACAGGACGTCCAGCAGCTTCGCCGATTCTTCGCCCAGGACGTGGCTCGCGATCGAGAAGTACGCGAACGTCAGCAGGCCCGTCGAGGCGATCCCCACGGACAGGATCCGCGCCCCGGAGCCGTAGGAGCGGGGAGGCTCGCCGGCGCCCCCGCGCGCGGGTCCGGCCTGGCCCGTGCTAGAGGCGGACAAGCAACATCGTCCAGGGGAACGGCGAGCGGACCTCGACGACCTCGCCGTGGCGCGAGAGGAGCTGCACGAACGATCGCCTGGACCAGTGGTTGAGGTGGCCCGGGGTGTTGCCCAGCGCCGTCCAGTAGGCGCCGCGCGCCATGTTCAGCATCCGCCACAGCGGTTCCCGCGGCACCGACACCAGCAGGTGGCGCTGCGCACAGCGGGCCATCTCGCTGAGCGTGTGCTCGGGATCGGGCACGTGCTCGAGCACCTCGATCGCCGCGGCCATGTCGAACGACCGGTCCGGGAACGAGCGCAGGCCATCGACGTCCATCGTGCGGAACTCGAGGTTCTCGCGCCGGCGGGTGCGCCACTGCGC
>JBKQHH010000061.1:0-13835 GCA_052148875.1 Solirubrobacteraceae bacterium
GTGCCGCTGCTGCTCCTGTCGCTCGCGCTGCTCGCCGGGCACTTCTACCGCGACGGGTACGCGGCGCTGCTCGACTGGAAGCCCACGCGCTCCCCCGAGCGGGAAGTCGAGCTCGAGCTGGGCGACATCCGGCAGATGCTCGACGCGCAGAACAGGCACCGGCGCAGGCGCGGCGCGCCCGAGCGCACGCTCGAGGAAGTGACCGGGCGCGCGTCGGCGTCGTGGCGCTAGAGTTCGGCGCTCGAAGCGCGAGACAGTCGAATTCGTCTGACCTGCAGCACCAAAAACAGGAGGCCGACGCAGATGGGCGGACCATGCGACCTGGTGTTCGAGGGCGGCGGCGTCAAGGGGATCGGCCTGGCCGGCGCGTTCTTCGAGCTGTACAAACAGGGCTATCGCCCCGAATGCGTCGCCGGAACCTCCGCGGGGGCGATCACGGCGGCGCTGGTCGCGGTCGGCTACAGCGGCGAAGAGCTCGAGGATCTCGTGCTCAACCACATGCAGTTCCCGCTGTTCGCCGACCGTCCCCGGGTGCATCTGCTGGGCGCGGCCGGCGAGGTGATCGAACTGCTCAAGGATCGCGGTCTGCACAGCGGCGACTACTTCCACAACTGGATCGGCGAACGGCTGAAGGAGAAGGGCAAGACCACGTTCGGCCAGCTGCGCGACGAGACCGCGAAGGACACGCCGCGTGAATACAAGCTTCGAGTGATCGCGTCGGATCTAACCGACCACAGCATGCTCGTCCTGCCCGACGACGCCGGCAAGCTGGGGATCGAGCCAGACGAGCTCCTGATCGCCGACGCCGTGCGGATGAGCATGTCGATCCCGATCTTCTTCGACCCGGTGATCCGCACGAACAAGAAGGACGGGATCAGGCACATGATCGTCGACGGCGGGATGCTCTCCAACTACCCGATCTGGCTGTTCGACGCGGAAGGCAGAGAGCCGCAGTTCCCGACGTTCGGGATGCTGCTCGTCGCCCCCGACCAGAAGGATCCACTGCTCCCCCACCCTCCCGCCGCGTCCGAGGCCGACGGGATGCCCTCGCCGATCGGCTATGTCAAAGCGATCGCCGACACCATGATGGAGGCGCACGACCGCTTCTACGTCGAACAGGCCAACTTCGTCCGCACGATTCCCATACCCACGTGCGGTGTGACCACCACGCAGTTCGGCATCACCAAGCAGCAGACCGAAGCGCTGTTCAAGTCGGGGCGCACCGCGGCCGAGGGCTTTCTCGAGAGCTGGGACTTCGGGAAGTACGTGGCGAAGTTCCGCAAGGGCGCTCCGCCCGGGCGCGGCGAGGGAATGCTCGACTGAAGCGAGTCTTGGGGGCGGCGCGGGGCGGTCAGGAAGGTGGTGTCCGTAAGCGGGTACACTACTCTCATGGCAAGTCGGCACCCCCGAATCCAGGTTCCCCGCGATCCTGAGCTCGATCGCGCGATCGCGCGTGGGCGTGGGGTCCTGGGAACTGGCGTGCCATCGTCGCAAGTCGTTCACGCGCTTGCCGTTCGAGGCGCCGCCGCGCTGGAGCAGGATCGGCAAGCCGAGGGCTCTGCGCGCGAGTTCCTGATCAGCGTCGCCGACGGGACTTCGGGGCTCGATCTCGAGCGTCTGCGCAGCGTTCGCGACCGCGCGTGGCGTTGAGCTGGCGCGGCGGCCCGTGGGTCGCCGACACCTCCGCCTGGGCACGAGCGACAGACCCCACGGTCTCGGCCCGATGGAAGACCGCAGCACATGCGGGCGAGCTCATCGGGTGCCCAGTCGTCACACTGGAGCTGCTCTACGACGCGCCCGATCGCGAACGCGTGGAGGCCGTCGCCAGCGCGCTGGCCGGGTTGCGACAAGCGCCCATCACCCGCTCGGTGACAGACGCCGCCATCTCGGCCATGCGCGAGCTCGCCGCAGCCGGCTCAGCTGGCGCACATCGTGTACGTGTCCCCGACGCGCTCGTCGCCGCCGCAGCGGCAGAGCGGGGCTTCGCGGTTCTCCACTACGACCAGCACTTCGACCGGCTGGCCACGGTGCTCGGCTTCCACAGCCAGTGGGTCGCTGAGGCGGGCAGCATCGCGTAGCGGGCACACTTCCGAGGGGTGAGCGATGGGGCTCGAACCCACGACCGCCTGGACCACAACCGCAGGAACCTGGTAGTCGCCAGGCGAGGAGGCCCGTATTCATTGGGTTTTCTGCTGCTGGGTGCTGGTCGGTTTCGCTCAATTTGTTCCCCAAATTGTTCCCCAAACATATGTTCCCCCGTGCTCTGGCGCTAGCGCTTGCCCGTCTTTGGTAGTCCACTCATTCCGCTGTCGGCGAAGGATTGGGTACTCCGAAGTCGTCACCGGGCCAGTGCGGGTGGCGTCCGAGCTGAGCGATCCCAGCACTTGATGGCCACGCCGATGACCGACCCCGTGCCCTCCTGGTGGGGCAAACTTACGGAAAACGTCATTTTGCCCTAGTTTTAGGTCATGAAGCTGCATGAGCTTCCAGACGCGCTGCTGGCCCAGGGCCGTCATACGGCGAGCACCGAGGAGCTGCTGGAGCTGACGGGGTTGAATCGCGCAACGCTGTACAGCGGGCTGTATCGCCTGCGCCAGAGCGGGGCGATCATCTCTCCCGCCCGCGGACTCTACGCCGTCGTGCCAGCGCAGTATCGCGCGTGGGGCGCGCCGCCGGCCGAGTGGTTCATCGACCCGATGATGGCGCACGTTGGCCGCCGCTATTACATCGCGCTGCTCACGGCGGCGGCCATGCACGGCGCGGCACACCAGGCGCCACAGACCTTCCAGGTCATCACCGACAAGCACGTCCCTGACCGTGAGCTAGGACGCAACCGCCTGCGCTTCTACACCAGCCGCTACATCGCGGACGCGCCAACCGAACGGCGCACCGGCCCGTCCGGATACCTACAGCTCGCCACCCGCGAGACCACCGCCGTGGATCTCGTCGAGCATCCGCGCCAGAGCGGCGGTCTGAGCAATGTCGCGACCGTGCTGATCGAGCTCGGAGAGCTCGATGGTGCGAGCCTGGCACGCATCGCCGCGCCGCGCGAGAAGGCCATCGCGCGCAGGCTCGGCTGGCTGCTGGAAACCCACCGCCCCGACGTCAGCCTCGACGCGTTGCGCATCCTCGCCCGCCCCGAGCAGGGCACGGCGACGCTGCTCAGCGCCAGCGGCCCAGCGCGCGGCCCGCGCGATCGCGGCTGGGGGCTGCGCATCAACACCGACGTGCAGCCCGACCTGTGATCCCCCAGCCCTACATCACCGAATGGTCCGCGCAAGCTCCGTGGCCGAGCGACAGTCAGATCGAGCAGGATCTAATCCTCTCGCGGCTCATCATCGAGATCGCAAACGACGAGCTGCTTGCGCAGGAGCTGGCGTTCCGCGGCGGCACCTGCTTGCACAAGCTGCACCTGGCGCGGCCGGCTCGCTACTCCGAGGACCTCGACTACACCCGCACCTCCGACGAACCGAGGATCGGCGACTGCCTGGCCGCGCTGCGGCGCATCGCCGCAGAGATCGGACTCCAGGAGGCGAGGCGAAGGTTTCCGAGCCACGATTCCGACATGGCCTGCATCTGGTTCCGCGCGAGCCCGGAGGCAGATCAGGGCAGCCCGATCTCGATCAAGATCGAGATCAACGTCCGCGAGACCGTCCCCTATCGGCCGTACGTCCTGGCTCCGTTTCAGGTCGAATCCCGTTGGTGGTCCGGGAGCGCCGAGGTGCGGACCTTCCGCGCCGAGGAGATCCTCGCCACCAAGCTGCGGGCGCTCTACTCGCGACGCAAGGGACGCGATCTCTTCGACCTCTGGCTCACATTGACGCAGCTGACCATCGATGACCAGCTCGTCGTCGACGGGTTGGCGCACTACATGACGTCACACATCTACAGCTACCGCCAGCTGCACGCCAACCTCGCAGAGAAGCTGGCGAACGCTGAATTCCTCGATGACATCCAAAACCTCACCCGCGACCTGCACGGATACGAGCACCGAGCGGCCGCCGAGCTGCTCATGCGACATCTCGGAGCCCGGCTGAGAAACGCCCCGGCAGGGGCGCCTACCGTGCACTTTCCGCCCAGCGGTTGACAGCCGCGCCTGACGCGGTTCGCCGCGTCAACGGAATGAGTCCAATCAGTGCTTTTGATCCTTGACACGCTCGCAGGGATTCGGCATGATCGCGCGTCGATAAGGCAGCTCGGAGACCGGCGACCACAGGGAGAGTCGTGAAACTCGTGATCAAGCGAAACCAGGAAGCCATGACCGGCCTGCTCGGGGGTCACAAGGGCATGCAGTTCACGCTCGCCTATCGGCTCGTCCTTACGCCCGAGGAGGCGCAGCTCGTCGAACAGTACAAGCTCGGCGACTATCCGGTGACCTGGCGGACGTTCCAAGGCCAACAAGTTCCGGGTGACACGATCAGCAGCTTGGTCAGAGGCGCCAGCCAGACACTCACCGACGTCACGACGCTGGTCGAGAACGAGGGAACGATCAAGAGCGCGTGCGACAAGCTTCCGCCTCTGTTCGAGGTCGCGCGCACCTTTGGCGGTGAGGAGGTCGTCGAGTACCCGCGCAGCTAGGCGGAGAAGCTCAGGTCCGCGTCAGGACGGAGTTCCCCGACGCGCTCGAACAGGCGTCTGAGGCGTTCGAGCAGGGCGGCGCCGGACGCTATCGGCTGGCGGTCGGCCCGACCCTCGGTGTAAAGCTCGTGCGCGTCTACGAGCAACTGGCGCGCGCGATCCTCGCGGCGGGTGGCCATGGCAATCACCGCCAGAGCGGCGACGCAGTTGCCGGCTCCGACTCGGTCGCCGGCGTGGCGGTAATTGTCGGCCAGGAGCGCGAGCTGCTCCTGCCATGCCGGGTCGGGCGCGTCGCCGCGCAGCAGGGCGGCCAGCGACAGCGCGAGCAGACGATGTGAGCTTGCGAGCGCCCTGCGATTACCGTTGGAGGTCAACTGCGCACACTGCTCGCAGCGCGTGGCTGCCCACGCGAGGCTCGCCGAGAGAATCGGCCACAGACGGGGAGGCCAACGCAGGGCCGCCTGCTCACTGGCGCGCAACACCGTCTGGCCGAGCGTGCCCAGTGCGGCTGCGGTCATCTCCGGGTCGGCGTTCCCGCGCCGGCGTTGCTCGGCGAGCACGAGCCCCGGGACGATCAGTGCGCCTGCCATGTTCGGCGCAGCCCGCCAGCCACCGACACGGACCGCCCTTCCCCGCGCGATGCCGCCAAGCCGCAGCAGGCAGTGGGCACGAGAGGACCAGTCGAGCTCGCGGTTGAGCGTGAGCTCGCGATACAGGCGCAGCGCTTCGTCGCGATCGCGTCCATGCGCGCGGTCATAGAGGACATCTGCCAGACGCAGGCGTGCCGAGTCATATGGAGCGCGCTGAACGATCCGCCGCATCAGCCGCGCCGCGTGGTCGCGGTCGCCAGCGTCGGCCAACAGCCACGCCCAAGCGTGGGCGAACTGCGCGCCGGCGTAACGCGCGACGAGATGCTCGCTCCACGCCTGGAAGCACTCGGACCATCCGGTCGACTCGAGCTGGACTGCGGGCCATGGCAACTCGCGCTCGTCGAGCAGCTCCCGCAGCGCGTCGCTGGCCAAGCCGTCCGGGTCGCCGACGGCGAGACGGATGCCGCGCTGCGCGCAGTCCGTACGCAGGACGGAGTCCTCGTCGACCGACTTGCAGGCCCACACAGCTTCGGTGCAGGACGCCGCCTGCAGCAGGGGCGCGTAGACATCAGGGTCAAGGCCCGCATAGCCGGTGATGAGCAGGCGAGGGGCGCCGGCCAGAGCCTCGACGGCCATACGACGACTCGCCGAAAGCCCGCCGATCTGCTCGGTGTCCTCGACCACGACGTCGACCAGCGTCTGCCCGGACGCCGGCAGGCTGCCGTGCACCTTGAGAAGCGCCGGCGGCCGACCGCCAGCCATCCAGCTGTCGAACTCGCGGCGGGAAGCAACCGTCCGCAGCGCCGGCAAAGCGCCCGTCTTCGCCCGCCATTGCGCGAGCGCCGATCCGTAGGTCGACCGCATCTCCAAGGGCAGCTCACAACCGCCGCTGATGAGGAGATACGCCTGCTCGACGCCCGCGATCGAAGTTGACTGTGACCTGCAGGCCGCCGCGGGCGAGGTGCAGCGCGCAAAGCATGTGCGCCTCGTTTGGCAGCGCCACGCGCAAGCAGTCGATGCAGCCCAGTGCCTCCTCGCCCAGCACGCGCCAGAGCCGGCCGAGGACCTGCTCGAGCTTGCGCTCGGGTTGGCGCAAGCTCTCAAGCTGTTCCTCGCCGACGAGATCAGGGGCGTACCGGGCAGCGTTGCGATGCATGAGCTCGAGGACGCGGTCGCGGAGCGTGTAGCCGAGCGGCAAGGAGGCTGGGGCGGCCCCGCTGATTCCAGCCCCGGTGAAGACCGCTGATACCGGCTGCGTCGGTGCGTCAGCGGCGGTCACTGTGCCCGGCGACGATAGGACAGTGCATGCTCGTGAAGTCACTTACCAGTGGATCGCGGTCTCGAATCGTGACAAGGGCCGAAGGCCCGCCTCCGGTGAAGGTAGCGGCGCCGACCCCGGCGCAACCCGTAGCGGTGGGCTCGCTGTGCCGCCGGCGCCGAGCACGCCGGTGACGCCGAAGGACCATCAAAGGGCTCCACACCCCTCGGTGCCCCGGACCACGTCGGAGTGCCTGCGGCGCCTGAGCTGAGCGCCACTCGAGCTCATTGTGATGCCGTCGACACGGGCTGCGCGAAGGCCGCGTCGACGAGCTGGACCTCCTGCTCGGACGGCGCGTAGTGGGCGTAGATCTGCGTCGTCTTGCTGTCGGCGTGGCCGAGGAACTCTTGGATGGTGCGAATCGGGGTGTTCGAGGCTGCGAGGCGCGTGGCGAAGGTGTGACGCAGGTCGTGGAACTTGATTACGCGCACACCTGCGTCGCGGGAGGCGGCTTTGAAGCGCTTGTTGACCTTGCTGCCGTCGAGCGGGGTGCCCTTGGTCGGGTGGGCAAAGACGAGGTTCTCCTCGGCGTTGTACGGGCTGCGCCGCGACCAGCCGTCGAGCTCGCGCGCGAGGCGGGTGGCGAGCGGGACCGAGCGGCGCGTCGAGAGCTCGGACTTGCCGTCGGTGGAGTGCTCGCCGCGAACGTAGGGCTTGCGCACGCGGATGCGCTGCGCCGCCCAGTCGATGTCACGCCAGCGCAGGCCGATCAGCTCGGACTCACGCAGGCCGGTCATCGCGGCGGCGAGGATGATCCGGCGCAAGACCGGTCCGAGCACGTCCGGCGATGGCGGCGGAGCGGGTCCGCGCCGGCCGTTGCGTGTGGGCGAAGGCCGGCGCACGACGGTTTCGTCGGGGATCGCACGAAGCACTGCCTCGAGCTCGTCGACCGTGAGGAACTGGAGGTCGGGGTTGGCGCCCTTGCGCTGGCGTCCGGGCTTCTCGGCACGCCTGACCGGGTTCTCGCGCAGCCACCGTCGGTCGATGCCGTGCTCGAAGATGGCGTGCAGGAACCCGAGCATGTTGCGCACGGTCTTCGGCGCCAGCCCCTTCTTCAGCAGCGCCCGGGTCAGCGCTTCGACGTCGTCGGTGGTGATCTCGGTGGCGCGACGGTCGCCCATGAAGGGCGAGATGTGCACGCGCTGCATGTACTCGCAGTTCTCGCGGTAGGACTTGCTCCGGCCCCGCAGCTCGAGGCGCTCGCGCAGGGAGTCGGCGATCGTGTCGACGGTGGGGGTCTCGGCGTCGTGGCGTGGTCTGGGTGTGTGCTCCTCTTGTTCTTGGAGGCGGCGGAACTCGCGCTCGGCCTGTGTGCGGGTGAGGCCGTCGCGCTCGCCGATGCTTCGGACTTTCCCGATCTTGCGGTTCAGCAGCCGTCCGTCGGAGGTGCGCCAGCGGCTGTAGTAGGAGCCGGACTTCTCGTAGAGGTGTCCGGTGCCGTGGGATCGCCTCTTGCCCATGGTCTACTCCTCGCTGAGCGGTACGCGTCCGCCGCGGTAGGAGTGGCGCTCGAGCGCGGTGATCCATTGGAGGACGGCGGTGCGGCGGTAGCGGACGTAGCTTCCGAGGGGGACGTGGGGGATGCGCTTGGCGCGGGTCTCGGCGTAGATCCATGCCTTGGTCACCTGGAGCAGCTCGGCGACCTCGTCGGCGGTGAGCAGTGCGTCCATGCCGGCGCGCCCGCCGGGGGTCGGTTCTGCGGCGACGCCGAGGGAGCGCCGGGCGGCGGGGCGGATGCGGGTGGCGTGACGCAGGGGGATCGTGGCGAGTGCTCTCATCGGGCTGTCCGATCGTTCGTGGTGGTCTGAGGTCGGCAGGGCTCGCCCTGCCGACATCGCTGCTATCCAGCGCAGGGGGCGGGTTCTGTCAAGGCCGGGCCGGCAGGCCCCGCCGCAGGCGGCCCCGCAGGGGCGGCCTTGACGGGTTCCGCCCCCGGAGCTACCCGCGCGGTGGAACGCGCGTTAGCGTTCACACCGGCCCGCCATCCCGGTGGAGGTGGTCGATGCGGTGCTCGGTGGCGGGGTGGGAGTGCTCGGTGAGCCACATGAACGGGATCGGTAGGTCGTTCTCCAGCGCGTTGGTGTCCAGGAACCGCGCGAGTGCCTGGCCTTGGCCGAGCTTCGCCGCGTACTGGTCGGCCTGGAACTCGCGGGCGCGCCAGTATGCCGCCCACGGCGTGCGGGTCATCCATACCCCGAGCGCGCCGCTGGAGAGGAAGCTGATCGTGCGTAGCGGGAACGGCATCCGCCGCCTGGGCGGGGTCGTCAGGCGATGCAGTGCGGCTGTGAGCCTCGCGTCGGAGGTGTTGAGGTGTCCGAGCTCGTGCGCGAGCACCGGCTCCAGGTAGCCGCTCTCCAGCAGCGCGCGGGTGAGCATCAGCGTGTCCGCGTACGCCGCGGCGTTCGGGGTCGGCGCGTCGAGCACGAACCACCGCCGTGGCGGGCGCAGCTGCGGGTCGGCCTGGGTGAGGAGGGCGAGCGCGTCCTCGTAGACGAGCCGCTCGCGCTCCGAGGGCGTGCGTCCCCCGGTCTGCTGCATCCACAGCCAGCTGCCGAGCGGCAGCAGCAGCGTGGCGAAGGACAGGATCAGCGGGCCGTAGCCGACGATCCACGCGACCACGTGCAAAGGGGCGGTGGACTGGCCGAGGATCGTGAAGATCAGCCACAGCAGCGGGTAGGCAACGAGCCCGCGGATCGAGGCGCAGAGCGCCTGGACCGCGAACGTGCTCGCATAGAGGAGCACCCAGCCTGGGGTGATCTCCTCGACGCTGATCACATACGCGCTGGTCGCGGGCTGCTTGGTCATATACATGCTTGTCGCTCCTAGCCGGCATCTGACCCTCCTCCCAAAGAACGTACGCGCCAGCCGCGGGCGGTGCGCTGGAAGCGAGTGCTCTTTCCCCGGTACAGATGCGCGGAGACGTTAGTCACCGGCACCCCCAGCACGTCAGCGATCTGCGCGGGCCAGGAGTCCGGATGCTCCGCCAGGTAGGCAGCGACGTCATCCTGCGACGTACGACCGCGGGCGGCGCCCCTCGCCGGCCCGGAACCCGTCAGCGCGGCGCGCGCGGCGAGCAGCCGTTCGCGCTCGCGCAACAGCGGCTCATAGCCTGAAAGCCCTTTGTCGATGCGCTCGAGCTCCTGGTCGATCTCGCGCATCACGCCACGCGTCCCCCGTCCCAACGGCTGTCGCGAACCGCTCACGCTCCCCCGCCTCCCTTGTCGATGTCGCTTGCAATCACACCGCAATCATAATATGATGTCAGTCTGATGTCAAGATCAGCATCATCACGCGGCTGGGGGCCCTCCCACGAGCACCGCCCACCCCCCACCAGCCACCGCCTGCGCCTCAAACTTGGCGCGATCGCGCTCATCGCGATCGCCCTCGAGCTGTTCACCCACCGGCTACTGCAGGACGGAGCGGTGGGCGCCGCGACCTCGACGCTGCACACGATCGGCCGCGACACGCTGCTGGCGCTCACCGTCTACGTGCTCGTGCGCGCTGTCCGCAGCGGGCGACTGCGGCTGCCCATCCGCGCACGGGAGCGCTCGCCGGCGATCCGTCTCGGCGACCAGCTCGCCGCCGCTGAGAACCCAGGCGAGGCCGTGCGCGCGCACATGCGCCGGCTCGGCGGCGGCGCCTTCCTCGGATACCGCCCCGGCGGCGGCTGGGTCACCGCCGACCCCGAGCACGCCGTCATGGTCCTCGGCCCGCCACGCTCAGGCAAGACCAGCAACATCGTGATCCCCGCGATGCTCGCCGCACCCGGCGCCGCCGTCTCCACCGCCACCAAGCCAGACGTCCTGAACGCGACCTGGCAGGCCAGAGCACAGATCGGGCAGGTCTGGCTGTTCGACCCCACCGGCGAGCAAACACAGCTCCCCCAGGGCATCCGCCGCCTATCCTGGTCGCCGATCACCGCCGCGCGCACCTGGGACGACGCGCTGCTCATGGCGCGAGCGATGGCCGCCGCCACGGCCCCCGGCAAGGGCACCAGCAACGAGCAGCACTGGCGCGAGCGCTCAACCGCACTGCTCGCCCCGCTGCTGCACGCCGCCAACCTCAGCCACCAGCCCATCTCAGAGCTGCTGCGCTGGGTGCTGCGCCAAGACCTCAAAGCAGCAGGCCTCGCGCTCGAGGACCACGACGCCACCGTCGCCAACGACGTGCTCGTCGGCATCGCCAAGACCGACGAACGCGAGCGCTCCTCGATCTTCTCCGCCACCGCCGGCGTACTCGCCGCCTACAACGCCAACGCCACCCGCAACGCCGCCGCCAACCCCAACTTCGACCCCACACACTTCGCTGCTTCCACCGACACCATCTACATCACCGCACCCGCCCACAAGCAAGCACTATGCGCACCACTCGTCGTCGGCCTACTCGAGCAGATCCGCCACGCCACCTACCAGCAGGCCGCCACCAGCCCCGCAGACGCGCCGCCCGTCTTCCTCTGCCTCGACGAGGTCGCCAACATCGCCCCCATCCACGACCTCCCCGCCCTCGTCTCCGAAGCCGGCGGACAACACCTCCACGTCCTCGCCTGCCTCCAAGACCTCTCCCAAACCCGCAACCGCTGGGGAGACGCCGCCGCCGACGGCTTCCTCTCCCTCTTCCAAACCAAGCTCATCCTCACCGGCATCGCCGACCCCCGCACCCTCGAGGCGATCTCCCTCGCCCTCGGCGAATACGACCGCCAACTCATCTCCTACACCCGCGGACGCAACCAAAGCGAGAAGCTCCTCCCAGGCCCCGGAACCAGCAGCGAAAGCGTCACCTACCACACCCAACGCCACCGCACCCTCCCACCCGGCGACATCGCCCAACTACCCAAAGGACACGGACTCCTGCTACACGGCACCCACTGGGGACTACTACGGCTCACACCCTGGCACCGAACATCGCCATGGGTCACCGTCGCATCCACTAGCCTGCCGGCACACACCGGCACCTGAGCAACAACCAGCACTCGATCGGAGCATCCTCTAACGCATGACTCAGCGCCTGGTGCGGGGCCCCCGGACAAGCCCGGGCGCCCCGCACCACACAACCATCACCGCGTGGCCGTCACGACACACCAGCCCCAACAGTCACACAGCACCCATCTACCTACTATTTGGCTTCGAAAGCCCCACCGCCTTCCATTAACACAAAGTCATCGGACTCGACTTCTGCTTCTTTGCCGCCTAGTCTCAGTTTGTTGTTGACACCTTTGTTTTCGAATTCGATCGTCCGTCTCGCGTTGTTCACTAACCCGACGAGTTCGCCTTCGAGAGTATAGTTGGCTTCCTCCGAACAACCCCTGACCGGGATTAACGTGAAGACACTCCCGGATGGGTCGGGTGAGAATAAGGCGTACGGCTTCCCGCTGATAGTACCCAGATCCAACTTCGCCGTCGTTGAGATTAATTCGTTGAGGATTTTGCAACCCGCCGGTTTCGGCACGGTGCATCCTTTGTAGTCCAGAAGGACTAACCCTAACCCTAATGCGGGTGTCCCACCGTTATCGATCGTCCCCGAGTCGCTGAGCGCCGAACAGACGAATTCTCCCGCGACTCCGGCAATTTTGTCTTTCAGCACGGCGTCCCCTAATTGTTTCGCTTCGATCTTTAATACTCCGGACAGTACGACTCCTTTGACATACCATTGTAATGCTGACGCTGACGTCGACGTGACAGCGCTGGCCGTCAGCACGGCGAACAGGCCGATGAGGATCAACCTCGATCGGGACATGACCATAACCTCCTTCTCCGCCCCGGGATACCGGGGCGGTTCGTGGTTTGTGGTCGGCCGCCCGTGCCTCACGTGACCCGCTCTACGCCTGCAAGCGCCACACGGTGAGACCGACTGCTAGAGGATGCGCGACTGTGACCAGCGTGTCAAGGTCCACGGCCGCGCCGGGAACGGCCATAATTCTTTTCGCCGTCCCAAACGGCTGGAGTCACCCGTATCGGTGGTTCCTCTATTATCGGGGAAACGGCAGCGTGCTATTTGCGCGGGTGAGAGACACCAGGGACGGACACGCAGCTGCTTCGGGTTGTTTCACCGAGACAGTCCCGCGGGCGATGCCGTGGTGGCTGGGTGGGGTGTGGTTCTCCTGTGGTGGTGGCTGGCTTGTGCGTGTTTGCTGGTTTTGCTGGTGGTGGGGTATGTTTTGTGTGCGTGGGTTTCGCAGGTGGCGCGTTTCTTCTTGTTTTTCTGTTTATGGCAGTGTTTGAGGGCTTTCGCGAGCTTTTGTGCGGGTGTGAGGGGCGCGGGGGTGGGGGACCTGGTGGGTATTGGGGTGGTGAGGCTGCTGGTGGTTTGGAAGGCGTTGCTGGCGGGGGTGGAGAGGGCCGGTCGGGGGGCGGCGGGGGGCTTGCATTCTTCGCTGGTGCAGGGTTGTGGTTCGGGTGGTTCGGGGAACCCGCCGGCTTCGCGTGCGTCATAGAGCGCCATCAGTTCGCTTTTGTCGGCGGGCAGGAGATCGTCGCGGGTTGTGAAGAAGGCGTCTTTGCCTTCTTCGCTGGCCGCGAGGAAGTTGGAGTCCGAGCTGCCGTGCCCGGCGGAGATCAGGAAGATGCAGCCCCCGCCGGACGCGTCGCTCGTGGCCGGCGTGCAGCTGCCGGTCCCGGCGGGCTCGTACTCGTAGACATCTTCGATGCTCCCGTTGACATCGGCTGGGGTGAGCGTGTCGCGGCTGTCAAAGAAGACACGCCCGTTATCGGAGAGGTTGTGTGGCTGGGCGAGCCCGCTGCTGGTGGGCAGCACCGAGAGGCCGAGCGGGGGGATGCCCGCGGGGTTGCAGGACGCGCAAGCGAGGTTGGCGCTGGTGGCGTCGTACTCGAAGACCTCGTAGCACGCCCGGATCGGCACGTGGTAGCGGGAAAGGATTTCTCCCTGGCCCGGGCAGAACCCTTCTTCGGAACGAGCGTTTTCGACCTGGTTGTCGTATCCGGTGAGGGGTTCGAGGGACATGAACGCGAGGTAGCGCCCGTCGGGGCTCGTCTGCCCGTAGCTCGCGGGCGTGGTCACGATGAACGTGAGGGTGCCTTCGTGGTAGCGGTAGACGTTCGGGTCCCCGGCCTGTGCTTTCTCGCCGTCCTTGTTCGCTTCGGGCGTGAGTTCCGCGGTGTCGGTGAAGTAGATCGAGGAGAGATCTTCGGTGCGCGCGAGCACGCCCTGAAAGCCGCCGTGGCCGCCGGTTAGATCGACGGGTGCTTCGCCGAGATCACCGACGTTGTAGAGCTCCCCATCGTTGAGCAGCACCCTTGAGCCGTCCGCGCTTGCGGCGAGGAACCCCGCCGACCCCGGGATCTCGAGCGTCGTTTCGCCTTCGCGGACATACACGTGCCCGCCCGCACTGAAGA
>JBKQHH010000062.1:0-6278 GCA_052148875.1 Solirubrobacteraceae bacterium
AAACCGTAGGCGTTCAGCGCCCTGGGGGACATAGTCCGGTGGTGTCGAATGTTTCTGTGTGGAGCGCTCCGATGCGGAGGCGATCTATGCACAGGGTCGTGAGGTCGTGGCGCGCGTGCTGGTTGAGCTCTCGGCTCAGAATGAGCGGCTGACGGCGCAGGTGCAGGCTCTGTCCGCGCGGGTGGCGCGCCAGGAGGAGCGGATCGCTCAGCTCGAGCGCAAGGGCAAACGGTCCTCGCGCAACTCCTCGCAACCGCCGAGCGCCGATCCCCCCGGCGGGACGCCCAAGCGCGGCAAGGATCCCTCTGGGCGTAAGCAGGGTGCCCAGCCGGGTCACGAGGGACGCGGGCGGCCGCTGCTGCCGACGTGGGCGGTGGATGAGGTCGTCGAGCACTGGCCCGAGTGCTGCGAGTGCGGACACGTCTTCGCGCGCGAGGAGCGCGTGGCGGTAGGCAAGCCGGTGCGCTGGCAGGTCGAGGAGCTGCCGGTGATCTCGGTGCGGGTCACAGAGCACCGCTGCCAGCGGCTGTGCTGCCTGCGCTGCGGCGAGCGCGTCCGCGGCGAGCTGCCGCGCGAGGTCGCCCAGAGCGCGTTCGGTCCCCGCTTCCAGGCGGCTGTCGCGACCCTCTCGGTTCGCAACCGCATCTCCCGCCGCGATGTCGTGGAGTGCTGCGAGCAGCTGTTCTCATCACGCATCTCAACTGGCACCGTGGAGTCGATCCTCGCGCGCGCTAGCGAGGCCCTGGCCAAGCCGCACGCCGATCTGCTCTTCAGGCTGCGCGGCTCAGATGCCGTGAACATGGATGAGACGGGCTGGCGCACCGCCGGTGAGCGTCGTGCGTTGTGGGGCATCTTTGATCAGCGCCACGCCTACCTGCATATCGCAGCAGACCGCCACGAGGATCACGCCAAGGAGTTGCTCGCCGACACCGAGGCGATCGTCACCTCCGACCGCTGGTGGGCCTACGCGCACCTGCCGCTCGCCCGCCGCCAGCTGTGCTGGTCGCACCTCAAGCGCGATTTCCAAGCCCACGCCGAAGGGTTGGCGGCCGAGAAGGAGTTCGGCGAGGCAGGCCTTGAGCTCTCAGGGGACGTCTTCTGGGCCTGGGAGGTCTTTCAGCACACTCACGATCGGCACGAGCTGAAGCGCACCGTGCGGCGCCTGCAGCGGCAGTACAAGCCGATCATCCGCCGCTATGGGGCAAAGCGAGCGCGCAACAAACACTGCCGCGGCATGGCGCGCAACCTCTTGAAGGCCTGGCCGGCGCTGTGGACGTTCGCCTCAGTCAAGGGCGTGGAGCCGACCAACAACCACGCCGAGCGCGCCCTGCGCGGCGCGGTCATCTACCGCAAGCTCTCGCTCGGCAGCCAATCCGAGCACGGCGAGCAGCGCATCGCACGCTTGCTCTCAGCCCACGGCACCTGCCGCCTACAACGACGCTCCCTATTCGTCTATCTCACCGACGCGCTCAGCGCCCACGCCCGCGGCGACCCCGTGCCACTGCTCACCTGAGCCAGGGCACTGAACGCTTACAAAAAACCCCCGATTTCCGGGGGCTTTTTGATCGGGGCGCCGAGATTCGAACTCGGGACCTCACCGACCCGAACGGTGCGCGCTACCAGGCTGCGCCACGCCCCGACGCCGCCCAAGTATTCCATACACGCGCAGGACGACCGCGTCCCAGCCATCCCCGCTACGCTCGCCCGATGCCCGCCCCCACCGCCGACGTCCTCGCCGAGATCGACCGTCTGCTCGAGCCCGAGCGCTTCGACGACTACTGCGTCAACGGCCTGCAGGTGCCCGGGCCCGCGCAGGTGGAGACGATCGCCACGGGCGTGTCCGCGCACGCGGAGCTGTTCGAGCTGGCCGCCCGGGAGCACGCGCAGCTGCTCCTCGTCCACCACGGCCTGTTCTGGGGCTCGGGCGTGCGCACGGTCGACCCCGTCCTCAAGCGCCGCCTGCAGCTCCTCTTCGACGCCGGCATAGCGCTGGCCGCCTACCACCTACCGCTCGACGCCCACCCCGAGCTCGGCAACAACGCGCTGCTCGCCCGCGCGCTCGGCGCCACCGACCTCGCCCCCTTCGCCCTGCACCACGGCCAGCCGATCGGCTTCATCGCCACCCTGCCCGGCGGCGGCGAGTCCGACGCCCCGCCCGACGCCCCCGGCAACGCCGCCGGCGACGCCCCGACCGACGGCATCCCCGCCGAGGACCTCTTCGCCCGCGTCCACACCCTCACCGAGCGCGAGCCGCTCGTCTTCGACGCCGGCCCGCCGCGCGTGCGCCGCCTGGCGATCGTCTCGGGTGGCGGCTCCGACTACACCGCGGACGCCGCCGCGGCGGGCGCCGACGCGCTGCTCACCGGCGAACCCACCGAGCGCTCGATGGCGCAGGCGCGCGAGTCGCGCGTGCACCTCATCGCCGCCGGGCACCACGCGACCGAGACGTTCGGCGTCAGGGCCCTCGGCGAGCACCTCGCCGAGGGCTTCGCCCTTCGCCACGTGTTCCTCGACGTGCCCAACCCCGTCTGACGCCTCGCGGATCTCGCTGACCTGGACGTTTCGCAAGAGACGAGAGCCGATATACGCTGCGCCTATCCAATATGTGCTCCAACGTCTAACATCTGAGCCCCATTCGCGTGAGGATTTGAGGAAGGAGTCCAGATGGAGGCAACGGCCGCCGCGACGACCAGCGGGTCGCGCACGATCGCCGACCTGATCGCGCACTCGGCCGCGCAGCACGCCGAGCACGTCGCCGTGCGCTACAAGCGCGACGGCGGCTGGCACGACGTCACGTACGCCCAGCTCGCGGACGTCGTCCGGGAGATCGGCCTCGGCCTCATCGACCTGGGCATCGAGCCGGGCGAGCGCTTCTGCATCCTCGCGAACACCCGCCCCGAGTGGTCCTACGTGGACATGGGCGCCACGTCCGCCGGTGCGGTCGTCGTGCCGATCTACCAGACCAACTCCCCCGAGGAGTGCCTGTGGGTGATCTCCGACTCCGACGCGTGCGCGGTCGTGTGCGAGAACGCCGAGCAGCTCGCCAAGATCGACGCCATCCGCGAGCAGCTGCCGCACCTGCGCACGGTGATCGTGATCGACCCGCCCGCGGGCGACGCCGCCGCCAACGGCTCCTCGGCGGTCAACGGCTCCGCCGCCGCCAACGGCTCCCCGGCCGGCGCAGCCGCCGGCGCGCTCGAGCCGATCACGCTCGAGCAGGTGCGCGAGCGCGGGCGCACGCGCTCCGCCGAGGAGCTTCAGGCGCGCAGCGCGGCGGTGCGCCCGGAGGACCCGTTCACGTTCATCTACACGTCCGGCACGACCGGGCCGCCGAAGGGCTGCGTGCTCACGCACGGCAACTACCGCGCGATCATCGACATGGTCAGCGAAGCGGGCGAGATCCAGGGCGACGAGGTCATCTACCTGTACCTGCCGCTCGCGCACTCCTACGCGCTGCTGATCCAGCTGGCGGTGTTCGACCTGGGCGGCACGCTCGCGTACTTCGGCGGCGACACCAAGCAGATCGTCCCCGAGCTGCTGGAGGTCAAACCGACGTACCTGCCGTCGGTGCCGCGCGTGTTCGAGAAGATCTACACGCTCGCGCACGGCGCGATCGAGGCGCAGCCGCCGGAGGAGCGCGAGCGCGCGCAGAAGGCGATCGCGCTGGGGGTGAAGGTGCGCGACATGATCAGCCGCGGCGAACCCGTGCCGGAGGAGCTGCGGGCGCCGTTCGAGGAAGCCGACGAGCAGCTGTTCAAGAACGTGCGCGCGATCTTCGGCGGCAACGTGCGCCACGCCACCAGCGGCGCCGCGCCGATCGCGCGCGAGATCCTCGAGTTCTTCTGGGCGTGCGGCGTGCCCGTGCTGGAGGGCTACGGCATGACCGAGACGGCCACCGCGGCGACCACCTCGACGGTCGAGAACCACCGCTTCGGCACCGTCGGGCGCGCGCTGCCGGGCGTCGAGCTGCGGATCGCCGACGACGGCGAGATCCTGATCAAAGGCCCGAACATCTTCGCCGGCTACCACAACCACGCGCCCACGAGCTTCGGCGCGGTCGAGGACGGCTGGCTGCACACGGGCGACCTCGGCTCGATCGACGAGGACGGCTACCTGTCGATCACCGGGCGCAAGAAGGACATCATCATCACCGCCGGCGGCAAGAACCTGACGCCGGCGAACATCGAGAACGACCTCAAGCAGTGCCGCTGGATCTCCCAGGCGGTCATGCACGGCGACCAGCGCCCGTATCCGGTGGTGCTGATCACGCTCGACGAGGAAGAGATCCCGACCTTCGCGCGCGAGCACGGCCTGCCGGAGGACATCCCGTCGCTGTCGCGCGACCCCGCCGTGCACGCGCTGATCCAGCAGGAGATCGACCGTGCGAACGCCAAAT
Organism: Solirubrobacteraceae bacterium; assembly: GCA_052148875.1. Classification (GTDB taxonomy): domain Bacteria; phylum Actinomycetota; class Thermoleophilia; order Solirubrobacterales; family Solirubrobacteraceae; genus Palsa-744. The sequence continues at coordinate 4,397 of JBKQHH010000062.1, forward strand.
ACGCGCAGGTCGAGCAGGTCAAGAAGTTCGCGATCCTCGATCACGACCTCTCGCAGCCGACCGGCGAGCTGACGCCGACGCTGAAGGTCAAGCGCAACGTCGTCAACGAGCGCTACGCGGATCTGTTCGACGCGCTGTACGCCGGCTGACCCGCGGCCGTCGACGTACCTGCGAACATGAGAAGCGATGCGCACCGACCCAACCGATAACGGCGGGCTGTTCGTCGGCCGGCGCCCGGGCACCGCGCCCGTGCGCTTTCGCACGCTGCCCCAGCGCGGCAGCGATCTGCGCCAGCGCGTCGACGGCTCCTTCGCGAGCCTGATGCTCGCGGCGATCACGCTGCTGTGCCTGCTCTGCTGGGGGCCGATCCCGCTCGCGTGCCTGTGGCTGGGCTCGCAGGCGAACTACCTGACCGGCAGCGTCAGCCTCGGCATCCTCGTGTCGTTCGTCGGGCTGTTCGCGCTGCTGTTCGGCGCGCTCGCGCTGATGAAACGCCTGGACAGCGCGTGGATCCTGGTGCGCCGCGCCGCCGGCCACGACCAGCGCACGGGCGTCCTCGGCAGGATCTTCGCGGCCACCGCGGTCGTCTGCGCGCTCGGGTTCCTGCTGTGGTTCGTGGTCATCCACGGACCCGGGACCAGCCTCGTCGTCCGCGGCGGGGGCCAGTGACGGCCTCGCGCCCGCCCCACGCGCGCACACCGCCCGCCGCGCCCGACGCTCGCTGCTAGAACGAGTCCATCGCCATGGGCCTGCTCGACTACTACCGCCAATTCGAGGGGATGTCCGAGGAGGAGGTCAACGTTGGCCTGCGCGAGGAGGCGGCCGAGCGCCGGCGCAAAGCGCTCACGCGCGTGGAGACGCTCGACCTGTCGCTCACGACCTGGCCCGAGCTGCCCCACCCGCGCATCGTCAGCGCGATCACGTTCGTCGCCCGCCGCGGGCTGAACCGCTATCCGCATTTGCTCGGATCGGATCTGCGCGGGGTGCTCGCGGAGCGCCATGGAGTCGACCCCGAGCGCCTGATCCTGGGCAACGGCGCCGCCGATCTGCTCAGCGCGGCCACCCGCGCGCTGCTCGAGCCCGGGCAGCAGCTGCTCACGCACTGGCCGTCCTACCCGCTGTACCCGATCATGGCGCGCCGCGCGCATGGCCGCGCGGTGCGCGTCAGCGCGGGGGACGGGAACGCCGGCGGCGGCGCAAGCGCGGGCGCCAACGCCAATGCGAGCGCTGGCGTCGACGCCCTGCTGGAGGCCGCGGCGCTCGAGCCGGACGTGCGCGCGATCGCGCTGGCCAGCCCCAACGACCCCACCGGAGAGCTGCTCCCGGCGGCCGAGCTGCAGCGGCTGCTCGAGCAGCTGCCCGCGAGCGTGGCGGTGCTGCTCGACGAGTCGCTCGTCGAGTTCGCCGACGCGCAGCCGTCCAGCTCGTCGCTGGCGCTGCTCGAGCACCATCCGCGCCTGCTCGTCTTCCGCAGCTTCTCCAAGGCGTGGGGGCTTGCGGGACTGCGCATCGGCTACGCGCTCGGCGGACCCGGCTCGGAGGATCTGCTCGAGGAGCTCGCTCCCGACCTGGGCGTCTCGGAGATCTCCCAGGCCGGGGCGCTGGAGGCCTTGCGCAGCTGCTCGGAGCTGATCGATCGTCGCGTGCGCACGATCTGGGAGGAGCGCCCGCGCCTGTCCGCGGAGCTGCGCGCGCGGCGATTCGAGCTCAGTGACAGCCAGGCCAACTTCGTGTGGGTGGCGCATCCCGCGCTCGACGGCGGCGAGCTGGCCGCGCGCCTGGCCCAGGCGGGCGTGCTCGTGGCGGTCGGCGACGCGCTGGGTGAGCCGCGTCACGTGCGCATCAGCATGCGCAACGCCGCCGCCACCGATCGTCTTCTGCA